>CAIUEN010000436.1 GCA_903898185.1 uncultured Verrucomicrobiales bacterium
CCTCAATGATCGTGCTCACTCTTCTTGTAATCAAATAATCCGAGGCTTTATTAAGCACGGAAAATGAGGCTTGATTGAAAAACAAGCAATCCATCAATTAGCGTGAATCAATCGCCATCAAATATCGCGCTCGCTCTCATTTGGGCCATCAATCAGTTGTGGTGATTTTGAACGGGCACGTCTGATTCCCTCGGACAACATTCTGATAGCACCCAAAACGGTTGATTTTCCAGCATTGTTCGGGCCAACGAGAACATTGAACTTGCGCAAAGTGACGGAATAGTCTTGAAATGCCTTATAATTCCGAAACCGAATCCTATCGATCTGTGTGTTTTCGCTCATGGCAAACCTAGCGATTGTTTAAGGAGTTGGTTCAAGATGTCCTTCATCAGGGAGACGGTGACGTCAACCCCGGACTTTTTGATGCGCTCGCCTGCTTTCTGCCAGACGGTGTCGTTGCGGGCGGCATCGAGGAACTCATGACCGGCCCAGGTCAGTCGGAGTCGAACCGTGCCGTTCGGCTGCCCGATCTCGTCCGTTCGAATGACACCATGCACCAATTCGGCTTCAATCAGAAGTGCGGAATGGTAAATGCGCTGATCTTCTGTGTATGCGGAAAGATCAGGCTTGGGGTCTTCGCCTTCGGTTTCCAGCAACAGCAGCCGGATGAGGTTCATGTCGCGTTTCATAGGACAAGCACTTTCTGATGTTTGACGGTCAGCTTTCCTTTGCTTTTGGCTCTCATAGGGGATTCGGATAAGGCGCGTCACTCCTTGTTTGGATGATTCAATTGGAGAGAACGATGCCAGTAGTAATATGCCTCGGGATTTACTGCTCTGACACCGTCAATCCAAGATAAGATGTGTCCGTTCAACGACGCTACGCGAAGCGATTCAATCTGTTCGCGGCTGCCGGTGTAACGCATTGACCCGAAATCAAACCGCACACCGGCATGCAAATGCGGAGCGAGCGTGGCAGCTTTGGCAGCCAGCCTTCGACGGGCTTGAACGTCCTGCACATAGGCTGGAGTAGTCAGATGGCCACGCATTTTGTCAAGGCCCTCATTCAACAGGGACGCGTCGGGATAATTGGCAAGGATGGCCGGTTTGGTGGCCGTGAGGGCGATGCAAGCCTGCCAGGTGTCCTTGAGCGCGGCCTCACGAGTGTGCTGGTTGCCGCGATATTCGGATTCCTGCGCGGAGATAGCGTTATAAGATTTGGTCACCGCCTCAAAATCGGTGGCGACGTCAAACAATACGCCCACGTCAAAGAGTTGTTTGGCGACCTGCTGCAATTGTTCCTCCCCGCTCTTGGCGGAATAGAATGGCACACCGGTGGTATGGGGCGCAAAAGCGGTCAGTTTGTCACCAAGCAGGCTTTCAACCGTTGGCACGCGCACGAGATGTTCCGTTTCGGGCTCAAGGAAACTGGTGCGGATTGGGCGCAGAACAATCGTGTGAACCTCGCGGGCTTCCTCGACCACGTCCAACAGAAGTTCCTGCTCCGTATTGCCTGGCAGTGCCGAGCGGTAGAAAAACTTGAAGTGCCGCCGTTGCGGAAGCCCTCTCGCGCCACGGTCGTCTTCCTGCCAGCGAAGAAAAGGAGCACGTTGGCCAATCGCCTGAACCACCGCATTCACATCCGCCGCCGGGCAAACGCACACGATGTCGATGTCTCGCGAGAGGCGGCGCACCTCGGGCATGTGAAGCAGCAAGCTCGTACCGCCCTTGAAGAGGAACGGCAGGCCGCTTTCCCCCAAGTAACCAAGGAGCGTGAAGGCGTGGACACATTTTTCTAGGATTCCAGGGTCGCAGTTGCCAAGCATCCGTCGTTGGGTGTCAATCCAGTCGGGGGTAAAGACGGTTGGGGAAAACATATGCAATTACCTTCGCCGGGAATGCGGTTTGGTTAATTCTGTGCAATTAACTATTTCCTCAAAACATCTTTTAGAGGAGATGGTTAATCTATATAAAACACGTATTTTTGAGTCTTCTAAATTTTGCATAGCTTTGCATTTCAGCAGTTTGAACAAGATTACGTGATAGGATTGCCGTCACTACCCCCTCGGCTTCAGACTGGTCCATGAGCGAAAGCCGTGACGCTTCCGCCACCAAATCCACCAGCACTTTCTCAATGGCGTCCTGCCGCCCTTGGCTTGGGGGCTGTTTGGTCAAGGTGGGCCGCAGAACAACGGTTTTCTCGCTGGGACGGACGGCCTTCGGTCCCGTACTTGGCGGGGGATTCACAACCGGTTCCCAACCTTGTGCCCGGAGCGTTTCAGCGACGGATTCCAGAGTGTCTTCGGCGGCGCTGAGAAAGGCGACCGGTTGGGCCAGCAGGTGGTGCATCCAGGGATTGATTTGCGCGGTGGACCAGACGGTAAAATCGAGCAGTGGGAAGGCTTTCTCAACCGCACGGATGAGTTTGGATACAGGCTTGGGATCGAGGCGCACCGGTTCGCTCAAGCGGGAATACCACCCACGCCCGGCGTCGTGGACATGGCCCTGTTTGACGGCCTCGCTGAGGTAAACATTGAGGGAGGAATCTTTGATCGCCAATTCCTCTTCATTGATGGCCGACTGGATGGCTGTGAATGAAAAATAGGGGCTGCGCTCTTTGAGCTTGCCCAGAACGCGGAAAAAGAGCGATTGCTTGTCGTCAGGCCTACCCGATGTGCCGGCTTGGGTGGCCCAGCGCTGATCTTCGGCATCCAGGCCGTAGAGAGCGGCAACGCGGGAATCAATTTCAGCCTCGACTTTCGCAATTTGCTCGGTGAGGGCGGATGTTTCGTCGCGGACGGCTTCGTAGAGGCTCAATGGCTGGCGCTTGGCGCGTTTGGTGAACTCGGAGGCGGAAAGATTCCAAGCCTGCTCCAGCGGATTGCGGCTGGTACTTTGCGCGGGGTCGATGCCGATGTCGCGCAAGAAACGCTCCACTCGCACCCTGCGTTGCGTGTGCAATTCTTGGGCCTTCTTTGCCAAATCGCCTACCGCTTTACGGTCGAAGGGCGAGACATCAGGAATCGGGATCGCTTCGAGATAATCCTTGAGAAAACGAAGCCTTCCCTTGTTGAGTGGGTCGCCGAGCGAAACACAAGTTTCAGCAAGGTAATTCCAGCAGCTCTTTGAATTGAGAACAGCAAGGATGAACCAATCCGAAATCGGCAGAAAATATACTGTCTGGTCAAGAATCCTGGTTCCGTCATCAAGGAGAAATCGACATTCTTTTCCTGTCTGAGGGAAAACGATCTTCGGCTGCTCAAAGAAATCCTTGTATGCCATTTGCGGCTGCTGAAGCTCAAACCACTCTTGTTTGGTAACTCGATGGTCGAGTCCAATTCTCTTGCCTGTATTGTCTAGAAACGAACGAAATCCTTTGAGATGGCGTTCAACTGCTGGATACCGACCTATGTCCAGACCGTGGTATGCGTATATTAGGTAGGACTCGCGGAAGTGAGCTTCATATCTGCGGACATCATCACCTAGCAACTGTGGCTTGATGATTTCTGACGCAACAGGATTTTCATGGAGAATGTTATCGTGAGTGGTTTTGTCCAGAGTGAAAGCGTCGTTCAAACCTGTGACTACGCCGCGGCAAACCTGACCTCCCTGAAATTCGCCAAGTCGTTTTCCGCTTCGTTCCATTCGCCCGCGCAAATCGGCAGCGGCACTGGAGGCCAGTCGTGGTTTACTTTCGCCAAACTGGCTGGCGGGAACATCAATGGCAAGCCGGAGGAAGTGCGAGCGGACACCCTCGGCATAACAGCCGTCCAAATCCTTGACCATAGCCCAGCGGGTGGCGGCATCGAAACGCGGTTTCTTCTGCCACAGAAAAATAGCGGCATCGGTGGCGGCGGAATCAAACACGCCCAACTCGCCAAAATCCATCACCAGCCTGAAGTTCTGCGAGTCCAAAAGATGCTGGCGAAGCGATTCGCCATAACCGGCCCGCAGCCATTTGTTGGAGGAAATGAAAGCCGCGACACCGCCTTTGCGCAGAAGTTCCTGGGCTCGGGCGTAAAAATAGACGTAGAGGTCGGCACGCTCGGAATGGACGCCCGGGAACCGCTTTCGTAAGATAGGTTTCTGGGGCTTGATAAGTTCCATCCGCACATACGGCGGGTTGGCTACGATAATATCAAAGCCTTGTTCTTCGGCTGATCGTCCGGATTCCTCGGATTGAAAGACTTCGGCAAATTCGACGGCCCAATCGAAGGCGTCGGCAGGCGCATCGGAATGCAGCCATACGCGAAGGTCATTTCTAAGACGGTCAATTTCAAGCCTGAGGTCTTTCTTGGCCTGACCGTGGGCGCGAAGGTAGTCGCCTTTTTTATCCCGGAAGGTGCGGATGACCTGGTCCCTAAGAGCGCTGGTTTCGCCCAGTAACGTGTCGGGAGCTGGCGCCGAGAGGGCGTTGCCCCGTTCGATTTTGAAATCGAGATTTGGAAGCGGCGGGGGTGTTTCTCCTTCGAACTCGACCACCAGAGAGAGCCAGAGGCGCAAGCGGGCGACGTTCACCGCAAAGGGATCAAGGTCCACGCCGTAGAGATTGCTTTCGATAATCTCCAATTTGCGTTCGTGCGCGGTAATCGCATCGAGCTTGGCGGCTTGGAACAGGCAGGTTCGCAGATCGAGCAATTCATGCAGCATCCCAAGCAGGTAAGCGCCGGAACCGCACGCGGGGTCGCACACGCGGGCGATGCGCAACGTCGCAAGCACGGCCTCGGCATTGTGCAATGCGGATGGGTTGTGCTCGTGGACAAAAGATTCAAGGGCAGGCCGGGTTTCCCTTTGGCAGCGGAACGCCAAGTATTCAACCAGGGCCTCGCGGCACATGAAGGAGACGATGGGTTTTGGGGTATAATAGCTGCCTTGTTCGTGACGTCCGGTGACCAATTCCTCGAAAACTTTTCCAAGCATTTCGGGGTCCACGGCGACGTCGATTTCAAGCGGCGTGCTCTCAGCGACTGTAAAATTGTAGCGACCGAAGAGCCCTTTGTCCGGGTCGAAAATGGCGGCAATGGCGGCATCTGGAACAATGAGGCCGGGCGGTTCATCGGCGGCGTCCTTGTCAAAAAGACCGCCGTTGAGATAGGGCACCTGTCCGACGAGCGTGGCAAGATAACCGCCCCGATTGATGCTCATCAAGTCACGCTCGGACGGGTTGTTGAGCGACAGGAAAAAGAGCGGGAACAGACGTTCCCGATAAAAGGTGGATGGTTCGTCCCGCCTGGGCTTGGAACAATAGTCGTCCCACAGCGCATTGAGGTAATCCGTGCGCTGCCCGAGACGGAGCCAGCCTTTGCGTTCAATGAACGCGATGAACATGAGCCGGTTAAAAAGCCGTTGTGTGAAGAGACGGAGAGATTCTCTATCCGGGAGCGTGGGCCGAATGAGATCTTCCACTTGGGTGAAGACCTGACCATATTCAGTGAAGAACTCCTTGAACAAAGGCTCAACTTTGAACGCCTTTAGCAGGTCATCCATGGTCGCATCCCGCCCGCGTTGACGCAACATATCGAGGCGTTCGGCGGGAGTCCGACAGGACTGCCCAGGGCCAAGCAGATAGGTGTAACGGCGGGGGGCCGTTTCTGTTCTGGAAAGCTGTCCATCGGCTCCGATCTCGCTGGCATGTGCGACGAACGAGAACCGGTAGTCATCGCCCGCGCCTCGGAATAGCCCCAACACGGCATGGGCCGATTCCTGATCGATAAACAGGGCGATCAAATTGCGCAACCCAACACGGTTGCGCAGCAGGTCCACCTGCCCGGAAAGCCTGACCTCAAGGACTGCGACTACTCGACCGCCAGGCAGGGGAATGCGTGCGATCTGAACGGCAGACAGGGTTTGAGTTCCTGTGGCACCCACAGTCTGAGGAGTTCGGAAAACCTCCGTAGCTGGTAAAACCTCGCATAAGAGTTTGAGCCAATCTTTCTGGTCAAACTTTTGCTGGAGAATGTGCTGGAGTTGATCGCGTGTCATGTTGGCAATTTACGAGAGGGCATGAAGGAAGCGAAGCGGGAAAAGGTCAATTGGCAAAGGATTGACATCGAGAGGCAGAAGGAGTTTGCTTTCGGCGGAGGCTTTGTCCGGGCAGAAATGCCTGGCATTGTCTTTTTCTTTTCCCCCGGAAACGAGTAACCCGCCGATTTGAGCAGTGTCGGGAGTTTTGCTCCCAACCCGAGGCTTGGCGGGTATTGTTAATTGGAGTATCGGCAGGAAAGGCGCGGCGGTCAAGCGGGATTTGTGCGCATCGGTGACCGGGGGATAAGATGTCGGGTTGAGGCCTCTCATTTGTCGAAGGATTCGGAGAGAATGATGTCCGGGGTGGTATCGATGGGCCGGGCTGCGGCAGAAACCGGGGCGTCCGCATCCTGATTGAGAGGGTACGTGCGGAGAATCTGCATGAGTTTGTCGGCCAGCGCGGCTGGGGTCAGCTTGACCGTTTTGGTGGAACGTTGGAGCGCGTTTATCTGGCGCTGGAGGTTCTGGAAGCGGGCGCGACGGATGGCGACTTTGGCAGCCTGGATCAAGGCGCGTTCCTGCTCGCTGACGAACGGCAGACTCACAAACCCATCAAGATAGCGCAACGCCTTTTGCTCGTTCGGGCCTTGGTTGGCGTCCACCGTCTCGGCCTGCAACGTCTCGGCCACGACGGATTCCTTGAATTTGACCAGGGCGGCGTTGATATGGTCGTGGTGCGCGGCGTGGAGCGGGATGGATTTTTCCGTAGGATCGGGAGCGCGGAACTCGTCGGCGGCTTCGAGAAGGCTGATTTCGTCCAAGACGCCGTCCCGTTTGATTCTGTAAAAGGCGGCGCGGCGCTGGCTGCGGAAGCAAGTGTCATCACTATTGACATTATGGTGTTGGTTTTGGTGGAGCAAGTTGGACACATAAGTCCAACTGCCCATGTGCAGGCGCTGGGCTATCCATTTGAGTGTCATCGTTGTTGCTGGCGCAGCATTTGTGCTGTTTCGACCTTCTGTTTATCTCCTTTTGGGCGTTGCCCCAACTCTTTCTCCGTCAATCCAGACGCCTGAGCTCTTCGTCAACCAGCCGATTGGCTTTCTCCTGGTCAAGCTCTTGGCGTTCCGATCCGTAGTGGCTGCCACCAGCCGACTTGCCAACGGCAAGCAGCTCCTTTCGGAATTGATCATAGCTCGGCAAACACTTTACCTCCTGGTGATTTGCGGGTATCTTGGCATGCATGAGCGAGACTGCCATTTCAGTCACAGATGCCGCAAAAGATTTTTTGCGGCTTCTGGAACTTGTTGAACGCAAGCGCGAACCGGCAATCTTGGTGCGGGAGGGGAAAGCTGTTGCCACTTTGACGCCCGTTCCGGAAACAGCCCACAACTGCACCGAGTTGGCGGATCGCTGGCTTAGACTTGAACGCCTGGCTCCAAACGAGGGCGAAGCGTTTGCTGCCGATATCGTTTGAAATTGCATTGCGGGAAAAGATTGATGTACGCATACTTTCCAATAGCCAGATCAAATACCATTGAGTGCCCACGCGCAGACGTCTGCCAATCCATGCCTTGGTCATCGTCGTGTTCACGCGCAACTCTGCGGCCAGCATGAATACTGAACTCTCAACTTGCGTGCATGCCCGCATTTTCGACTCCATTCCCTCCAATATGTCAATACGGCTGACACCTTTCCTGAATGATTTTCTGGCCCTGTGAGAGCGGGAAAGGGTCGGCCAGCAAACAGTCCTCACGGATTGTGGCCGGTCTAAAACCAGATGGATGACAGGACAAAACGTAACGAAGGGCGGGACAACGAGGCGAGGGCGGCGGACGTTGGAACCGAACCGAAGAAGGTGTCGGCGCAATGCAACGACCTCCTGGCGAGAACAAGCGTGCGGCGTGTCAAAAGAAAAACGTTTTGGCAATGGAATCATTTTCTGTGTTGACACGAACCTTTAATGGATGACACTTGCTCCAGCTTTCAGGAGTGAAAAGCCGGGCTTTTTGGTGGGTTTAGGACTGGTGGAAGGTGGTGCCGGAGGGCGGTGCATGATTGCGCCAGTGCGCACGAACCCAAACTGCTCGAAAAAGCTGTCCGCATCTTGCGTGCCTAATGTCATACTCGTTTCTTTCAATCGGGGATGTTCAATGAGGCAGGTCATTAGCCACTTGCCAAACCCTTTGCGACGTTGGTCTTCTTGGATAATAACATCGGTTATCGTGCATACGGTTTCCTGATCGGTCACCATCCGCGCAAGCCCAGCCAGCCTCCCGTTGAGATACAACCCCAACCAGAAAGAATTGTTTAGAAGTCGCTTCACCTTATCGATGGAGCAATCGTTCGCCCACCATGCTTCCCGCATGAGGGCAAAGACGTCCGTGGAGTTTAGCAGGTTCCCTTCATCGCTTATGAGAGCATGCGGGAAATCTGGTCGTTTCCATTCCATAACCGACTGCAATGCTATGGGCGAGGGTCGATCACGGTCAACGCGAATTATCAACAGAATCCAAATTCCGTACCTGTGTAAGAAGAAATGAAAACCGCCAATGGCGTCCTTCCGTGCGCCCGGCCAGCAGAACCCAATTCGCACGATGCAATCCGCGATCAGGAATGCTTCGCTTCGGCCCGCATCGGTTCTACCCCGCTGGCGACAGGGCCAGCACACAAGCAAGAGAAGCAAGAGTCATCACTATTGACATTATGGTGATAGTCTTGGTGGAGCAAGTTGGACACATAAGTCCAACTGCCCATGTGCAGGCGCTGGGCTATCCATTTGAGTGTCATCGTTGTTTGCTGGCGCAGCATTCGTGCTGTTTCGACCTTCTGTTTATCTCCTTTTAAGTGTTGCGCCAACTCTTTTTCCGTCCAACCCAGCCGCCTGAGCTCTTCGTCAACCAGCCGATTGGCTTTCTCCTAGTCACGCTCTTGGCGTTCCGATCCGTAGTGGCTGCCACCAGCCGACTTGCCAATGGCAAGCAGATCCTTTCGGAATTGATCATTCCCCAAGGCACCAACCGCGCCGGTTCTGCCGGTGATCAGCCTGCGTTTCCCACCCCTGCCTCGCCTCCATATGGCTCATTCCGACCACCAGGTTGGCCAAAGGTGTTTCGATGACAAAATGGAAGGGATTGCGCATCAAGCAATAAGCATGCACCTGCCAGCCTGTTTTATGGCAAGCTTCGCCCAGCGTGGAAACAAACCCCAGGCGGTCGGCGTCATCGCGAAAAATGTTCTGCCTCTGCTTCCCACGGCTCATAACATGGTAAATCGCACCCGGATATTCGGTTCGTAACGGTCTAGTATAGCGACTGCTTAATAACATTATATGTTACCATGTATTTATGCGTCGTATTTCTGCATAACAACATTAAATAGTTGCTGTACTAGGTATGCCAATAACCATGCCAAATGTACCTCTCAATGTCAATAGTGACACTTGCTTCTTGCTCAGCGGCGCGGCATGGAGTGCCGCCGACTTAAATGTTCAAACTCCGCCTTTTCTTGTGCGGAGAGATCCAAACCCAAATCCTCGCCTAAGAACGTCAAATTCTGGATTTTCCCTATCAAAATCAAATCGCTCTATCTATACAAAACGTATAGAATAAAAAGCATCGTTTCCATTGGTACAACAATTTCTTAGGCGAGGTGTTCAGCGACAATTAGAAACGGCCAATCCACGAGGATTGGGGCCAAAGCAGGACGATGGTAAGGCACAATGTTATTGGGCAAGATCAAGTTTTCGATCTTTGAACCGGTAAAATGTAGCACAGATCACCAACCACCACAACTCACGAATTTACGCCTTGCTGTAGCAGTAACCTCTCAAGAGCACAAAGTCCTGTCAGCCTCTGCCTGTGCCTGTTTATGAACGAAGTTCGCCGTCCGAGCTTCGCATTCTCGCAGTTTCCTCTCCGCTGTAACGCTGATTTCATTCAACCCCTGTGGACCGCTTCGCAGTTCGATTTCGAGCAAGCGGCGCAGGTCGGTTATCCGAAGCTCCAACTCATGCAGTTCCTTCTGCGGGAGCGGACCTGCCTGGTTGAACCGAAACCGCGTTTCGCATTGGCGTCGCCAGTCTAGAAGCACCGAAATGAGGTGTGGTCCAAAGCCCGGAACTGATATGGAGTAAGCCACGTCAAGAGCCGACTCGACACCATAAGCCTGAAGCGCCTGCTTACGTTTGGCTTTGATTTCAGGGATTTCATGGTCGCGGATGAGAATCTTGTCCAGAAACTCATTTAGCTGGAGTTCACGCTTCCCCGCTTCGAGCTTCTGCAATTGCTCGCGCTTTTCTTGGTCGAGGCGTAGGTATCGGTTGTATCCAGCTTGAAGCTCTGCTTTTTTCTTCTCGAATTGCTGGTGATAGTCGTCAACAATTCCTTTCGCGTCCGTCAAGGACTTTTGGAATTCGATTCTTGCTTGTTCGACTGACTGCTGCCTGCGGCTCAATTCGCCAGAGTATTCACTACTTCGAGCCCCCTCAGCAATAAGCCCCCAGCCGATTAAGATTCCGATGGCTGCAAAACACCCAACGAACCAAAACAACGGGACTGAGACAGCGATTATCAACCAGCCCAAATAAAACTGCGGACGTGTCTTTGACATACCAGAGGGCAATGGCGTCGCCGTGACTTTCGGCTGGCCAAAGGCGATTAGTTCTTTCGCCGCCAGTGGACGAGCCGAAACTTGCTGAATTGCAGCCCAATAAGCACTAACATTTGCAGCGCCGAACTGCGGTGAGACGTGAACAACAACGCTGATGAAAAAATTTGGCCCGCCCGCATCGTAGATTTCGCACCAAGGGCACTTGGCCAAATGCGAGGGGTATTTGTGACCGGAATCATGTGAGCAACCCCGAAGATTCTTGGAAAGGAAATCCAACGCTTGAAACCAATCTTGTCCAGACGGACGAGCAGAATCTCTTTCAGAACCACGCAAGAAAGCCCGCTCAAAGAGTTGAACGAGATTATCCGGGAGAACAGACAGCGAGAGAGCGTGAGGTGGTGGACGAATTCCAAGCGACCGCGTTTTCGGAGTGAACGCGAATAGAAACTGGCCGATTGCCTTCTCGATTTCAAATTGCTCAGGGCGGTCGGGGACGCCTGCAAACGGATGCCGCCCCATGAATAGTAATTGAAACATGAGCACGGCCAGCCCAAAGCGGTCGTGATTCTTGGTCCGCACTAGTGTATGGAAATCCCGCCCCTGCAACTCTGGAGGTGTCCACAGTGGAACGCCAACGTCGCAGTGGAAAACACCAGAGGCGTGCGAGAACTGGTAGGAGTCGCAGTCAATCAGGCGCACGTAGCCGTTCGACGTGACCAGCAAATTCTTTTCGTTCACGTCTGCCATGACTACGCCGTGTTCGTGTAGTGTTTCAAAAGCAGCAGCGCTATTCTTGGCAACGTGAATTAGGAATTCCAATGATGCCGATGGAAACTCCACGTATCTGTCGTGCGGTCTATAAAGGAGATGAATCTCTTTGCCTTTCACCAACGGCATGATGAAGCCACAGGCGACTTGCCGGTGGTTTACATCAAACAAGAGGCTTGTCGGCCACGCAGCGATTTCGAGCAGGTTCTTCGACGCCAGACTGCGGAGATGTTTGAGCTTTGCGACTTTCAGCGCTGACGGAATTTCGTGGTAAATCTTTGCGACCTTGCTTGGGTCGTTGGCTAATTCGTAAATTACGCCTTCGCCACCGGGCGTCGTGAGCCTCGCGCCGAGTCGTATCAGATTCCCATTTTCATCAAGCCAGCTCATCGCGAATTTGATCAACCGCCACGCGGCGGGCAAGGACAAGGGTTTTATCATCGTCTGTCCGCTCGTTTACACGCTCGGAAGACAAAAAGCTGATGAGTGGTGAGAGCAAGCTGGTTTCATCGTCGCAATCAGCCAGCGCGGCAAACATGGGTTGGAAAAATGGAATATGCACGCTTCTAGCACCGAGGTTCAGAGCCAGAGCTTGAATGCCGTCAGTGAATCCTGCTGCGGCAGTCAGCGGGGTGGAACATTTCTGAAATTGCATCGAATCGAGAGCGTCGGGCGAAGTAATGAACTTGGTTTCGTTTGCGAACTCTCCATTTTGCGGCCAAGTCACTGCACCGAGGACTCCGTTTGTTTCCGCAATCCATGCCCCGTCACCAATCTGCGCAAATACTGCGTGCCCTTCGCCCAACACGGCAAGGAGGACGGTGCAAGCCAAATCCCTCACTTCGATTTTTTCTCGCTGGGCCACCGATTTCAAATGAGCCAGCGAGTGTGCGAACCATCCTTGAACGTGCTCTCGATTAATGTCAGGAAGTGGACATTCGCAAGATGCGGCCTGACGCAAGAGCGCACCGACAGTTTCCTGTGAACCAAGGTGAGAAAACGCGGCACTCCCAGCGCCGTCGCTGACCCCAACAATCAAGACAGGTTCGCCGCCAATCTGGCAGCGCAGGTAATCAGAGAAATCCTGACAGGGTAGCAACCCTTTCAGGTGAGATGTGCCGACAACGCTTTTACCAATGGCCCTCCACATCTAAAGCCAGTTAAACAGTTGCCCATCCGTCCGGAGCGGCGGGGTTCTTGAGTGGAACGGAATCGCCGGGAGTTGAGCGTGAAACCGACTGCTGCGAATTCGATAGCCATTGGAACAATTCGCGGAAGCGAAGTCCCTTCAGTTTCAAAGGTTCGCGTTTGCAGAGTTCGCCGAGCTTTTGTATGTCGGCGTTCTCGACACCAACACCAAAGAACGAAAATGTTCTTGCTTCCTCGCCCTTGCGAACCTTTTCAACAGCTTCAGTCCATTGCGGGGTGTTCGCATCGGTCGGCGCACCATCCGTAATAAGAAACACCCACGGCCTGTAATACTGAATTCCGTTCTGGCGATACTCCTTCTTGCGCTCATCAAGTAAGTTCAGTCCGATAAGAACGGCTTGCGCCATCGGCGTGTCGCCTTTGGAAACGAGAGTTGGTGGCATGAAATTGTCCGCTGTGGAAAAATTATGAACCACATCCACCGAACCACCGAACGTGACGACGGCAATCTCGACCCTCTTTCGTGCGAGCGTATCGGCGGCGAGTTCGTCGCGATAGACGGCAAGACCTGCCTGTAACTCCGCCAGTGAGTTGCCTTGCATCGAATCCGAAACGTCGAGCAACAGAATAGAGGCGCATCGCGGTTCTGGATTGTCAGCGAAGCCGATTTTGGTCGGTTCAAAAGGTGTCTGTTCCATATCTATCTTTCTCCAGCTTTTAGTTGGGTCTCGGCCATCAAGGTATTTCGTCCAGTAAAGGCCCGTGCCGGGCAATCCGACTGAGACATATCGGCGACCGGTTGGCGAGATTCCGTAGCGCAAGCCACGAATCCCGATGCTCCAACCGACGCCTTTGGCCGTAACGGTAGTGTTTACCGGCCCGGTGCGATATACTTTTCTCCAGCGCCAGCCCATTGGAATCAATCGTTTCTTGGTTTCGTATTAACTGTGTCAGCGGCGAAATTAAACAGAATTTTCCAGCTTGGTGCAAACCAAATCGCAGAGAGTTCACGGCGCTACCAGCGACCTGGTTTCCAAAGTCATCAACCCGAAGCTCAAAGAAGCCTACCCCGAGGAGAACTATACTAGGCCGTAGAAAAACGACCAGTTTTCCACTTCAAGA
>CAIUEN010000437.1 GCA_903898185.1 uncultured Verrucomicrobiales bacterium
ACACCGAGTTTCGCGTGCTCTGGCCGGATGGAAGCACCCACTACATGCGCGCTCTGGCGATCGTGCGACGTGACGCTTCCGGTCAACCCACGCACATGGTCGGCACCAACTGGGATATCACCGAACAGAAGCGGGCGGAGGATGCGCTGTGCCTGGCCAAGGATGCCGCCAATTTGGCCAACCTCGCCAAGAGCACGTTTCTGGCGAACATGTCCCATGAAATTCGCACACCGATGAATGCCATCCTTGGCTTCTCCCAATTGCTGCTGCGCGATACAGAGACCTCCAAACGCCATGTTAAGGAATTGACCACCATCATGCGTAGCGGCGAGCATCTGATGGCGATTATCAATAATATTCTCGATACGGCTCGAATCGAATCGGGCCGCATCACTCTCAACCCGGCCCCCTTCGACCTGCACCTGCTGTTGGATGATCTGGAGCGCATGTTCAGCCTTCGCACTCAAGCCAAGAATTTGCGTTTTCATGTCGAGCGGCAGGGGGAAGTGCCGCGCTGCATCTTGGCCGACGAAACCAAGCTGCGCCAGATTATCATCAACCTGCTTGGCAATGCGGTAAAGTTCACCGCCAGCGGCGGCGCGATCATCCTGCGCGTTCGCGCCGACGCAGAGCCGGATGGGATCATACGCCTGCACATGGAAGTCGAGGACACCGGCGCTGGAATTGCGCCTGAGGACATTGCGCACATGTTCCAAGCGTTCTTCCAAACCAATGTCGGCAAGAAAGTCGGTGGCGGCACTGGCTTGGGGCTGTCCATCAGCCGCCAGTTTGTGCGCTTGATGGGCGGCGATCTGACGGTCAGCAGCCAGCCGGGCATAGGCAGCACGTTCCGGTTCAACGTCCTCGTGGCCAGGGGAGATCAAGCCCACGTCTTGACGAAAAACGCGCCGTCACCCCAAGTGTTGCGTCTCCTGCCCGGACAGCCCGCCTGCCGGGTGCTGGTGGTCGATGACCAGCAGGAAAACCGCGATCTCTTGGAACGTATGCTCGCTCCGATTGGCTTTGAACTTCGCACCGCCAATGACGGAGCGGAGGCGGTGGCGCTCTGCAAAGAATGGTTGCCGCGCCTGGCTATACTGGATTTGCGCATGCCGGTCATGGACGGCTTTGAAGCCACACGCCGGATTCGAGCCGAGCACGGATTGACGGTGAAAATTATAGCTCTGAGCGCCGGCGTGTTTGCTGAGAACCAGCAGATGGCGTTGGACGCGGGGGCGGACATGTTCTTGGGCAAACCGTTTCAAGAGGGTGACCTTCTGGAACAAATCAAGCAGTTGACCGGGGTGGACTATGTCTATCGGGACGTTGAAGCGGAGAAGCCTGCGGCTCTGTTCGAGTCCGAGGCGAAATTGCCGACTGCCGTGGAAATAGGTCAGTTGCCGGCGGAATTAGTGAACCAACTGCGCGAAGCCATGAGCTTGGCCGATTACAACCAAATGCGGACTTTGGTGGAGGAGATGGCGGCCCACAACCAAACCGTCAGCCGCCAGTTGCGCCAACTGGTGGAACGATTCGACTACGTCACTCTGCAAAAAGTATTGGCGCTGCCTTAATTTATTAAACGAAACACAATGAACTCTGAAACTGAAAAGAAACCGAAACTCGCGCCGAACATTTTGATAGTGGATGATGTGCCGGCCAACCTCCAAATGCTCGCTGACATGCTCGATGCCAAAGGCTACAGAGTGCGGCCCGTGCCGGATGGCGAGATGGCTCTAGCGACTGCCAGCAGGGAGGCGCCAGATTTGGTTCTGCTTGACATCAATATGCCAGAAATCGACGGCTACGAGGTCTGCCGACGCCTGAAAAGCGATCCGCAATTGGCCGCCGTGCCCGTCATTTTCATCACCGCCCTCAACGAGGTGGCAGATAAGGTCAAGGGCTTTG
>CAIUEN010000438.1 GCA_903898185.1 uncultured Verrucomicrobiales bacterium
TCAATGAAATTCACAACGTGCTTATTATAAATGCGTTAATAGTTTTAATCCAAGAAACCAAGGAAGCACATCGTTTCTTTTGAGTCAACCAAACAGTTAGAAAAACAAGTAAGAAAAAATGAAACCAAGCTAAACTGTTACAAAAAAAGAGCCCGTTCTATAGAACGGGCTCTGCGGTACAGTTGAAGATCTGATTAAGTCGTAGCTGCGGCCACAGGAGCGGGTTCTACCTTGCCGTCTGGCTTGGCTGCTTTATCCTTGGATTCTCCGGGCGCAGGAGCTGGAACGTCCACGAATTCCAAAATGGCCATCTCGGCAGCATCTCCTGGGCGTTTCTGGGCAATGCGAATAATTCGGGTATAACCGCCGCGCCGATCCTTCTGAGTCGGAGCGATCTCATTAAAGAGAATTCTCACAGCTTCCTCGTCCTGAAAGAGTCTGGCCGATGCCAGTCGGCGATCGTGCAGCGTGCCCGCTTTACCCAAGGTGATCATTTTTTCAGCAACGGAACGGGCGACCTTGGCCTTGGCCACAGTCGTAATGATCCGGCGATGTTTGATGAGGCTGCATACCATGTTCCCCAACATCCGATTGCGATGGGTTCCGGTGCGGCCCAATTTTGCCGTGCGTTTTAGATGGCGCATAATTTTGACTATTCCGTCAGCTTGACTTCGCCTTCTTTAGGAAGCTCCAACAACGCTGGATCAATGTTCATTCCCAAGGATAGAGCAAGGCTGGCTAGTTTTTCTTTGATTTCGTTAAGCGACTTTTTGCCGAAGTTGCGGTATTTGAGCATCTCCGCCTCTGTTTTCATGGCCAATTGACCCACAGTGGTAATATTGGCATTATTCAAACAGTTGGCCGCGCGAACGCTCAGTTCAATTTCGTTAACGCTCATATTGAGCAACTTCTTGAGCTTGGCTTTCTCATCGTCCTGTTTGGTTTCGGTTTCCTCAAATTCAACGGCATTTTTGTCATATCCGACAAACACGTCCAAGTGATGTTGAAGAATAGCCGATGCTTGAGTAAGAGCATCATCGGGGGAAATGCGACCATCAGTCCATATCTCCATGATCAACCGGTCATAATCGGTGCGCTGACCGACTCGAGCATTTTCCACCGCGTAACGGACTCGGGTCACTGGCGAAAAAAGTGAATCAATAGCAATAACGCCAATCGCCTGGTCAGGCTTCTTATTCTCGACTCCAGGACAAAAACCGCGACCGACCTTGATCTCCAACTCCATCTCGAACTTTTTCTTCTTGTCGAGGGTGCAAATCTTCTGCTTGGGATTCACCAACTCCATGTTATGGTTGAGTTCGATGTCGCCTGCAGTCACGTCACCTTCCTTATTGACGGATAGTAGAACGGTCTGAGGCTCACGAGTGTGACATTTGAGGAGTACCTTCTTGAGGTTCAAGACGATATCGGTGACGTCTTCGACGACACCCTCTACGGTGGTAAACTCATGCATGGCACCGTCAATCTTGATCGAGCTGATGGCGGCTCCTTCGAGCGACGAGAGAAGCACACGGCGCAGTGAATTGCCAACAGTGTGTCCATAGCCGGTTTCAAAGGGCTCAGCGACAAACTTGGCGTAAGTATTATTTGCGGTTGCCTCATCTTTGGTCAACCGCTTGGGCATTTCAAAACGTCCTAAACGTACTGGCATTTTATTTCTTTCAACAATTTTTAACTGGCTTTCCGGCTTCCCGCAACCGGCTAGCCCATCTAATTGTTCATGCTCTCCCCGGGAGAGCGGTTTGTTTAATTAGCGGGAGTAAAATTCAACCACAGCCTGCTCGTTGGCGATAGGCTGTATCTCGGCACGGGTCGGAATCCGGAGGATGGTTCCTTTGAACGTCTCCTTGCTCAAAGTCAACCAATCCGGCACAACGCGACTAGTCGAAAGCTCAATGTTCTTCGAAGCCAATTGGCGCGATACATTCACATCCTTGACCTCAATGAAATCATTAACCTTCAGCGCATAAGAAGCAACATCGACCTTGCGACCGTTGACCTTAATATGACCGTGGCAAACTAATTGGCGCGCCGCTGCGCGGGTCGTTCCAAAGCCGAGCAAATAAACCACGTTATCCAAACGCGTTTCCAGAATTTGAAGCATCTGCTCGCCAGTTACGCCACGGCGTTTGAGTGCCTTTTCGTAAACACCACGAAACTGCTTTTCCATCAAACCATAGTAATAGCGCAACTTCTGCTTTTCAATTAATCCAAGACCGTAATCGGTGTGCTTGCGGCGAGATTTTGGGCCGTGAACACCGGGGCCATAGTTGCGGCGTTCAAGATACTTGTCCGGACCAAAGATTGGGATGCCAAATCGGCGGCTAATGCGAGTGCGGGGACCTGTGTAACGAGCCATAATGAAATATCAAATTGCTGATTCCAAATTCTGAATTCTACACACGGCGCTTTTTGCGAGGACGGCAGCCATTATGCGGCACGGGTGTAATATCTTTGATCGTGGTGATTTCAAGGCCGATGGCCTGAAGCGCACGAATGGCAGACTCGCGGCCGGAGCCGGGCCCCTTGACGCGCACTTCAACTTCACGCATGCCATGAGACATGGCTTGACGAGCGGCATCTTGAGCAACCTGTTGTGCGGCAAAAGCCGTGCTCTTGCGGGAGCCTTTAAATCCAACACGTCCAGCGCTCGACCAACCGATTACATTGCCCTGCATATCAGTAATGCTCACGTTAGTGTTATTGAACGTGGCAAGAATATTGGCGATTCCGACGGCAACGTTCTTTGCGCCCTTAACCTTGATAATCTTCTTGGAAGCCGCGTCATCAGCGAGCAGTTCGGCAGCCGTTGGAGCTGCGGCAGCGACCGGTCCGGTCGGCTCAGTTGGCGCGTTAGCCGCCTTTTTCTCAGAGCCTTCAGCAGCAGGCTTCTTGCCTTCACTTGCTTCAGTAGCCAAGACTGATTTCTTGGCGGCCTTGCCTTCTTCAGCACCTGCAGCCTTGTTAGGAGCTGAATGCTCGGACTTGCCATCCTTCTTTGCCGAAGGAGGCGTTTTTTTGGATTTTGTTTCGTCAGCCATACAGAATGAAAATTAGTGAATGCCAGTCTTAGCGTTAGGATTGCGCTGCACGCCAACAGTCTTGCGCGGCCCCTTGCGGGTGCGGGCGTTGGTGGACGTGCGCTGTCCCCGAACCGGCAAACCGCGCAAATGCCGCACTCCGCGATAGCATTTAATGCCTTGAAGGCGCTTAAGGTTCATGCCCAGCTCCCGACGCAAATCGCCTTCAATGATGTATTTGCCTTCTTGAATGGCGTGAACAATCTGCGATAGCTGCTGCTCGGTCAAGTTCTTGGCTCGAATCGATGGATCGATACTAGCCTTGACAAGGATGTCCTTCGCGTTAGATGGACCAATGCCGTAAACATACCTCAAAGCGATATCAATTCGCTTTTCGCCAGGAATTTCAACACCGATGATGCGTGCCATAAATCAATTAACCTTGTCTCTGTTTGTGACGTGCATTCGAGCAAATCACTCGTATCACGCCTTTGCGTTTCACAATTTTGCAGTTTTCGCAAAGCTTCTTCACTGATGCGCGAACTTTCATAAAATTATTCGTCTTTCACTGAGATGCATCCTTTCGACAAGTCGTAAGGCGACATCCGAATTTCCACCACATCTCCGAGCGACATCTGCTCGAAGCTCAACCGCCGTCTGCTGGACACATGCGCCAGCAAGCGATGGCCATTAACCAACTCAACCCAATAAAGCCGAGTTGACAAAACCTCTACGATTTTGCCAGCAACTTCGATGGCGTCTTCTCGGGCCATGTCAAAATCTCGGGCTCAGACTTGGTCACTAGAACCGTATGCTCAAAGTGAGCTGATAGTTGACCATCTTTAGTCACCACTGTCCAGCCATCATTCAAAAACTCTACGCCGCTCTCGCCAAAATTAACCATAGGTTCGATGGCCAGCGTCATCCCAAGCACCAACTTCGGCGACGACTTGCGCTCGACGTAATTCGGTATCTGCGGTTCCTCATGCATTGACCGCCCAACGCCGTGTCCCACAAATTCGCGAACTACGCTAAATCCATAAGACTCAACATAGTTCTGAACAGCCCTTGATATATCCATCACCCGGTTGCCTGCCACTGCCTTCGCAATGCCTTCATGCAACGCCTTTTCCGTCACATCCATCAACCGCTGTCCCTCAACACTACACCCCCCAACAGCAACAGTTCGTGCGGTGTCCCCAATAAACCCATTAAAAACAACGCCCACGTCCAAACTTACTATATCTCCAAATTCAAGCCGCCGATTTCCGGCAAGGCCATGAACCACCTGTTCATTGACCGAGATGCATGTATGGCATGGGTACTTTCGATAACCAAGAAATGCGCTCTTGCCACCATAAGCTTTAATCCGTGTCGCCGCAAAATCATCCAACTCACGCGTCGTCAACCCCGGACTAACAAAGGCAGCCATGTCGGCCAAAACGGTCGCCGCCATAACGCAGGCCGGCCGCATCGCTTCCAAATCTTTTGCGCTTTTTAACACGCTCATCGCTTTGAGATGCGATTTAGAACCGCACGCGTGCTACCCATCAAAACCGACCGCGGATTCGACCCTTTTTCAAAAAACCATCGTAATGCCGCATTAACAGATGCGATTCCATTTGTCGCATTGTATCTAGCATAACGCCAACCATGATCAGCAGGCTGGTTCCGCCAAAAAACTGAGCAACATTGTACGGTATGCGCATCGCCTCATTCAATAAAATCGGTATGACCGCAATGACAGTCAGGAAAATAGCTCCTGCCAAGGTAATACGCGTCATCGTTTTGTGTAGGAAATCGCTGGTGGCATTACCGGGTCGAACACCAGGAATGTAACCACCTGACTTTTTCATATCATCAGCGATTTGCAGTTCGTTAAACTGTGTCGCAACCCAAAAATATGAAAAGAATAGAATCATCAAGCCATATAGAGTCAGATAAATAGCTGAGCCGCGTTGAAGCTCATTGGCGATCTCCATCAGAAACTTCTTCTCATACCGAGCTCCCAACTGCTGTAAAATCATCGCTGGAAACATCAAAATCGCTTGAGCGAAAATGACTGGCATGACGCCCGCGTAGTTTACGCGTAAGGGCATGAAAGAACTGCTGCCTGAAAAAACCTTGCGTCCCACAGCGCGCTGAGCGTATTGAACCGGAATTTTTCGTTGCGCCTGAGTTACTGCAATAACACCACCAATGACGACCGCCAGAAGACCAATTAACGCGATTCCGTGAAAAAACATAAAACCAGTTTCAGCGCCGTGGCCTTTAGGGATAAACATATCCAGCAATCCTTGGGCTGCTGCAGGAAGCCGAGCCAAGATGCCGATCGTTATCACCAGTGAAATACCATTGCCAATGCCCCTTTCGGTAATTTGCTCCCCAAGCCACATCAGCAGCATAGTACCGGTAGTCAGAATGATGGTCGTCTGTATGCGATACCACCAGCCAGGATGATAAACCAAGTCACCCACAAAATTTGGGAAGACTGTTGATGCATTTTCCCAGCCAATGGCCATGACTGCGCCCTGCCCTACACAAAGCAAGAGAGTTAACACACGTCCGTATTGAACAATCTTGGAGCGCCCGCCTTCCTCGCGTGCCAACTTGCTCAAGAACGGAACGACCGCCGTCAACAATTGAATAATAATGGTGGCGCTGATGTAAGGCATAATGCCCAACGATCCCACCGCACACCGTTCAAATCCACCACCGGTAAAGAGGCTGTACATTCCCATCAACGAATTGGCGCTGCCCCCTTGCTTTTGGAAGTAATCCACCAGTGCCGCGCCGTTCAACCCGGGGGTCGGAATCAGCGAAGAAAGCCGACAGATAGCCAGCACTGCAAGTGTAAAAAGAATCCTTGATTTGAGCTCAGGAATCTTGAAGCAATTGCCCAATGTGTTGAAGATGGCGGAAAACATTGAGTTTTGACCTTACTTCGCTTTTACGGCTTCAACTTTGGAAACGATAAGATTGCAAACGCCGCCAAGACTTTCGATTTTCGCGCGAGCTGTTGCACTAAATGCATGTGCGGTCACCGTTAGTTTTTTCTCCAATTGGCCGGTTCCGAGTATCTTGATCAGTTTGACGGGGCCGTTGGCCAACCCGAGACTGCGCAATGCGACTTCATCAACGACAGCGCCGTTTTCAAAAGAGTTCAATGATTTCAAGTTCACCGCAACGAAACGCACAGTAAAACGTGCGTTATTGAATCCCCGTTTTGGCATACGTCGAATCAAAGGCATCTGACCGCCTTCAAAACCGATGCGAATAGAACTACCAGACCGCGCGGTTTGTCCTTTGCCACCGCGACCCGATGTTTTTCCGTGTCCGCTGGATTCACCCTGGCCCAACCGTTTGCGGCGGTGCTTGGCTCCTGGACGTGGTTTAAGATCGTGTAAACGCATATAAAAATTAGGGCGTTGCCGGAGAAACGCCAATATCAGCCACTGGCTTCACTGGCGCAACTTGAGCAACTATGCTAGCTGCAGTTTTAATTTCCAAACCGCGACCGCGAAAAATTTCCTCGCGCGAACGCAGTTTTTGTAGTCCCGCCAAAGTAGCTTTAACCACATTGGATGGATTGTTTGATCCAAGCGATTTACTCAGAATGTCTTTAATGCCGACCGATTCGAGCACAGCACGAACGGTCTTTCCGGCAATAATTCCAGTGCCCGGCGAAGCGGGACGAAGAAGCACCTTTGCGCCGCCATAAGCGGTAAAGATTTCGTGCGGGATCGTAGCGTCTTTCAGCGAGACCGCGACCATGTGAGTTTTAGCCATTTCACCACCCTTGCGGATGGCTTCGGAAACTTCCATAGCCTTTCCCAAGCCCAAGCCAACTTTACCATGCTTGTCACCGGCTACAACCAATGCGCTAAAGCTAAAACGCCGACCACCTTTGACGACCTTGGCAGAACGGTTAATGAAAACAACCTTTTCGGTCAGTTCATTCCCGTTGGCCCCGCCTTGTCCGCCATCAGGTTGGTCGCCGGGAGGACGCCCACGCCGATTGCCGCGATTGGGACCACGATTGCCACCGCCACGCGTACCGCCGCCACGCTGGCCACCGCCCATGCTGTTTGGAGTTAATTCAGCCACAATTTTGATTCTCTACTGGGTTAAAATTTCAATCCGACCTCGCGCGCCGCATCAGCCAATGCCTTAACCTTGCCGTGATAACGAGCACCACTCCGGTCAAACACCACCTCAGTCACACCAACCGCCTTTGCCGCTTGAGCAGCTAAGGTGCCGATAGTTATCGCGCTCTTGACATTTGCTCCGAGTTTATCTCTATCCAGAACCGTCTTGCCTCGAGTCGAGGCGGATGCCACCGTTTTGCCAATCGTGTCGTCAATGAACTGCACGTAAATATGTTCGTTGGTGAATCTCACAGCCATGCGCGGGCGCAGCGAAGTGCCAGAGACCTTTTTTCGAATGCGCCAATGACGCAATTGCGCCAATTTCAGTTTCTTATCAGTTCTCATTTTATTCAGCCACGGTTTTTGCCGTAACATCAAAAGTTCTTATTGGACAGTCTTGCCTTCCTTGCGCACGACCTTCTCGCCAACATAGCGAACGCCCTTGCCCTTATACGGCTCAGGCGGGTAAAAGGCCCGGATTTCGGATGCGACCAATCCAACTGCTTGCTTGCTGGGGCCCTCAATGGTGATTTTGGTATTTTCTTCGACCGTGACTTTTACTTGGTCGGGAATGGGATAATTGACGGGATGCGAGTAACCCAAGCTCAAGTTGACGAGCTTACCCTGAACAGCGGCTTTAAAGCCGACACCCTGGATTTCAAGTTTTTTGACAAAGCCTTCATGAACCCCCTTAACCATATTGTTTATAAGAGCGCGGCTCAATCCGTGAAGTGCCTTGGCTTTGGCATCCTCGCCGTCGCGGGTGACAATGACGCTACCGTTCTCCAGCTTGGCGGAAGTCCTCTTTGGCAACTCGAAGTCGAGTTTGCCTTTAGGGCCTTGAACGAACACTTGTTGGCCTTTGATTTCCACCTTTACTGCAGGCGGAACCGGCACGGGCTGTTTTCCAATTCGAGACATAAGCAAATCCTACCAAACGATACAGAGCATTTCGCCGCCAACATTCTTCTTACGAGCCTGAACAGCGGTCATAATCCCTTCAGAGGTTGACATGATCGTGGTGCCCAGTCCACCCAAGACACGAGGTACTTCAGTAGCGCCTGCATAGCGGCGCAGCCCAGGTCGGCTCACGCGGCGCAAACCTTCAATGATCGGCTTCCGACCAGAGTATTTTAGCTTGATTTTAATGGTTTTAAAGGGTGCGCCGTCCACTGTGTAGTCGGCGACATAACCTTCGCGTTTGAGAACAACGGCAATGCTCTCTTTGAGCTTGGAGTGCGGAACAGCAACCTGCGGCAGCAAAGCCCGATTGGCGTTGCGAATGCGCGTAAGCATATCGGAAATGGGATCAGTCATAGTATTACCAGCTTGCTTTAGTCACGCCAGGGATAAGTCCTTGCAGGGCTGCCTCACGAAAAGTCAATCGCGAGCAACCAAACTTGCGCAAATAACCATGCCGACGTCCGGACATGGAGCAACGATTAACAACCCTGCTGGGGCTGGCGTTGCGCGGCAGCTTGGAAATCGCGGCGTAATCGCCCTTGGCTTTCAATTCTGCGCGGATAACCGCATATTTTTTAACGGTCGCGGCTTTCTTCTTATTTCGCTCAATCCAGGATTTCTTGGCCATAAAAAATTATTTTGCGGCAAACGGCATTCCCATCAGTTTTAACAGGTCCAAAGCCTCATCATCAGTCGGTGCAGATGTGACAATCGTCACGTCCATCCCCTGAGTGCGCTTGATTTTTTCAAGTTCGATCTCAGGGAAAATGCTCTGTTCGGAAACACCCAGAGAATAATTGCCACGACCGTCAAACGACTTGGGCGAGACGCCGCGAAAATCGCGAATACGCGGCAAAGCAGCACCGACAAGTCGGTCAAAAAATTCATACATGACCTCTCGACGAAGAGTGACACGGCAACCAATGGACTGCCCCAAGCGCAGTTTAAAGTTGGCGATGTTGTGGCGGGAAATGTTGATAACAGGCTTGCGACCGGTGATTTGTGCCAACTCCCGCGCCGCGTCCTCTAGCGCTCCCTTTTCCTGAGATGCGCTAACACCCATATTCACAATGATCTTCTCAATACGAGGAACTTGGTGAACATTCTGGTATTTACGCTTTTCCTGCATTGCAGGACGCACTTCGCTTAAATATTTTTCTAAAAGTCTGGGTTTCATTAGTCGCTTATTCCCGGATTTTGCCGGGGCGTTTTATTAAATTCCTGGTTATTATGAGGCAGGCGCTTCGCTGGAATTCTTTGCCATCAGGGCGTCGTGCTTGGAGGCCAGCACCACATTGGATATATGGATGGTGCCTTCCCGTTCGACGATGGATCCAGCTTGGGTCTGTGTCTTCTTGGTGTGGCGTTTGATCATTTTAAGCCCCTCGACCAAAACACGATCCTTTTTCTTCACGACTTCCAGAATCTTGCCGCGCTTGCCCAGCTCAGATCCAGCAATTACCACGACCTCGTCGCCCTTTTTGACATGAGATTTGATCATAAACTAAATAACCTCCGGCGCAAGGGAAATAATCTTCATAAACTTCTTGTCGCGCAGTTCGCGGGCAACGGGTCCAAAAATGCGAGTGCCTCGCGGATTCTTTTCTTTATCAATTATAACGATGGCGTTATTGTCAAATCGCAGGTAGGAGCCGTCAGTTCGACGAATCGACTGCCTGGTTCTGACGATGACGGCGTCCACGACATCGCCCTTCTTTACGGTGCCGTCCGGAGCCGCTTCCTTGATGTGGGCCTTGATGACATCACCAATGTCGGCATACATTTGATTGCGGCCAATCACGCCGATGACCGCTGCCCGCTTGGCCCCGGTGTTGTCGGCCACGTCTATAATGGATCGAAGTTGTAACATAACCTTTAAACTTAACTGGCAACAACAGCAGCTTCAGAATTGTGCTCAACCACTTGGAGCAGACGCCAGTGCTTGAGTTTGGATAAAGGACGGGTCTCTTGAATGAGCACTACGTCGCCAACTTTAGCCTCAGCCTTTTCGTCGTGAGCATAAAATTTGGAATACGCCGTAATGACTTTTTTAAAGCGGGGATGGGGAAAGCGTCGCTCCACGCTAACAACTATTGTCTTGGCCATTTTGCTGGAGATGACCTTGCCAAGGCGCTCTTTGCGGTGTCCGCGGGTAGTCTGGATAATTTCAGGCATAACAGATTAAGCCGCTTTAATGCGGGATTGCGAAATGCGGGTTTCCACTCGCGCCACATCACGACGCAGAATGCGCAGGCGCGCCGGCTTTTCAAGCTGACTGCTGGCCTGCTGCAAACGCAGGTTAAATATTTCGTGCCGCAGATCGCGGCCCTTTGCCGTCAATTCCTGCATGGTCAAATCTTTAAGTTCCAACATCTTCATAAATAGATCAGCCGTGAAAGTGGCGAGATATAAAACGGGTTCTGATGGGCAGTTTGGTTGCAGCCAGACGCATTGACTCACGCGCCACTGCTTCTGTCACGCCATCAACCTCGAAAAGAATGTTCGCCGGACGGACAACCGCAACCCAAGATTCGAGAGGACCCTTTCCCTTTCCCATTCGCGTTTCCAACGGCTTCTTGGTAAACGACTTTTGAGGAAAAATTCGAATCCAAACCTTGCCACGCCGCTTCATAAAGCGTGTGACCGCCACACGTGCGGCTTCTATTTGCTTGGTGTCCAACCAAGCGCGTTCGAGCGTTTGGAGTCCGTATTCGCCGAAAGCCACCGTGGCCCCACTGTAGGCCAAACCGGCCCGGCTTCCACGATGCATTTTGCGATACTTCACTCTTGCGGGCATCATTGCCATAACTAAAAATCCTTCTAAAAAATTATCAGGCGGCGATAGGAGCGGGTTGCGGCTCTCGCGTCTGGGGTTGCAGTTCCTTCTTCTCTAATTTTACGTCGCCCTTGCAAATCCAACATTTGATACCCAATTTTCCATACATGGTATTGGCTTCGGCAAAGCCGTAGTCAATATTGGCCCGCAGAGTGTGCAACGGCACCCGGCCCTCGTGGTATTTTTCAACGCGCGCAATTTCAGCGCCGCCTAGACGACCACCAACGCGAACCTTTATCCCTTCCGCGCCAAAATCCATTGCCACCTGAACAGACTTCTTTAGAGCCCGGCGGAAAGACACACGACGCTCCAATTGCACGGCAATATTTTCGGCTACCAATTGCGCATCCACTTCCGGCTGCTTTATTTCCTGGATGTCAACATAGACATCCTTTCCGGTCATTTTGCTAAGATCTTCCTTGAGCTTGTCGATTTCAGCGCCTTTGCGACCAATGACAACGCCAGGCCGAGCCGTATAAATAGTGATTCGGCAGCGTGAGGCAGCACGCTCAATTCCGATTTTGGAAACAGAAGCTCCTTCGAGCTTCGACTTAAGAATCTGACGGATCTTGCGGTCCTCGGCAAGTAGTTTGCCAAATTCTTTTTTCTCGGCGAACCACTTGGAGGCCCAGTCGTGATTAACACCGACGCGCAGACCGATTGGATTTGTTTTTTGACCCATATACTAGTTATTCGTCTGAAAGAACAATTTTGACGTGGCAACCGCGCTTCAGAATGGGGCCCGCAGAACCGCGTGCCTTGGGAGTGAAACGTTTGATTGTTGTGGCGGCGCCAGCAACCGCTTCACGAACTCGCAAGGATTCAGCTTTAACCGGGGTGAATTTACCATTGCGGCCCTGGTCTTCGGCGTTTGCGATAGCCGATTGGAGAGTTTTGGTAACTATCCTGGCACCTTTGCGCGGAACGATGGCCAAGACGGCTTGCGCCTGCAAAGCGGGCAACCCTTGAATCTGGCGCACAACCTCGCGCATTTTCTGCGGAGACATGCGCACATTGCGTGTGATGGCTTGAACTTGCATATTCTATTTGGCTTCTGCTTTGGCCGTATGGACACCGTGCTTCTTGAAAGTGCGAGTCAGAGAGAATTCGCCAAGTCGATGTCCCACCATATTTTCAGTGACAAAAACAGGATTGAAGATTTTGCCGTTATGCACGTTAAATGTCAACCCAACAAAGTCAGGTGTGATCATCGACCGCCGCGACCACGTCTTTATCGGCGTTTTCGACTTGGAATCTTTTGCTTTCTGGATTTTCTCCAGCAGGTGGCCGTCAACAAACGGACCTTTCTTAATTGAGCGTCCCATAACGTTTACTTGTTCTTCATTGGCCGACCATCACGGCGGACTAAAATAAAACGGTTGGAGTATTTGCGCTTATTGCGCGTCCGATAGCCTTTGGCCAGCAAACCCCACGGAGAGGTCAACTGCTGCCAACCGCCACCGCTCTTGGCTTTTCCAGCGCCGCCACCATTGGGATGGTCCACGGGGTTGCGCACGACACCTCGACTGATCCCGCGAATACCGCGATGACGGGAACGACCGGCTTTACCTAATACAACATTCTCATGTTCGATATTGCCGACCTGACCGACGGTCGCCAAACACGCCTCGTTAATTCTGCGGATTTCACCAGATGGCAACCGTATCGTAGCGTAACCCTCAGCGCGCGACATCAACGTCGCTGAGCCGCCAGCAGTGCGAACCAATTGCCCGCCACGACCGGGAGTAATCTCAAGATTGTGAATAGGAAGTCCAACTGGCACGTTTTTCAGAAACAGAGCATTACCGACTTCAGGCTCGGCGGTTGATCCGCTCAGCAACTTGGCACCGACCTTCAAGCCATTGGGTGCGATAATATAGCGTTTCTCGCCGTCTTTGTACTTCAGCAATGCCAGCCGCGCAGTGCGAATGGGATCGTATTCGATGGCCAAGACTTCGGCTTCAATACCGAGCTTGTTCCGTTTAAAATCAACAATGCGATAAAATTGTTTGTGTCCGCCGCCGATGCCTCGCGCAGTCACGCGCCCGTAGCAATTGCGACCGCCACTCTTTTTGCGAATCTCAGTCAGCTTGCGCTCTGGACGCGATTTAGTGATCTCGTCGAAGGACGCGATGGTCACATAGCGCGACGACGGAGTTAAAGGTCTGAAAGTTTTTACTGGCATAGAATCACTCCGGTTAGGTCAAGACGATCTTGTCGCCCTCTTTTAATGTCACGATGGCTTTTTTCCAATCCGATGTTTTACCTTCGGCGGGCTGACGCTGACGGCGAGGTTTTCCGCGAACATTCATGGTGTTGACTTGAAGAACCTTAACCTTGAACAGTTCCTGTACGGCCTGCTTAATCTCGGGCTTGTTGGCGCGTCGATCAGCTACAACTGTGTATTTGTTAAGATTACTCGCCTGCCGGGTACCCTTCTCAGTGACCCTTACCGTTTTTATAATTTCAAAAGCGTTCATGGGCTATTCTTTGGTCAGACGTTGCTCGATGGCTTCAAAAGCGCCTTTGGTAATGAGTACCTTGTCGCTGCGCAGCAATTGATAGGTGTTGAGATTCTCCCCTGATGTCAGTTCAACATGCATGACATTACGTGATGCAAGGGTCAGGTTCTTGTCGGCTCCCTGCGAAACGATCAGCGCTGTTCCATCCACTTCCAAGGTGGAGAGCACGCCCAGAAATTCCTTGGTCTTGGGCGAGTTGAGCTTGATGTCAT
Organism: uncultured Verrucomicrobiales bacterium; assembly: GCA_903898185.1. GTDB lineage: Bacteria > Verrucomicrobiota > Verrucomicrobiia > Limisphaerales > Palsa-1400 > CAIUEN01. The sequence continues at coordinate 13,723 of CAIUEN010000438.1, forward strand.
CAATGACCAATATGTCGCCCGCCTTGAGGCGCTCACTCAAAGCTTTGCGCAGTGCCAGATGTTTGGTTGAGCGGCTGACTTTCTTGCTGAAGTCGCGCGGTCTTGGACCGAACACAACACCACCACCACGCCACAACGGAGATTGGAAGGATCCAGCGCGAGCGCGGCCAGTGCCTTTTTGACGCCACGGTTTCTTGTTGGTGCCGGCGACTTCGCCGACGGTTTTGGTGCAAGCAGTTCCCATGCGCTGCGCCGCTTGATACGCGACCACGACATCGTGAACGGCCTGGGTGCCACTTCCGTCTTCGATCAGCGGAATCTTGATTTCCAGTTCACCCTGGCTGTTACCCTGTATATCTTTAACCGGGAGCTTCATAAATTACTTTTTCTTGGCCGCAGGTTTGGTTCCGGGAGCGGCAGGTTTCGGTGCGGCGGGTGTCGCAAAGGCCAGCCTGCGCTTGGCGCGTTCAGAACCCTTGAGCAGCTTTTTCGATTCGCGAATCACTACGTAATCATTTTCCGCGCCAGGAATGGAACCCCGGATCAGAAGTAGATTCTCAGCCTCTATGACTTGAACAATTCGGAGATTCTGAGTGGTGCGCTGAATGTGGCCCATGTGGCCGGGCATCTTCATGCCACGCATGACGGTGCCTGGAAAAAGACGCTGTCCGATCGCTCCGGAACGACGCCGCCATCCTTTTGCGCCGTGGGTAGCATCACCGCCACGAAAATTATGCCGCTTCATTACGCCTTCGAAGCCTCGTCCTTTTGTAATACCGATGGCATCGACAAAGTCTCCCTGCGCAAAAACATTGGCACCAATTACATCACCAGGTTTAACCGCAAGAGTGAAATCGCGAAACTCGCGAATGCGCTTGGTGGGTGCCGCTCCAAATTTCTTGAAATGGCCAAGCAACGGTTTGGTAATACGTTGTTCTTTTTGATCGTCGAACCCGAGTTGAACGGCATTATAGCCATCGCTTTCAACTGTCTTCGTTTGAATGACGCGGTTGGGGCCAACGTGAACAATGGTAACCGGTATCAAGACGCCGGCGGCGTCATAGACACTGGTATGGCCGAGTTTTTTTCCTAAGAGTCCGAGCATATGCTTTAAATCTTGATCGTGATATCGACGCCCGCAGGAAGGTTCAATTTCTTGAGTTCATCCACAGTTTTCGCAGTCGGCTCGATAATATCGAGCAACCGCTTGTGCGTGCGCTGTTCGAACGTTTCCTGGGATTTCTTATCCGAGTGAGGAGAGCGCAGCACTGTGAAACGCTCGACACGGGTCGGAAGAGGAATCGGGCCGCCAACGCGAGCACCGGTGCGTTTGACAGTTTCTACAATGTCATGTGCCGATTGGTCTATGACCCTATGGTCAAAAGCCTTAAGTCTAATACGAATACGTTGTGCAGCCATAAATCAAAGAACAAGGTTAAGAATTTCTAAGTTCGCGCCGCAGGTTTCTTGCCGGCGGCCTCCAAAATCACGTTAAGAACGCTTTGCGGAACCTGCTCGAATGTGAGTGGCTCCATTGAGTAAGATGCGCGACCTTTGGAAAGTGATCGAATCGCAGTGGCATACCCGAACATTTCGGCCAGCGGAACATGTGCATTCAAAATTGTTTGTCCTGCCTTGCCGTCGATCCCTATGATCGTACCGCGTCGGCGGTTGACGTCCCCCAGCAAATCGCCTTGGTATTCGTCTGGAGTCGTGACTTCGACTTTCATGAGCGGTTCCAACAGTATCGGGTGGGCCTTCTTGAAAGCATCCTTGAGCGCAAAAATACCAGCCATTTTGAACGCCAGTTCATTCGAGTCAACTTCGTGGAAACTGCCGTCCACAATGCTCACCTTCATATCGATGACTTGGTAGCCGGCGTAAACGCCACTACGGCAGGCATCTTCAATGCCGTCGATGATTGCCGGAATATACTCCTTGGGAATAGCTCCACCAACAATAGCATTGACGATTTCAATGCCCTTGCCCTTGACGTTGGGCTCAACGGTAATGCATGCATGACCGTATTGTCCGCGTCCACCGGACTGACGAATATACTTCCCTTCGCCTTCGGCGCTCTTGGTGATGGTCTCACGATAAGCAATTTGAGGCGCACCAGTGGAAGCTTCCACCTTGAACTCGCGTTTGAGGCGGTCGATGATGATTTCCAAGTGCAGTTCACCCATGCCGGCAATGATAAGCTGACTAGTCTCCTCGTTTGTGAAACAGCGGAACGTCGGATCTTCTTCAGCCAATCTCTGCAAACCTTCACCCATCTTGTCGCGGTCTGCGCGTGTCTTGGGCTCGACGGCCATACTGATGACCGGCTCTGGGAAAGTTGGCGGTTCGAGTGTTATCTCAAAGTCCTCATCGACCAAAGTGTCACCAGTAACGATGTTACGCAAACCAACCAGCGCGGCGATGTCGCCCGCATAGACCTGCTCGACATCCTTACGCTCGCTGCCCTGAATGATCATCAAGCGGCTGACCCGCTCACGTCTGCGTGTGCGCGCATTATAAATGGTGTCACCCTTCTTAAGCTGACCGGAATAGACTCGGAAGAAAACCAGCTTGCCCGCATACGGATCGGTCCACAACTTGAACGCGAGTGAACAAAACAGCGCGTGGTCATCCGCAGGAACAATGACTTCGTTGGTCGTGCCAGGCTCGAGCCCTCTAGCCGGAGGAATGTCGATCGGGCTGGGAAGATAATCAACTACTGCATCGACCAGCGGTTGTACGCCTTTCTTCTTAAAAGCAGAGCCGGGTATGACTGGAACAAATTCGATTTTACAAACCAAGCGGCGAATGGCTGCCTTAAGGATCAAAGGACTAATGGGTTTGTCTTCAATGACCATTTCTGCAATGGCATCGTCCTTATTGGAGACGGCATCAATCAACTCGCGCAATGCAGTTTCAGAACGCTCCTTATGCTCTGCGGGAATTTCTGTAATGTCGTAGCGCAAACCTTCAGTAGTCACATCGCCAGCACCCCAAATGATCGCCTTTTGATTGATGATATCAATGACGCCAGCAAACTGATCTTCTGCCCCGATGGGCAGGTAAACCGGGTAGGCATACGCATTCAGCTTCTTGCGCATGTCGCTCAAGGCATTTTCAAAATTCGCCCCAGTGCGGTCCATCTTATTAACGAACGCGATGCGGGGAACTTTGTACTTGGTAGCCTGGCGCCAGACGGTTTCCGACTGGGGCTGCACCCCAGCAACGCCGCAGAAGACGGCAACCGCGCCATCAAGCACCCTCATGGAACGTTCCACTTCAGCGGTGAAGTCAACGTGCCCTGGAGTGTCTATAATATTAATGCGGTGATTTACACCGGTGTAAAGCTTCTCAAGCCCTGCTTCGGCTTTCTGAGTCCAGAAACACGTCACAGCAGCGGACGTGATTGTAATGCCGCGCTCACGCTCCTGTTCCATCCAGTCAGTTACGGTGTTGCCGTCATCGACATCGCCAATCTTATGAATAAGACCGGTATAAAAAAGGATTCGTTCTGTCGTAGTCGTCTTGCCTGCATCAATGTGCGCGGCAATGCCGATGTTGCGTACGTGCTCCATCGTGTGAACACGCCCTGCGGCGTTCACCGACTTTTTTTCTGTAACTGCGTCAGACATTTAAAATGAATAGAAATGCCCCGATGAGCTTCGGCCTTCGGGGCGATGAAACTGTCCTTTTACTACCAGCGGAAATGAGCGAAAGCCTTGTTGGATTGCGCCATTTTATGAACTTCGTCACGCTTGCGAATGGCATTCCCCTGCCCTTGAAACGCATCCATGATTTCTGCCGCCAGCGCTTCTTTCATCGCAATTCCCTTTCGAGCATCCGCAAAATCGACCAACCAGCGCATGGCCAGCGAGAGCTGCCGGTCCGTTGGCACTTCCATGGGCACCTGATAGGTTGCGCCACCAACGCGACGAGGTTTGACCTCCAAGCGAGGCTTCGCGTTATCGACAGCCCGCTGCAAAATTTCCATCGGATTGCTCGCAGGATTCTTTTCCGCGATCTGATCAAATGCGCCGTAAACGATTCTTTGCGCGATGGATTTCTTTCCAGAAATCATGACCGTGTTCACCAACCGGGAGACCAGCGTGCTGTGGAACTTGCTGTCTTCCAAGAGCGGCCTTTTAACTGCTTGACGTCGTCGAGACATAACAAAATTTTATTTCTTGGCTTCAGCCGGTTTGGCGGCTTTGGGCCGTTTCACACCGTATTTTGAACGGCTTACCCGCCGCTTTTCCACACCGGCGGCGTCGAGAGTCCCGCGCACGATATGATAGCGAACACCGGGCAAATCTTTAACACGCCCACCTCGCACCAGCACGATCGAATGCTCCTGCAAATTGTGGCCCTCATCCGGAATGTAAGCTATAACCTCAAAGCCGTTGGTCAGGCGCACTTTGGCCACTTTGCGCATGGCCGAGTTTGGTTTCTTCGGCGTGCGAGTCATGACCTGAATGCAGACGCCCCGGCGATAAGGCGAACTCTGCAAAGCCGGTGCCTTGGACTTGCTTCGCAACTTATTTCGTCCGTGTCGGACGAGCTGATTAATTGTCGGCATTTGACGTAACGTTTATTCCACCGAATCCTATTAAGGAAACGGAGCGCGGAATATAATTAAAAGCCCCACCCATTGCAACAAGTATTTAAAAAAACTTTGCTTCAATAGTGGGCAAAAACCCCTGACTCTCCCTCGCGTCACCTTCTTCACAGGCATCCACGTTGAGAGCCAAAGCGCAATTCGATTCACCGACCCCAAGCCCAATTCATTGAGACTCAAAGTCTTCCGTATTGGCGAACCGCTTTTTCCTAAACCGCCCGAGCCTAAGACCTCAAGGGCGGACGGTTAATATGATAGAATCACAGACAGAGCGCAAGAGGAAATTCTTAAAAACTTGATGGCCGATGCATTTTATTAAACTTACAGAGTTCCCAGCGGGATATTCATGCTGCTTTCACTAATCCGCAAGATGCGGGTGTAACCGCCCAGACCGAGAACAGGCGAGACGCCTGTTCTACCTTAAGAAATGCTCCAGTCCATCGGCAACTCCGTGACCTTGCGAAAACGAGCTGATATAGCCGTTTTGGTTGCGAACGGTGGCTTTAACGGTGTCAATCGCGTTGTGCGGGGCAACCAGGTAATGGGCATACTGGCGCGAAAGCATCGGCAGGTCGTTCAGGTGATCGCCAGCAGCAAAGGTATGATTGCTGCCGATGCCGTGGCGGCCTCCGATTTCGGCGAGCGCGCTGCCCTTGTTGAAAGCGTCGTGGCTGAACCGGGCATAAACGTCATTGCGGACAACTGTCAAATGAGGCACCGTTTCGCAGTAGGTATTGAGATACTCGTGAATTTTGTCCGCGTCGGCCAGTTTGTCGGCAATAAAGCAGAATGGTGAAAAGACATCGTCGTAAATAATCGCCGGGAAACGCTTGTGAACCCAGGCGGCCAGGGCGTGCAAGTCGCCTCGCACCCGACGGAACAGCTCGGCGTGCGCGCGCGTGCAAGCGTCATTCCATTCAGTGTGAGGAATGTATTCGTTGTTCTTCCGCATGTAGATTTCACGTTCGACCAAGACGAGGTAGTCTGGCTTGACCGACAGATGCGAACGCCCCAGTGTTTCGAGCAAGCTTGAGAGATCGCGTCCGGTATTGATCACCCATCTGACCCCTTGGGCCTGGAGGTTGGCCAGCATCTCCTGCAATTTGCGCGGCACGGGCGGATTCTCAAATTCAGCAAAGAGCGTTCCGTCAAAATCGGTCGAAATCAGTTTTATGGGCAAAGACATCCAGACATGAAGAAACTATAGCTTGAGCAGACTGGCAAATAGAAATCGTGAAGAGATCGAAATCAACTTTGAACTTTCAACTCTCATCCGCCCGCGCATAGACTGGCAGCCGCACAGAGCGGTATGCAACCTCTCAAAAACGAATCTCAACATGAAATCCTCTTACGAACTCGCAATGGAACGTCTGGCGAAAACCTCGCCCACGGTCAAAGTCACTGCCGCGCAAAAAACAGAACTGGCCGAACTCGAATCTCTTTACGCCGCCAAGATCGCCGAGCGGGACATTTTCCTCAAAAGTGAACTGGCAAAAGCCGTTGAAAAACAGGACCTTCCGGCTTACCAACAGATCGAAAAACAGATGGTCAGCGATCGCAAATCGTTCCAAGCTGAACTCGAAGAAAAGAAAGACAGCGTAAGACAGCGAAATGTCTGAAACTGATAGTTGCTGCCAACTGACGGCAGCGGCCAGCAATTCTCATTTTGAGCAAGGAAGGGGAAAAACGCTGATCTGCCTGCGCACGAAGTTTCCGACTCCCTGCGGAGCCAGAGGCACCGCAACAGTCAGCACAATAATCATTGCACCTCGATAACGAGGTGCTGGCAGACCAGAGGTCTGCCCCACATAATGAGAACTGCTGGGTAGCGGCTGATATCCATATCCCAATTTGCTCAGCCCGGCTACACTTTTGGTGATGGAACCAACTTTAGAGGTAACCTTTACGCCTGCGGATTTTGAAACGCTTCGCGGACGCGATTTGTCGCGCACGATATGCGTGACATTCGATATTCTCCGGGCAACTACCAGCATGGTGACGGCGCTGGCGAACGGCGCTGCCCGGATTCTTCCGGTCCAGGAAATCGCCCAAGCGCTGGCATTGAAAGAGCGGCATCCCGAGGCGCTTCTGGCTGGCGAACGCCATGGATTGCGCATTCGCGCTTCCCAGACCGGTGGCACTGATTTTGATTTCGGCAATTCGCCACGCGAGTTCACAGCAGACCGCGTTCGAGGCATGACGATCATCATGACTACCACCAACGGCACACGCGCGCTCCAATCGTGTATCGGGGCAAAGTTGGTGTTTGCCGGGTCGTTTCTAAATATGGACGCCTTGATCACAACGCTCAAATCCACTCCGCTATCGCATCTGGTGATCGTTGGCGCGGGCACATTTGAAGAGGCTGCCTACGAAGACACCCTGGCAGCCGGAATGTTGTGCGACGCGCTTTGGGATCGCTTCGCCGAAAGTCAGATTGTCGATTCAGCCCGCATCGCGAGAGAGATTTTCCGGCGACATCACTCCGATATTCTGGGAGGGCTTGCGCGCGCTCGCAATGGACGGCGCTTGCTCGAAAAGCCCGAACTGCGGGATGACGTCGCTTTTTGCGCCCGTTTGAATGTTTGCCAATTCACCGCTGAACTTCGCGATGGAGCAGTCAGAATTCCGTCCGCACCTGCCCTGTAGCAAAAGACCATTGGCCTGGGTGAATCCGTTCACAAGCTGTCCGATATTTTACAATGAAACACAGTAACCAAACGCCCAAGGATACTCTAAAGTCGGTTGGCGTCCACGGAACCGGAGTCTCAGGGAACCTGCAGACCGGAGGTCTGCCCCACAAGACAGCGACTTTACCGCCCCCCAGCCAAACGCCCCAATCGACACGCGTCGGTCTAATCTCCCTCGGCTGCGCCAAGAATTTGGTCGATGGAGAACTGATGCTAGGGGCGCTTTTGAATGACGGCATCCAAATCGTCAGCGACCCCGCGCTGGCCGACGTGGTGATTGTCAATACCTGCTCGTTCATCGATTCGGCGCAGGAGGAGAGCGTTGATGCCATTCTCGAATCAGCCGAGGCTCGCCGACAAACAAACCCCGGCCAGGCGCTGGTCGTCGCAGGCTGCCTGCCGCAACGTTTTCGCGAAGAGTTGGTCAAACTGCTGCCTGAAGTTGATGCCTTTGCGGGGATAGACCAAGTTCCAAGAATGGCAGGCATTATCCGCGAGGCGCTCGCGAGACGCAAGGAGATCGCCCAGTCTGAACGCCCCGCGCAGGCTACCGGACGGAAACGCAAGGTCATGGAGCGGATTTCGCACCTTCAGAAGGACACACCATTCACACCGATCGTCAAACCGGCAGCGCCGCTCTTTGAAGTCAACCAGCGCCCGACCTTCATTCCCGATTTTGCAATGCCACGATTGCGATTGACACCATCGCATCTGGCCTATGTCAAAATTGCCGAGGGATGCAACCATCCATGCAGCTTTTGCATCATCCCGCAGATTCGCGGATCCCACCGCAGTCGGCCCCAGGCGGACATCGTAGCCGAGGCCAGACAGTTGATTGAGCAGGGTGTCAAGGAGCTGAACCTGATCTCGCAGGATTCGACCTACTACGGGATGGACCTCCGCGCCAGTGCCAGCCGCGCCATTTCATCACCCGAGAAGTTTTCGGCCACAACCAAAGCGCTGCCCGGAGGAGCGGCTACTCTCAGCAGTTTGATTGAGGAACTCAATGCGCTCCCGGGGAATTTCTGGATTCGACTCCTCTATACACATCCCGCGCATTGGACAGATGATCTGATCCGCGCCATTGAGCGGTCACCGAAGGTGGCCCGCTACATTGACATGCCACTGCAACACATTCACCCGGCAATGCTCGAACGGATGCGCCGCGAAACCTCACGCGAATACATCATCGATCTGATCGCACGGATTCGCGCGGGCATTCCAGGAATCGCCTTGCGCACAACGTTCATCGTCGGTTTCCCGGGCGAAACTGACGAGGCGTTTGAATCACTACTGGATTTCATGCGCGAAACGCGCTTCGAGCGCGCGGGCGTTTTCGCTTACTCGCGCGAAGAAGGGACGCGCGCGGGCAAAATGGAGTCCCAGGTGCCGGACCGCGTCAAGAAACAGCGCCAGAAACGCGCGATGATCGAGCAACGCAAGATTGCACGCGCCGTCGCGGCGGCTTCATTGGGCCGCACCATGCGCGTTTTGATCGAACGTCCCGCCGGTTCGCGTGACCTGGAAAACGCCGGGATCAGTTCGTGGGAGCATGGCCTGATCCGACAGTCGGAAAAAGCGCAGGCAGTTCTTGAAACCTCATGCCTGATCGCTCGTGGTGAAGCCGACGCGCCGGATATCGACGGCCGCGTTTATGTGAAAGGCAAAGCTCCAATCGGACATTTTGCCGAAGTCAAAATCATCGGCCACACCGACTACGATCTGCTGGCTGAAGTAAAAACGACCACTTCAATTGGGACGCGGCAAGTTTAAACAAGAAATGGTTAAGATTTGGCAAATGCGGTGAAGCTTTCCAAGACAGTATTCGTCAAGACTATGAATGAACATTGGGTTAATGGTGTGATACCGGTGCGTCTGCTGTCCGGCGCTTGGATTGTCGCAGTTGGTTCAATAATTCGATTTTATGAAGTTAACCGCTATCTGCGTAAGTGTTTTTTCTCTGGCCGCCGCGACCGCGACGCTGTCCGCCGCCGATGCCAAGGTGAGCTATGAAACCCTTTGCGCCAAATGTCATGGGGCTGATGGCAAAGGTGCCACCACCATGGGCAAAAAGACTGGTGCCAAAGACTGGACCGACCCTAAAGTTCAAGCCGAGCTCAAGGACGAAACATTGACCAAAGCCATCAAGGAAGGCGTCAAAGATGGCGACAAGAGCAAAATGAAGGCATACGCCGATCTCTCGGATGGCGAAGTGAAAGCCTTTGTCGATTATATCCGTGCGTTCAAGAAGTAACCCTTTTTCCGTACTTCAGCCAGCTTAAGAAGGCAGGTTGGATATTGGATGATTTGAAAATATTACCTGATCAAATGAAAAAGACTTTCTTTCTGGCGGTTGCGCTACTGGCCACTGCTTTCACCAGCAATGCCGCTGACGTGAAGGCAAATTGGGATCAGCACTGCGCCAAGTGCCACAGTGCCGACGGCAAAGGCCAAACTGCCATGGGCAAGAAGCTCAAGGCAAAGGATTACTCCGACGCCAAGGTTCAGGACGCTCTCAAGGATGAAGAACTTCTGAAAGCCATTGTCGAAGGCGTCAAAGATAAGGAGACAGGCAAAGGCCTCATGAGAGGCTATGGCGACGTGTTTACTGCGGACGAAAACAAAGCGTTCGTGCCATTTATTCGAGCTTTTAAGAAATAGCCGGGGCTTCACCCCGCAGGAGATAGGATTTCCTTGCGGACATTCGTAGCGGAATTGGGGTGTGCCGCGCCGGTGAATTAAGAAAGCTTCCTTTTTTCCTTATGTCATCCGAAATATCCACCCCGGATTCCCGTCCATCGTTTTATTCCTCATTTCGTAACTGGTTGAGCCTGATTGGATTAGCAATCATGCTCGGCAGTTTGTTTTCGTTTTTGCTCCTCTTTTTGCTGGATTCGATGGGCCGTTCGTCCAATCCTTATGTTGGAGTGCTCACTTACCTGATCGCTCCGATGTTCCTGATGGGCGGCTTGGGCTTGGCCTTGCTCGGTGGTTTCTTGCGACATCGCAAGTTTATCAAAACCCACGGCTCGGTGCCATTGAAGATTGATCTTTCCCGTCGAACCGACCGCCGGATCATGCTGATTTTCGTTCCATCGGCAATATTTTTCCTGCTGGTTTCGGCTGTGGGCGTCTATCATTAATATCACTACACAGAATCTGTGCAGTTCTGCGGTCAGGCATGTCACGAGGTTATGCAACCGGAGATGGCCACCCACCAACACTCCTCACATGCCCGCATCGCGTGCAGTGAATGTCATATCGGCCCAGGAGCAACGTGGTATGTCAGATCGAAGCTCTCAGGCGCCTACCAGGTTTATGCCGTCATGGCCAACAAGTTTCCCCGTCCAATACCGACACCCGTCAAGAATCTTCGCCCCGCCCAAGAAACCTGCGAACAATGCCACTGGCCCAGGAAATTCATCGGCAACCTCGATCGAACTTACGATTATTACCAGGGTGACGAGACTAACACTCCTTTCTCGGTTCGGCTAATCCTGAAGGTGGGCGGAGCCGACTCCTCGCGTGGATTAGTCGGCGGAATTCATTGGCATGTGAATCCCGGACGTTCGATTGACTACATCGCCAGCGACGAAAGCCGCCAGACAATTCCATGGGTTCGCGTCACCGATGCCCAAGGCAATGTGACCGAGTATCGCACACCAAAGTTCACCAATGAAGCCAGCGCTTCAACCATCCGGAAGATGGATTGCATGGACTGCCATAATCGTCCGGCTCACAAATACGAGTCGCCAGCCAAAGCCGTGAACATGGCGATGTCTGTAGGCAGCATTGATACCTCCCTGGGTTACGTTAAAACCAACGCCGTTTATGCCCTGACCCAGACCTATGCCACCCAGGAAGAGGGTGTCAAAAAGATCGCCTCGTTCCTGACAGAACGCTACCCCGGCAAGCGGATCGAAGGCACCATCGCTGCTATCCAAGGCATTTTCACCAACAATTTCTTCCCTGAGATGAAGGCAAGTTGGAAAAGCTACCCCGATAACATCGGCCACAAGGATTGGCCCGGATGTTTCCGTTGTCATGATGGAAACCACAAGACTGCGGACAAGAAACTGGCCATCAAAGCCAGCGACTGCAACACTTGCCACACCATTATTTCTCAGGGCAGCGGAGCGCAACTTGATCAATTGACAACCGGTGGCCAGGAATTCAAACATCCCGGCGGAGAGTTTGATTCATCGTGCATTGATTGCCACGGAGGGGGGCAATAATGCGTTTTTCTCCCCTTTTTGCACCCATGACATTCTTAAAATTCGTTTTTTTCCTTTTGCTCTTTAGCATCACCCCGGAAACCACTTGGGCGGCTGAGACCTTTTCAAACCAAGATTGCCTCGGTTGCCACTTGGATTCCACGATCACCCGCAAGATTGGAGGTAAGATCGTGCCTGTGGCGATTTTCCCAACCAACACCTTTCCAAGGTCGGTTCATGCCAAGCTCTCCTGCGTCGATTGCCACACTGGGGTGAAAGAGTTGGTGCATGAACCGGGTGTGCCGCCAGCCACATGCACTGGGTGCCACAACGCCCAAGCCGACCATGAACACGCCGCCACCAATTATTCAAACAGCATTCATGGGATGAGCAGGAAGGCCAATGGCGAGTCTTCAGCCGCAACCTGCTCCGACTGCCACGGTTCCCACGAGATCATGCCGGTTAAGGATTTATCCTCGCCGGTCTTCAAGCTGAACTTGGCCCAGACCTGCGGGAAATGCCACAACAACGCCCGCCTTAACGCCAACTATCGCATGAAAGATCCCGATGTGGCGTCGCACTTCAATGACAGCATTCACGGACGGGCTTTGCTGCAGGGACTGGTGGTTGCGCCGTCTTGCAGCGATTGCCATACGGCGCATAACATCAAGTCCTCAAACATTCCCCAGTCCTCAGTTCATCACCAGAACATCGCCGACACCTGCGGAAAATGTCACTTTGGCGTCGAGCAAACCTACAATAAGAGCGTTCATGGGCAACTCCTTGCCAAGGGCGACAGACGCGGTCCGGTCTGCTCGGATTGCCACAGCGCACATGAGATTGAGCGACCTCGCCTCGCGCATTTCAAAGCGGCCAGCGACGAGCGTTGTGGCAAGTGCCACCAGAATCGTCTCGATCACTATCGCGAGACCTATCACGGCAAAGCCATGGCCTTGGGCAAGGCAAACCAAGCCCAGGATGTTGCCGCTTGCTACGATTGCCACGGCCACCACGATGTCCAGCCAAGCAGCAATCCGGCCTCTCATCTTGCAACCAACAACATTGTCGCAACCTGTCAGAAATGTCATCCCGGAGCTACTGCCAGTTTCGCCAAATTCAGCCCGCACGCCAACCCGATGGACCGCGCCAACTACCCATATCTCCATCTTACGTTCGTGGCGATGACCTCACTGCTGATCGGAGTGTTTCTGTTCTTCGGCGGCCACACTGGACTCTGGTTCTTTCGATCAATCTACCTGTTCCTCAATGATTCCAAGAGTTTCCGCGAAGCCAGGATTCATACGCAAAAAGATGAGGAATGGTTTACCCGATTCCTGCCCTTCGATCGGTTCCTACACTTTCTTGTGGTCACCAGTTTCCTGCTTCTGGTTATCACCGGCATGCCGTTGAAGTTCTATTACGCTGATTGGGCGAAAATCTTTTTCAAAGTCATCGGCGGACCCGATGTGGCGCGTATCCTCCACCGATTTGGCGCTCTGATCACCTTCCTGTATTTCAGTTTGCACTTAGTCAAATTGGGTGCCAACGCCTGGATCTGCCGCAGACTTGGTCGCGATCCCATCACAGGCAAATGGAGCGTCAAACGACTGAGCCTAGTCTTTTTCGGGCCAGACTCCATCATCCCCACCTCGCAGGATTTGAGAGAGTTCGTGGCTCATCAGAAGTGGTTTTTCGGCAATGGCCCCAAACCACAATTTGATCGCTGGACCTATTGGGAGAAATTCGACTACTTCTCCGTGTTCTGGGGCGTGGCCATCGTTGGCATATCCGGCATGATCATGTGGTTCCCCGTGTTCTTTTCCCGGTTCATGCCCGGCTGGATCATCAATATCGCCTTGATTATCCACTCAGATGAAGCCCTGCTGGCGGCAGGGTTCATCTTCAGTGTCCACTTCTTCAATACGCACTTTCGCCTGGAGAAATTTCCGATGGACACCGTGATATTCTCCGGTCGCATCTCAAAATCCGAAATGCTCCATGAGCGCAAGCGGTGGTATGATCGTTTGGTCGCCGAAGGACGTTTGGATCAATATCGCGTCAAAGATGACTGGGAAGGTTGGAAAAGCATCGCCCGGGCCTTCGGCTACCTGTTCTTTGGCATCGGCGTCACTCTGCTGATCCTGATCATCTATGCAATGATCTCGCGCTTGGCGCGTTGATAGCGCGAAGCTGGATGCAGGACTGCTCACGCCTCAACGAATTCCACCCGGACGAAAGCACATGTTCAGTTGTTGCTGTAAGGATTCGATTTGTTGTTCAATCGCAACAGCTCGTTCAAGCTGTTGCACGGAAAAATCTGAAAGTTGCATGTGTCTGTTGAAGCACAAATAGCAGTTCCATGCAAAGTGAAAATTACTCCCCCTTTTTGCCGCCTTGCTGCGCATCTTCACCGATGGTGCTCATCAGTTGAATCAGTGGCAGGAACATTGCGATGACAATGCTACCCACGATGACTGCCAGGAACACGATCATGATCGGTTCCAGCAGGGAGGTCATGGACGAAACCGCGTTATCAACCTCTTCTTCGTAGTTGTCAGCGATTTTCATCAACATTTCGGGCAGCGCGCCGGTTTGTTCACCGACATCCACCATGCTGACCACCATGGGGGGGAAAATGCCCGAGGCTTCGAGCGGGGCGGTTATGGTCTCACCTTCCTTGACGCTTTCATGCACGGCCGCCACGGCATTTCCGATGATGACGTTGCCAGAGGTTTCCTTCACGATGGTCAGCGCCTGCAAAATCGGCACTCCGCTGCTTACCAAGGTCCCTAGTGTGCGGGTAAATCGCGCGATGGCCACCTTGCTAACCACCGGTCCGATGGCAGGCATGATCAGCTTAAACTTGTCAAATAATCGTCGCCCAATCCTGGTGCGAACCAACAGGTTGAACACCACAAAAAAGACGGCCACACCGACGAGCGTCGAGATGAAATGGAACCGTATGATATCGCTGATGGTCATGACAAACTGCGTGAAATCCGGCAGGTTTTGACCGCCACCCAGCGCGCCCTCAAAGATTTCCTTGAACTTTGGAATAACCTGCACCATCAGCACAGCCATGATCGCAACCGCAACCACCATGACGGCCACCGGATAAAACATGGCAGCGATGACCTTGCCTTTGATCTTTTCCGCCTTTTCCATGAATTCGGAAAGACGCTTGATGACGACTTCCAACACGCCGCCCATTTCGCCTGCCTTGACCATGTTGACGAATAGACGGTTGAAAACCTTGGGATGTTGCGCCAGCGCCTCGGAAAAGGTGCTGCCGCCCTCAATGGACTGCCCCAATTGTCCGATAATGCGCTTGAGCGCCGGGCTGCGCTCCTGTTTCTGGAGCACTCGCAACCCGCGAAGCAGAGGAAGTCCGGCCTGCACCAGCGTGGCCAATTGGCGGGTGAAAACGCAAAGCGTTTTCGCTTTGACACCACTACCCAAGCCGGGGATGTTGATATTGATCTGACGGTTTAATCCCTTGCCTTTGAGTCCGGCTCTGCCCCCGGCGTCGGCCTGGTTTTTGTCAACTTCAACGACCTTGGTGGGGAATAACCCCATCTCTTTGATGCGCCCAATGGCCTCGTTCTGGGTGGCAACTTCAATGACACCCTTGGTCTCCTTGCCTCTCGAATCCAATGCTGCATAGCTGAATTTCGGCATAAATATTAAGTATATTTGACTATTTCTTCCATGGTCGTCTCGCCGTCAAAGATGCTCCGCAACCCATCGTCGCGCAACGTGGTCATCCCCAACTCGACCGCTTTTTGACGCAGTACCACCGTCGGCGCGCGCTGGTTGATCAGCACACGAACCGGTTCGGAGGCTGCCAGCAACTCAAAAATGCCTTTGCGCCCGCGGTAACCAGTGTCGTTGCATGCGCCGCAGCCACGCCCATAATAGAACGCCTTGTCACCAATATCATACGCCGATAGGTTGAGGATTGACAGTTGGTTGGCTGTCGGCTCGAACGACGTGCGGCATTTCTTGCATATCGTCCTAACCAGGCGTTGCGCCAGCACCACCTGTAATGTTGAGGAAATCAGGAAAGGCTCGACGCCCATGTCGATCAAACGGGTGACCGCGCCGGGAGCGTCGTTGGTGTGCAACGTGCTCAGCACCAAGTGGCCGGTCAACGACGCTTGAATGGCGATCTGCGAGGTTTCCAAGTCTCGCATTTCCCCCAGCATGATCACGTCCGGGTCTTGACGCAGGAAAGCGCGCAACGCTTTGCCAAAAGTCATCCCTACACCCTCATTCACCGGCACCTGGATAATGCCTTCGATATCGTATTCGACCGGATCCTCGATGGTCAAAAGCTTGGAATCCATCGTATTGATCAGGCGCAGGGCCGAGTAAAGAGTGGTCGTCTTGCCCGAGCCGGTCGGGCCGGTCACGATGAAAATGCCGTTGGGCTGCTGGACTGCTTTGACCACGTCATTGTAAATGGCACTGGGCAAACCAAGCGCCTTAAGATCGAGATTTGACGCCGCACGATCTAAAACGCGCAACACCACCGATTCGCCAAACTGCGTCGGCAGGGTGGAGACGCGCAAATCGACCTGCCGACCGGCAACGGTCATGCTGATGCGACCGTCTTGCGGCAAACGACGCTCGGCAATGTCCAAATCTGACATGACCTTGAGACGGGAGATAACCGGCAGCGCCAAGTGCTTGGGTGGCGGAGACATTTCATAAAGCGCGCCGTCCACGCGGTAGCGGATCTTGAATTCATCTTCAAACGGTTCGAAATGAATATCGCTCGCCCGATCCTGCACCGCCTGCGAGATAATCACATTCACGAATCGGATGATCGGAGTTTCGTTTGCAAGGCTGACGATGTCGGCAGCGGCGCCACTCTCCTTGGCGTCGGCGATTTCACGGGCAATTTTCTTGTCAGCGCCAAGTTCTTTGAGGATGTCGCTGACGTTGTTTTCGCCTTCGCCGTAATACTTGCTGATCGCCTTGTCGATGTCCCAAGGGTCGGCCACAACCGGCACAATTTCCTTGTGCGTCAGGAAACTCAGTTCGTCTGGAATCGTGGGATTGAGCGGATCCGCAAAGGCGACATGCAGCGAGGAATCGCGTAGCGCGACAGGCATGCACCGGTACATCCGCGCCGCATCGCCGGGGATCGCGCTGAGCAATTCGCGTGAGAATTCGCGCGAGTCCAATTCTACGACTTCAGAGCCGATGCTCTCGGCAATGATTTGCAATTGCGCGTCATAATCAACGAATCCAAAGTCCTGGAGCACTTCACCGATTGTCTTGCCATTGCGAGCGTGCTCTTGGATGACCTCTTCGAGTTGCAGGTCGTCCAGCAAGCTGCGTGACCGGATGAGGTTTAGCAATGGACTGGAAACTGGATCGGGCATAAGAGCTTAATCGTTTTGTGCCCGTCCGGCCATTTCGGACTGGGCGGCTTCCCACTCAGCCAGCTTCTGAATGACTGTAGTGGGGTCCTGGCATTTGTTAATGACTTCCTCGCGCGCAATGATGCCATGCTGATACTTGTCTATGAGGAATCCATCGAGCGTCACCATTCCGTATTTGGCCCCGGTTTGAATATCCGAATTGATGCGGAAAGTCTTGTTATCGCGGATAAGCGCCGAGATGGCCGGGGTGTTGATCATGATTTCGTAGATTGCCACGCGGCCCGGCTTGTCGCAACGAGGCACGAGCAATTGCGAAATCACCGCCTGCAACACCGTGGAAAGCTGAATGCGGATGGTTTCCTGCTGGCTGATCGGGAAGACGTTAACAAGACGGTCAATCGTCTTGGCAGCTCCGGTGGTGTGCAGAGTGGCAAACACCAGATGACCAGTCTCAGCCGCAGTGATCGCCGCTTCCATCGTTTCCAAGTCGCGCAATTCGCCGACCAGAACCACGTCTGGATCTTGACGCAACGAGCGGCGCAAAGCCTCGGCGAAATTCGGCACGTCAATATGAACCTCGCGCTGGGTCACCAACGCTTTCTTGTGATTGTGGTAATATTCAATCGGATCCTCAACCGTGATGATATGGGCGTCTTCTCGTGTCTCGTTGATCACGTTGATCATCGAAGCCAGCGTGGTCGTTTTGCCGGAACCAGTGGGACCGGTGACCAGAATAAGTCCGCGCGGCCTGTTGAGCAAGGCGTGAGTGGTTGCCACTGGCAACCCAAGCTGTTCCAAGGTCAAAAGCTTGTTTGGGATCTGCCGCATGACCATTCCGAAGTTGCCTTTCTCCTTGAAAATGCTCACGCGGAAGCGGGCCAGTTCACCAAACGCAAAGCCGAAGTCGGCGCCGCCCTTTTCACGCGTCTGCTGAATATGGTCTTCGGTAGTGATGCTGCGCATCAGCTCCTCGGTGTCCTCGGGCTTCAAATTCGGCCCCTCAACGCGGTGAAGAGTGCCGTTAATCCGGATCACCGGTGGGACGCCCACGCGAATATGCAAATCAGAGGCGTTTTCAGACACCACCAACTGCAACAAATCTGACATCGAATAGGACATACTCTATCAATTCGCTCTTCTATCATCGCAACTGTTCAGGTCAGCGGGAGAAATTAGCGTCTCGCTGACGCTCGCCGGAAAGGGGAGCACAGGCAAGGATGCCTATGCTACCTGAATAGTTACCGATCATCAATCCACGTCGCCAATGGTGGCGCGGATTACTTCATCGGGCGTGGTTTGGCCTGCCAACGCCTTGCGCGCGCCGTCTTCGCGCAGGGTGCGCATGCCCATCTCGCGAGCTCGTCCTCGCAGTAACGAACTGGGCACCCGTTCATAAATCAGTTTCCGGGCCTCGTCGTCGATGACGAAAATCTCAAAAATTCCCATGCGCCCGCGATACCCATTCTTATTGCAGTCAGCGCATCCCCTGCCCTTTCGAAAATTCGCATTGGCCAGCTTGTTGGGGTCGAACATCAGCCCGCGCAACTCCGAATCCGTGGGTGAATAGGGTTCGGAGCACCGCTTGCAGATTTTACGCACCAGCCGTTGTGCCATTAAGGCGCGAGTCGAGGAAGCCACAAGGAACGGCTTGACGCCGATATCGATCAAACGGGTCACAGCGCTGGGGGCATCGTTGGTGTGCAGGGTCGAGAAAACCAAGTGGCCGGTCAGTGACGCGTTGATGGCGATGGTTGCGGTTTCCAAGTCGCGAATTTCTCCAAGCATGATAACATTGGGCGCTTGGCGCAGCATCGCGCGCAACGCGTGTGAGAACGTCAACCCAACCGTTTCGCTCACCTGCACTTGGTTGATGCCCGCCAAAATGTATTCCACCGGGTCTTCGACCGTAATGATCTTGCGGTCGGGTCGGTTGATGAAATTCAA
Organism: uncultured Verrucomicrobiales bacterium; assembly: GCA_903898185.1. GTDB lineage: Bacteria > Verrucomicrobiota > Verrucomicrobiia > Limisphaerales > Palsa-1400 > CAIUEN01. Next base: position 32,576 of record CAIUEN010000438.1, read on the forward strand.
GCAGGAATAGAGGGTCGTCGTCTTGCCGGAACCAGTCGGACCGGTGACCAGCAGGATGCCGTCAGGCAGAGCGATCAACCGTTCAAACGTCTGTTGGTCGTCGGTAAAAAATCCCAGTTCAGGCAGACCCAGCCGCAGGCTTTCCTTATCTAAAATACGCATGACGATGCTCTCGCCGTGGGTGGTCGGGATGCATGAGACGCGCAAGTCGATCAATTTGCCGCTCACCTTGGTCTGAATACGACCGTCCTGCGGAATGCGCCGCTCGGCAATCGACATGTTGGACTGGATTTTGAGACGGCTGATGATGGATGCCTGTAGCCGCTTGGGCGGACTCCTCATCTCATGGAGCACGCCGTCAATGCGATAGCGAACACGGAAAACTTTCGCCAGCGGTTCCAAGTGAATATCGGAGGCGCGAGCTTTGAAAGCTTCGACAATCAGGGTGTTGACGAGCTTGATGATGGGAGCGTCGGCGGCCATTGCCGCGCCGTCATCGGAGACGTCCAACTTGGGCATCGCAATCTCGACTTCTCCCTCGGTGATGTCCTGGATCATCTTGCCGACCGAATCGTCCGCCGCGCCGTAGTAGCGGCTTAGGGCAGCTTCAATGTCTTCTTCAGTAGCAATGCGCAGCTCCACTTCGCCGGGAATGAGCCTTTGGAGATTGTCGATGTTATCGAGGTCGGAGGGATCGGAGACGGCTACCGCGACGGTATTATCGTGTTTGGAAACGGGAACAGCCCGGTAACGCTTGGCAACATCACGGCGGACGGTGGCAATGACTTCGTCCGAGAGGCGTAACTCAGCTAGGTTGACAAATTCATAACCGAAATGCGCCGCCTTGGCCTGGCCAACATCAATCGTACGAATAGTCTTCCGCGCGACCAGATAGTCAACAATGCCATCGGCTGCCGAAGAGACGTCCCCCCGCGCGAATTCTACCTGCGCAGGGCTGATCTTCCCCATGTCAACCAGCAAATCGATCAAATAATCGTCTTTCGCGGACACAAATCGTATCTATAAGTATTTCAGGTGCAGACACTCTATTGACCCGCACCGCTCTATGTCAACGAGTACCAAACGATTTTCACGCAATATTACCTGCACAACCTGACATCGTTTATTTCGCAGATCGCATCATCGTTAGCATCATTTTGAACGGTTTGATCGCTTTGACTGCGTGAGGCTGGTTTGCGGGCATCACCACCATTTCACCCGCCTGCACACGATACGGCGCGCCGCTGATGGTGATTTCGGCTTCACCCTCAATCACATGGGCCAAGGCGTCAAACGGCGCAGTGTGCTCGCTCAGCGCCTGATCCTCATCAAACGCAAAAACCGTAACTGATCCCGTTGGTTTCTTCATTACTTCCCGGCTGACAACGCACCCCTGCTGGAGATTGACCAACGCGGACAGTTTGACGACAGTTGCAGTCGGCACTTGGGGACTTGTTTTGGGTTCTTGTTGCATAGTGGCTACAATGTAACACAAGATGCTCTGAACTGAACACTGGCAAACTCGTTTTTCTCATGTCATTCTTTGGCCTTTGAATGAGTGATCCCTCTGATAAACTGAGGCTGGCGCCGATGGAGACGACCGAGGAACTGGCCCATCGTTTTGCCCGCGAGACCCGTCCCGTGATCCTGCAACGCGAGGCCGATTTGAGCGACAGCATCGACGGTTTTCGCATTGGCTCGGTTCCTCATCTTAATGCCGTGCCTCTGACCCGTGGTCTGGAAGAACAGATCACCTTTCTTCCACCTTCACAACTTGCCGAAAAACTGCGCGCAGGCGAATTGGACGCCGCATTGCTCAGCGTCACCGAATCTCTTTTCAATGATACTTACGATGTTCTCGATGGGGTTGGCATCTCGTCGCTCGGTGAGGTGAAGAGTGTTTTTCTGGCGCATCGCCAGCCCATTGATCAATTACGCGAAATTTATTGTGACACAGCGTCGTTGGCCAGTTTCAACCTGCTCAAAGTGTTGCTGGCTGAGAAAGGCATAACGCCGGTGTTCAAGCCGCTGCCCTCGTATCAAGCCGCAAGAACTGTGGACAATGTGTTTCTAATCGGCGATCACGCGCTGGAATTCCTACTCGCGCCGCGTGAGCATGATTACGAGATTTGGGACTTGGGCGACGCTTGGTTTGAACTGACCGGATTGCCGTTTGTTTATGCCGTCTGGACCTTGCGCCGCAACCTTGACCATGCCCCTTTGCGCCGCATTCTACGCAATGCAAAGAGTTTTGGACTGGAAACTCTCGATCACATCATTTCGAGCCGCACCGAGTTCACCCACGATCTCCGAAAGGATTACTTGGGCTGGCACATCCATTTTCACCTTGGCGCCGACGAACGTCGCGGCCTGGCCAAATTCATTGAACTGCTGCGCAAACATAATTCCGTCCCCGTCCACGAACCCAGGTTCGTTTGGTAATACGCGCGAGGATTTGAGGGCGACCCCAACTCCTCGCATAAGGAGATCAAAAACGGGATTTTCTCTCTCAAAATCAAGTCGCTCCATTTATACAAATTCTATGGAACCAAAAGCACCATTTTCCGTGGTGCAAGAATTCCTTATGCGAGGATTTGGGTCGAAAATTACCGCTTGACGAGGTTTTTTCGGGTGGCAAGCTCAACATAAGCGAATGGAACCTAAGAAATGTTCTCCCGGACTGCAGAACGTCAAAAGTAATTCCCTGATTCTGCTGAAAAACCCCCTGTTTATTGAAAATTGGTGAGAGTATATCAAAATTGCTTTAAAAGTTCCGCTCCAGGATGCCCTACAAGCGACTTTTCTGGAGTGGGTGGACTGTTATGGTGGTGTTTTCAACTGTTCATTTTTGATCAGTTAGGGTTTTTCAGCAGAATCTTCCCTATCAGTTATCATGCCGACACAGCTCACAATTAAACTACTGCAAGCGGAAGCTCCCAATTTCGCCAAGATAGAATCGAAGCACGCAGAGCCGAGTTTATTTGGCGTGACTGATGGCAAGGCTGTTGGCACATACTTGGAGCATAAATTTCAAGCGTCGCTCCAGAGCCGTTATACTTACGCGCGCGGCAACTCCGCCAGAGGAATTGATTTTCCGGAACTCGGCGTTGACATCAAAATCACGAGCATCCGCCAACCACAGTCATCGTGTCCGTTCAAGAGCGCCCGACAGAAGATTTGCGGCTTGGGATATTCTTTGCTTGTGTTTGTTTATGACAAGCATGACGATCCGAATAGCAATGCTTGCAAACTCGATATTCAACATACCATCTTCGTCCAGAAAGAGCAAACGGCGGACTTTCAGACGACATTGGGGCTTCGCAAGCTGATTGGAAACAAAGCGAACCGAGAAGACATCCTCGCATTCTTCCAAGAGCGGATGCTGCCGATGGACGAAGTCGAAGCTGAAACGCTTGCCGATGAAGTACTGCGTAATCCACCCGAAATTGGATATTTGACCGTCTCGAATGCACTTCAGTGGCGACTACAATACAGCCGAGTTATTGAACAGGCTGGCAAAGTTGGCGGCATTCTCCGGCTTGTATGAAAGCCAACGCCAAAATTGAATTCGGAGATTTTCAAACGCCATTGGCATTGGCGCGGGAAGTTTGTTCGCTACTAATCCGGCAGGGGATAGATGCCAATGCAGTCATGGAACCAACTTGCGGCGTTGGCGCATTCCTTGTCGCGGCCAGCGAATCGTTTCCGAACGCGCAACTTCTTGGCTGGGACATAAATACGAACTATGTTGAGCAAGCCAAGTCTGCATTGACTCAAATAGGCGTGGCTGAACGCGCGACTGTCGGCCAGCAAGATTTTTTCTCCCACGATTGGGAATCTGAATTGGCAGGCATTCACGGCAAACTGTTGGTCTTGGGAAATCTGCCGTGGGTCACCAATGCAACCGTGTCCGGCATGAACGGCTCAAACCTGCCAGTGAAAGAAAATTTCCAAAACTTTCGCGGCATCGAAGCCCGCACCGGCAAATCCAATTTTGATATTTCAGAATGGATGCTTATACAATTGGTCAAATCACTTCGCGGCAGAACGGCCATGATTGCCATGCTGTGTAAAACTGCCATTGCCCGGAAATTGCTGCGGTTCGCATGGCAGAATGACGGACGAATCACCAAAGCATCACTTTATCGCATTGATGCCAAAAAGCATTTTGGAGCCGCAGTGGATGCATGTCTGTTTTTGGTTCAAACCGGCTCATCTGGTTCAACCGAAGCGTCGGTATTTGATGATCTGAATGGTCAAACCCCATCAAAGTTTTTTGGACTGGCTGGAGAAGACCTTGTTTCCAATGTCCTCGTTTACAAAAAACTAAAGCATCTTGAAGGACTATGTCCTTATCAATGGCGTTCGGGCGTAAAACATGATTGCGCTTCCGTGATGGAACTTAAACGCGATGAGAAAAACACGCTTCGCAACAAGCTTGAAGAAAAAGTTGAAATTGAATCGGATTTCTTGTTTCCACTGCTTAAATGTTCAGATCTGGCAAATGGGCGAACTGAACCAAAGCGTTTTGTTTTGGTAACACAGACACGGGTTGGCGAAGACACTTCCAGGATTTCCGCAATAGCTCCGCTCACTTGGAACTATCTATATTCGCATCGGAAACTTTTTGAAGCGCGAAAAAGTTCCATTTATGCCGCCCGGATTCCGTTCGCACTTTTTGGCATTGGCGATTATTCATTTGCGCCTTGGAAAGTGGCCATATCAGGACTCCATAAAACTCCGCGCTTTATTTTGGTCGAGCCATTTCAAGACAAACCAGTCTTTTTTGACGACACATGTTATTTCCTGTCTTTTCAAAATGAAGCCGAGGCCAGAGTTGTTGCCGACATTCTGAATTCAGAACCTTGTTTGCGTTTTATCTCGTCGCTATTATTTGAGGACTCAAAACGTCCGATTACCGTGGATTTGTTACAGCGGTTAAACCTTCACGCGATTGCTCAAGAAGCGGGATTCGCCAATGAATGGACATCCGTTCGCAACCATCGTAATTTTTATCCTATTGAACAAGTTGGGTGGCAATCCGAGTTCGCCATGGATCGACCCATTGGTGGCAGATTTGCTGAATAGTTACGGGGGGGCTTGGAACAGCACCGGAACAGCACGCTCTTATCCACAGTAGATACGGCGTTGTCATGGGCCGGGACCATGACTTGGAACGGACTGCACACTGTAGTGCGTTTATGCGATAAAGTCTCAGAACTGAATGGCGCTTAAGTTAGTCCTAAGACTTTCTTTGTCAGTCGTTTACGGCGCTTGATGTCTGGCGCGGTTTCAAAGAGGGCTTGACGGCTGAGCTGCTGCATTTGCTTAAGGGTCTGTTGCACTTGACGCCAATTGGCAA
>CAIUEN010000439.1 GCA_903898185.1 uncultured Verrucomicrobiales bacterium
AGTGCTGGGTCAGAGCAGATATTAGCGTCGCGCTGACGCTCGCCGGAGAGAGTGGCACAGGCAAGGATGCCTATGCTACTTGAATAGTTACTGTTTTGTTTGCAGCCAGGCATGCTCTGAGATAGGCTCACGGCGGTTTATGACGTTAACCGAGAAAATTTTGGCCCGTGCCTCAGGCAAGGCTCAGGTTCAGGCTGGCGACAATGTTTGGGTCAGCGCCGACATTCTAATGACTCACGATGTCTGCGGTCCCGGCACCATTGGCGTGTTCAAGCGTGAATTTGGCAAGATCGCGAAGGTTTGGGACCGTCGCAAAGTAGTCATTATTCCCGATCATTACATTTTTACCAACGACGCGCTTTCCAATCGCAATGTGGACATCCTCCGCGAGTTCGCCTACGAGCAGGAGTTGCCTTACTTTTATGACGTGATCGATGATCCCGCAGGCACTTGGAAATTTGATGCCACCAAGGGGCCGGTCGTCCGCCAGCATGGATCGAGTTACGCTGGTGTGTGTCACGCCGCGCTGCCCCAAAAAGGCCACACTCGGCCCGGCGAAGTTCTTTTCGGCACCGATTCACACACATGCATGGCTGGCGCATTCAACCAATTCGCCACCGGCATTGGCAACACCGATGCCGGGTTTGTCATGGGAACCGGCAAGTTATTGCTCAAAGTGCCTGAAACCATGCATTTCCGCCTCGAAGGCAAGCTCCAGCCCGGTGTCATGGCCAAGGACATCATTCTTCACTGTATCGGCGAGGTCGGTTTTGACGGCGCTACTTACCGTGCGATGCAGTTTGACGGCGAAGGAGTTCGCTCGCTCTCGATGGACGACCGCATGACCATTGCCAATATGGCCATCGAAGCCGGCGGCAAGAACGGCATTTTCGAGTTCGACGACCAAACAAGGGCGTTTGTCGATTATCGATGCAATCTCAACGGCACCAAGTCTGCATATCAGCCTGTCGAACGAGATCGCGACGAGAAATTTGTCCATGAAACCGTTGTGGATCTTTCAAAGCTGGAGCCTACCGTCGCCTGCCATCCCGACCCCGGTCAACGGAAGCTGGCCAGAGAGATGACTTCCACTCGCTTGGATCGCGCTTATGTCGGTTCATGCACTGGCGGCAAGACAAGCGACTTCTTGGAATTCGCGCGCATTCTTCGAGGCAAGAAAGTGGTGATCGACACCTTTGGTGTGCCAGCCACGCCGGAGATCGTTCACGACCTTCAGACGGCGCGATGGGAAGGCAAAACCGTCTGGGACATTCTGGTTGAAGCCGGGGTTCGGATGACCGAAAACGCCGGGTGTTCGGCCTGCCTTGGAGGTCCGGTGGACACCTTTGGACGCATGAATGCTCCGCTCAAGTGCATCAGCGCTACGAACCGAAATTTCCCGGGGCGCATGGGCCACAAGGAATCGATGGTATTCCTGGCGTCTCCCGCCACTGTTGCTGCCAGCGCGCTGACCGGTCACATTACCGATCCTCGCGACTACATCCAGTAAGCGAAATTGGATTCCTCGCGCCAGGACCGATTCGAGAGCGCGCCCGAGGGGCGCGCGAGCGACTGGATTGATCGCTATTGCGAACGTGGGATTATCGCTTTGGTTCTCCTTGTTTTGGTCTATGCGACGCTCGCATGGGGGGCAGTGAGGCTCACCGAGTTTGCGATGGTTCAAGGCGCAACGGCTCTTGTGCTGATTCTATGGGGCGTGCGCCTGTGGGCCAACCGAAGCCTGCGGCTGTTCTGGCCTCCGATCTGTTGGGCTGTGCTGGCATTCGTCGTGTACGCCATCGTCCGGTGCCATTATGTCGAAATTGCATATCCAGCCAGGCAGGAATTAAACCAGACGTTCGTTTATGCGGCGCTCTTTTTTGCGATTGTTAATAATGTCAACCGGCGCGACTGTACAACATGGATCTGCGTGACTTTGATTGCGCTCGGTTCGGCGCTGGTGGTTGTGGCAGCCATACAGTTTGCCGGACATTCGCCGCCCCGGATTTGGGGATCCATACGGACTGTGGTGTATGGCACACGCGGTTCGGGCACGTTTATCAATCCCAATCATTTCTGCGCTCTGCTCGAAATGATCGCGCCAATCGCGCTCTCCTACGCGTTGATGGGCCGGTTCAAGCCGACGGCCAAGGTTGTGCTGGCGTATTGCGCTTGCTTGTTGGTGGCGGGGATTTGCGTTTCCGTCTCACGGGGCGGGATTGTTGCAGCGGCGATAAGTTTGACCGCTTTCTTGGTGGTGCTGTTGTTTCAACGAGGCTATCGCCTGCGGGCTGCCGTGATGCTGGCGGGTATCTTCCTGGCCGGGTATGTTGCAGTCCACAATGCGGATGCGCTGAATCGCCGCTTTGCTTCAGCAAGTTCCGATATGGAGTTGCGCACTCATATCTGGGGAATTGCCCATCAACTCCATCAAAAAAATATCGCATGGGGCATCGGCCCGGGACATTTCGATTACGAGTTTTGGCCTTACCATCATTCTTCGGTGATTCGGTTGCGTCCGGGCTATGTGCATAATGACTATCTCCAAACCGTGTGTGAATGGGGAGTTGTTGGAATGGCCATTATCGGCGCGGCTTTGGCGTTGCTTTTTTGGGGTATCGCGCGGACTTGGACTTTTGTCCGCCGCGACCCATTCGAGTTGGGTTCGCGGCACAGTTCAAAGGCCGCATTTGTGCTGGGAGGCGGGTTTGGACTTTTGGCAGTTCTGATCCACTCGGTGAGTGATTTCAACATGCACATCCCGGCGGTTGCCCTCGTTGCCATCACGCTGATGGCGCAACTGAGCGCGCAACTGCGCTTTGCCACTGAGCGTTTTTGGTTCAACCCGCGCTTTGCGGAGCGCTGTCTATTGTCGGCCACGGTAATGGCCGGAGCGGTGTGGATTGCCTTTCAGGCACAGCATGGCTTTAGCGAACAGTTTTTCCTGAACCGCGCTTACAGACAACAAGCATGGAACCTTCAATCGCTGGCGGACTTGCGAAGCGCCGCTGAAATTGAGCCTCTCAACCCCCGGACACTCTACGATTTGGGAGACTGCCTCCGTTGCCTGGGTGACCAAGCCCTGCCAGAAGACCCAAGTTTTTCCAAGGAAGCTTTAGTATGGCTGGATCGTGCCGCAAAGATAGATCCTTACCATCCATTAACCCCCATGCGTTATGGAATGTGCCTGGATGCGCTGGATCGCACCGCTGAGTCTCTTCCTTACTTTGAACGCGCTTGCGCTTTGGACCCGTTCGGATACATGGAACCTCTGTATCAGGGAAGACACTACATGATTCTAGAAAACTACCCCGCAGCGAAAGAGGCTCTTGTCCGGTCCTTGAGGATCTATGGCACGCAAACTGCGTTGGATTTATTGTGGGTTATCGATGACCGAATTGCCCGGATTCCGGGCGCAAAAAAATTGTAGAAACCGACGTAAGGAGGCTCTATTCTTTCGATCTTTGCGCAGTGTGCGGTCAATTATGTCAGAGCCTCCTTACGTCGGCTCCTACCTGAATGGTTAAAAGAAATGATTTCAAATCCCCTGAAATAGGATGCGAAAAAAAGTTCAATTGGGTGTTGACAATTTGGAGGGATTTATTAAACTTCGCTGTTAATTAAATTTTACTAGAACCGATATGAAAACACTACGATCGTTTAGCAAATACTTGGTTGGGTTCGGTCTGACTGCCGCGATGTTGATTGGCGTCACGTCGGCTAATTCTGCTCCCGCAGTGGGTTACGCTGCGGTAACCACAGTTCAGGGAGATGCGCAATACATGTATCCAGGCCAGGACTGGAAGGCTCTGACGCCAGGAACCATGCTGACCAGCGGCGCGGTCATCAAGACGGGTGGGGGTGCATTTGTTTACATGGCAGTCAACCAGAAAACTTCGGCTGTGCGCGTGAATGAAAACAGCGTTTTGGCGCTGGAGAAAATGCAACAATTGGGAACAGCGGAAAAAGACACTGACACCACGCTTGATATTCGTTCGGGAACTGTCGCGGGCGACGTGAAAAAGCTCGCCAAGGCCTCACATTTTGACATTCGCACCCCCAATGGTGTGGCTGGCATCCGCGGCACCAGTTGGAGCATCACCGTCACCGTGAGCTCTGGAAATGATCAACTTTACCAAATCTCCGTAAGTTGTATCAATGGTCAGATTGTTTACGCTTACAGGGGCACTGACGCAGCTTCGGCTCCAGTGACCGTTGTTGTCAATGAACAGCAGCAGATTGTTATCAAATCGGGTGACCAGCAAGTAGTTACTCCTGCTACGCTTACTAGTCTGCAAAGTCAACCGTTGATAGCCCAGATCTCGGATCTGAGTGTGAAAGTCGAAGCTTCACCGATCAATCCAGAACCATCACCGACACCGACACCGACACCGGCACCGCCTACACCGGCACCGGCACCGGCACCGCCTGAACAAAATACATCGCCCGTGGTACCTTAGGGAGTTGGAAGATTCAAAAGTACCCGCGATTTTTGGGCAGCGATCAGCCATTTTGCCTAATGGGAAGGTCTCATTGAGCCCCGCCCTCTGGTATGATATTTTCTTCCAACTCCCTTAAGGGCTCATAGTTTTCATTTCAGAACCCGGAACGACTTGTGTTGTTCCGGGTTTTTTATTATTTAGAATTCGTGCGCCAAGAAAAACTTCGAACGACCCCAACTCTGATTGCGGCGGTGGTTATCTTGCTGACCTGCCTGCTCGAACTTGTTTTTCCCTACGCACAGAACAAGCTGGAATGTATCACCTACGATTGGCGGGTATTGTTTGCCCAAGCGCATCGGAGTCCCTCTTTTGTCATCGCCACCAACCTCGGATTCGTTGCTTTTAACGATCAAACCATTGAAACCATCAGCGATGGTTCGCTGGGGTTCGAGTATGGCCTGTATTGGCCCCGCCACATTTACGGGCGCGTTCTGAAGGAACTGACCGCGCAAGGGGCCAAGGCAGTTGCTTTTGACGTCTTTTTTGCCAATCTGCGAAAAGACCATGAACCGGTCACACTGGCCAACGGATCGCGCATCAGCTCGGATGACTATTTTGCCCGGGTGATTAAAAAGTCGGGCAACGTCATCCTCGCGGCAACCACACAACTGATGCCCGAGTCGCTCTTTTATACGAATACCTGGCAGGTCGGCAATATTGGCGTCCAACTTGATGCGGACGGGGTGTTGCGCCGCGAGCGCGCGTTTAGTGACGCGCGTATCTGGCATCCCTTGATTCTAAAGAAGGCCGCCTTGGAGAACTTTGATCTTTTCCGGACGCAGGTGGGGTCCAATCAATTGAGCTTCTACTGCGAGCGCGACAGGACGCGCAATCCGATTGCTCTCAATTCAGAGGGCAAAATGAAGACCTCTGACCTGAAGCTCGATTCCATGCCAGCGGATGCGCCCGATATGTTTATTCCATTTCACGTTCGCCGGATATGGAGCATGGGTATCGTGCTCGCGTCGCGCGAACTGGAACTCGACTTGGATCATCCCAAAATTGAAAAGCATCAAGTAACCTTGGTTGGATCCAACGGGGTGAAGAGAGTGATTCCTTTGGGTGCGTCGGGAACATTTCACATTGATTGGCGCATCCGCCCAAATGATCCGCAGCTAAAAGTCGGAATGCTTGAAGATCTGTTGATTGGCGGGATCAACCGTTCCAAAGGCGAGGAGATCATCAATGAGTGGAGCAATCGACTGATCACGGTTGGATCCATCGCCACCGGAAACGATCTTACCGATTTGGGCGCAACCCCTCTGGACAAAGAGACCTACCTGGTCAGCAAACACTGGAACGTGGCCAATGCGGTCATTTCCAACCAGTTCATCACCTTGTGCCCGTTCTGGCTCACGATGAGCTTGATCATTGCCATCGGAACCGTCTCTGGCTGGATCACATGGAATCTGCGCCCAGTGACTGGGTCCGCAGTGATGATGCTCCTGACACTGGGATACGGTGCGCTCGCTTATTGGCTCTTTTTTGAATATCGGTTCTGGCTTCCATTGATAAAACCGTGTCTTGCGGCGGGCGCGGTCACGCACGCGATGATGGCCACCTATCGGGTGCGCATTGAGAGCCTCGAACGTAACCGCGTGAAATCAGTCTTTTCGAAGATGGTCTCCCCAAATGTTGTCAACGAGCTGCTCAGCAAAGAGAACCTCAAATTAAGTGGACGCCGCCAGGATATTACAGTGCTTTTTGCCGATATCCGAGGGTTCACCCAACTGACAGATACTACCCAAACCCGAGCCGAAGAATATATTGAACAGAATCAGCTTACCCAGGAAGATGCCGAAGAATATCGCGACACGATTGCCAGGGAAACCCTTGAAATTGTCAATAAGTGCCTGACCACTATTTCCGAGTCCATCACACGGCACAATGGAACCTTGGATAAATACATCGGTGATTGCGTGATGGCCTTTTGGGGCGCTCCCATGAATGATTCACGCCATGCGTTGAATTGTGCTCGGGCCGCCATTGATGCTCAGCGAGCGTTATGCGCTTTGAACGACCAGCGTGTGCTCGCCAACAAGCGCATCGAAGAAGAAAACAGTTTACTTGCGAACAAAGGCTTGCCTCTCAAGCCGCTGCTGCCGTTGATTTTTCTGGGGACCGGCATCAACAGCGGTTATTCCATCGTTGGCCTGATGGGCTCCGAATCGTATGGTTTCAACTACACCGTTTTTGGGCGTGAGATCAACCTTGCGTCCCGCTTGGAAGGTGTTTCCGGCCACGGACGAATTGTCATCGGGGAGAACACCTACGCGCAGATTAAGCGCGATGACCCCGCCCTGGCAGCTATTTGCATCGAGTTATCGCCGGTGAAAGTCAAAGGTTTCAGCAGCGAGATCAAAGCCTACGAATTACCTTGGCAGAAAGCGGGGGAGAAGGATGAAGTTTGCTAGTTTTCAGTTTTCAGCGGGGAAAGCCAATGTGACCTTTACAGTTTTTCCGCTAAAAAGTGAAAACTAGAAAACTTCCCCTTACGCAACCGGAACTACCAGCGGTACGATGCGACCGACGCGTTCGACGATTTCCTGTTCCCTGAAAGGTTTGACCAAGTAATCCCGCACGCCTTTCTTGGCGAATTCAGCCAGCATGTCGCGGGAGCGTTCAGCGGTGAGCATCACGACCGGCACAGTCTTAAGATCGTCGTGGCTGCGAAGCATATCGAGCATTTCCATGCCATCCATCACCGGCATGGTAAAGTCCAGAAGAATAAGGTCCGGTTTTTCTTGTGCTGCTATGGCCATTCCTTCGAGGCCGTTGGAGGCTTCAAGAACCCTGCAATCAAATTTCTTGAAAGCTTTGGAGACAAGCATCCGGACCATTTTGCTATCATCCACTGACAAAATAGTAATAGGCATTCAGTGTGCTCCTTACGATGTGGCTTTCAAGAGCGCTTCCACCAGAACTTTACCTCCACTACTTTGGAAATAAATGGTTTTGCGAATAACGCCGCTCACAGGTTCGATTTTGAAATCCCGCCCTCGGATTACCGATGGAATGGTCATCACACACCGGCATCCCGCGTTGTCCAGCCTTGATTTGATAAACCCGGCCATCATATTGGTGAGTTCGCCCATGGCATCGTTGACCATTTCATTTCCTTCAATTTCGCTGTCCTTCATGCCCAACAAGCTGCACGTCATCTGCCGGGCAAACGGAGCGCTGGAGTAGAGGTAAACCATGCCGTTAAATGCGCCAGTGATGCCAACCGTTCCTGCGACATGCTCCCCGCCGTCAAAAAAAGACCCATCCAGTTTTTGGAACTCCACATTGAAGCTGAGCATCGTCGAGAAGACGTTCTTGGCAGCAGCCTCTAAAATCACTTCTAAATCAGTATTCACGGTAACTGTTGTTAATCGCCGACGCAGCGTTCCGATTTGCCCAACTCACATTCGCAACCAAACGTCCATTGTGAAAAGCCGCAAATGTAAAATAAGCATATTCCTGAAACGACTCAACCATAAAAGAATGCATTTACGATATTTCTTGAGGTCAACTTTTCCACTTCTTTCTTCCAATTCCTCCGACATCGTCTATTTTCGCCGTGCCAAAGGCCGTTTTTTCAGGCCGAAATGCTATGTCTGACTCTTACATTCAAAACCTGTTTTCCGAGCGCATTGGTGGAAAGACCTACGGAAAATCCACTGCAATTTACAAATTTGAGAAGATTAAACGCGCCAAACGCGCCGCGCTGGCCGCCAATCCGGGCGCGGAGATTATCGACATGGGCGTGGGCGAACCAGACGAAATGGCTTTTCCAGAGGTGGTGGCAAAGCTGAGCGAAGAAGCGGCCAACCCGCAAAATCGAGGATATGCCGACAACGGCGATTCAGTTCTAAAAGAAGCCGCCGTGCGCTATCTGCGGCGGGTTTGCGGCGTTTCCGGCATCAATCCAGAAACTGAAGTGCTCCATTCCATCGGGAGCAAGGCAGCGTTATCCATTCTGCCCGCCGCGCTGATCAATCCAGGCGATTACGTTCTCATGACCACGCCCGGCTACCCGATCTTTGGCACGCACGCCAGGTATTATGGCGGACTGGTGCATAATTTGCCATTGACCCAGGCCAATCAGTTTCTGCCCGATCTGGAGAGCATTCCGGCGGAAGTGTTGAGCAAGGCCAAGGTGCTGGTGCTCAATTATCCGAACAACCCGACGGGCGGCAGCGCAACGTCCGATTTCTTCGCAAGAGTGGTGGCGTTCGCCAAGCGTAACAATATTGTGGTTATTCACGACGCCGCTTACGCCGCGCTCGTGTTTGAAGGCAAGCCGCTGAGTTTTCTCTCAATCCCGGGCGCCAAGGATGTGGGCATTGAGCTGCACTCGACCAGTAAGAGCTTCAATATGACCGGATGGCGCTGCGGGTTCGTGGCCGGCAACGAGCTTCTGGTCAATGCTTACGGCGATGTCAAAGACAACACCGATTCGGGACAGTTCCTGGCCATCCAACACGCAGCCGCCTATTGTTTTGATCACCCGGAAATCACCGAGAAGATCGCTGCCAAGTATTCTCGGCGGATGGACGCGCTGGTGGGATTGCTCACGCGCGCTGGATTTCAGGCGAAGAAGCCCATGGGTTCGTTCTTTCTCTATGTCAAAGCTCCCAAAGCGGCTGTCAAAAAAAATGGAGCGCGCATTGAGTTCAAGAGCGGCGAGGAAATTTCTCAATGGCTGATCACGGAGAAGCTGATTTCCACCGTGCCGTGGGACGATGCGGGTGCCAACCTGCGTTTCAGCGTGACATTTGTGGCCAAAGACCAATCTGACGAACAACGTGTCCTGACCGAAGTTGCCACCCGTCTGGACGATGTGAAATTTGAGTTTTGAGCACAGATGTCCACACAGGGGGGGGGCTATGGTGGAGATACCTCGCACCGGCAGGCCGGAGGCATACCCACAGGGTTACTTTCCTGTCACGCATCCGTTGCGCTGACTGTTCCAGGAACCTCTGATTCCGTGGACGCCAGCCGACTTCAGAGCAGCCTTTGGTGTCACCAGTACTGGTGACTGGCAGGTTACCAAGGTTCAGGTAGAGTTACTGCGTTGACGGTGCAAAAATGCGGTTTTCCGTGTGTGTTCGAAAGCGTGGTCCGCAGCGCGGCATCAGGTCATCCAAAGATTTCAAATCCTTTGTTCTCAGCGGTGAGGCCGGACGCAAGTCCGGCCTTTCTGTTTCAAAATTTGCTGTTTTTCAGTTTTCAGTGGGGCCTTGGCCAACAGCGCTTGCGTTGCAGATTCCAAAAAAAGACGAGCCCCGTAACAGGACTCGTCTTTCGTTGAACAATTGGATGATCCGGGTTCCTAATCAAGCACCGGTTCTGATCCGTCGAGCATTTTGACCTTGTTGTGGACGAAGTACTCTTTGGTCAGCGCCTTGACCAAAGCCGGAAGCTTATCGTAGAGGCGCTTTAGAGGACGTTTGGCGCGCCGGGCCAACGCATAGTGCGTGAGGATTGGCAGGGCAATGGTGGTGTCGGTATAGCAGACCACGGCGTCGGGCAGGCGATCCGGGTCAACCTTGCCCCAACTGACCGCCTCATGCGGTGTCGCGCCGGAAAGACCGCCGGTATCGGGACGGGCATCGGTCACTTGGAAGAAATAGTCCTGGCCGTATTCGCGCATGCGAAGGACTTCCTGGATTTGCGGCTCGGTTTGGAGCATGAAGTTCTTGGGACTGCCGCCGCCCATGAGCATGACGGCGCTCTTGCCGCCCGCGCGTTTTGCGCCAAGGACGATGCTGGTGGTCTCGTTGACGTCAATTGAAGGGTTCATGCGCAGTTTGTTCCCGCGCAGTTCAACTCCAGCGACGTTCATGCCGATCGTTGAATCGCCCGGCGAGGATGTGTAGCAGGGGACACCAGCGCGATAGGCTGCCGCCAAGACCGAAACATCCTTCAAACCCGCTTTACGTTCCCATTCCGCCGCGTAACGGCCGATCAGGTAGTGCAATTCAGCGGTGCCCATCTCCTTCTGGAATTCGGGTTGGACGAGGATATTGCGCAGGATTTCGTCCGTGGCCATAAGGCAGTCGCTGTAACCCATCAACACATCGTAAACACGCACAATGTCGTTCTTGCGCAAATCGGTGTCATCAAGCTGGTGACTGCCAACATGCACCGGAAAATTAAAGGCGAAATGCAGGTCGTGATAGAGATTGGCGCCGGTGGCGACGATCCAATCGATAAAACCGGCCTTGATTAGTGGCACGACGCTGGAGCAGCCAAGTCCCGCCGGAGTTAACGCGCCGGATAATGCCATGCCAACGGTCACATCAGGCTCAAGCATTTTTCCAGCAAACAACTGGCAGCCTTCGCGCAGGCGAGCCGAGTTGTAGGCGAGAAAAACATCGTCCATCATGTCGGCAAACTTCTCTTTGCCGGTGATTCCTTTAGGCATGATCCGTTTGCCCGCAAGATATTTGTCGCGGTTCGGACATTTCTTTTTCAGCATCCAATCAGGCGCATCGGTTAAATCTTCACGATGGCGGCTCGTTCTCTTTGTGGTCATAAATCTTAAGAAATAAACAAAACTGGGTGGAGTCTATATGCGCGGTTTGGCCGATTGCCAACTTTTAATGAGAGAAAGTTGGCGCTCAGCTCATTCAATAAAATCAAGAGCGATGTCAACGGCACAGGCTGAGTGGGTCAGCGCTCCCACCGAGATAAAATCGACGCCAGTCTCGGCAATGGCCCGAACCGTCGATAGACGAACTCCGCCGCTGGCTTCGGTCTTGGCCTTGCCTTTGGCCCAAAACACGGCGGCGCGCATTTCGTCCAGAGTCATGTTATCCAGCAAAATGATGTCCGCTCCCGCCAGCAACGCTTGCTCGACCTGCGCCGGAGTATCGGCTTCGACCTCCACCAGCAATCCGGGAAATCGCGCGCGCGCCCGGCGAACAGCGGCCTCGATGGCGTTGGGCGGTTCGGTGGCAAGCGCAGCCAGGTGGTTGTCCTTGATCAAGACCTGATCGTACAAACCGATCCGGTGATTGGCGCCGCCACCACATTTGACTGCATATTTTTCAAAGCTCCGCCACCCTGGCGTGGTCTTGCGCGTATCCAGGATTTGAGCGCTCGTGCCTTTGATCGCTTCGACGAACTGCGCCGTCAACGTTGCCACGCCCGAAAGCCGCTGGACAAAATTCAATGCGACCCGTTCCGCGCTGAGAATGGCGCGAGTCGAACCCTCGATACTCAAAAGTGTCTTTCCTGCCGCCGTGCGCTGGCCATCAGAGGCCATCCGCTCAATCTGGAGGGTCGGCGATAATTCACGAAACGCCGTCTCGGCAAACTCAATTCCAGCCAAAACCAACGGTTCACGCGCCACCATCCGCGCGCGCGACACCGATTCCTCCGGCACGGTGGCTATCGTGGTCACATCTCCCGCCCCAATATCCTCCGTCAAAGCCGTCCGCACCGCCCGTAACATCACTTCAGCAAAAAGCGTTTCCATGCGTCAACAATGATTGGAAAACGAAGAAATCGCCAGCAACAATCTCAATGATGGCAGAACTTTCCCAGCAATTCTCATTTTGAGCAAGGAAGGGGAAAAACGCTGATCTGCCTGCGCACGGAGTTTCCGACTCCCAGCGGAGCCAGAGGCACCGCAACCGGCAGACCAGAGGTCTACCCTACATAATAAGAATTGCTGGAACTTTCCGCTTCGCTGTCCCGGAATTTAGTGTAATTTACTGACTGTGACGACATCAGAAGCGACCCGGCTCTTGGAGCAATTTCGTGAAGGCAAACTCACGCTGGCCAAAGCGTTGCATGCTTTTCAGGCTGCGCCTGTGGCCGATTTTGGCTTTGCCCAGATCGATAACCATCGCGCTTTGCGAAAAGGGTTTCCCGAAGTCATTTACGGCGCGGGCAAAACGGCGGAGCAAATCACTAAAATCGCCGCCCATCTCCACAGTTGCGAGCAGCGGTTCCTGATCACGCGCATCTCGCCCGAGCAGGCGTCCAAGGTCAAACGCCGGATCAAAACCGCAGTTTACCACGAGCAAGCGCGGTGCATGACAGTCGATAGCGCGCCGCTGCCCAAGCGCCCTGGTGCCATCGCCATTTTGTGCGCTGGAACCAGCGACGTTCCGGTGGCCGAGGAGGCTGCGGTGACGGCGGACATCATGGGCAACCGTGTTGAGCGCGTGTATGACATTGGCGTCGCTGGTTTGCACCGGATGCTCGGACGCCTGGAGACATTACAGAACGCCAATGTGTTGATTGTCGTGGCGGGGATGGAAGGCGCGCTGCCCAGCGTGGTGGCGGGACTGGTCAGCCGTCCGGTGATCGCGGTGCCGACAAGCGTCGGTTACGGCGCCAGCTTCGGCGGCATCTCAGCGCTGCTGGGAATGCTCAACAGTTGCGGCAGCGGCGTGACAGTGGTCAATATCGACAACGGCTTCGGCGCGGCCTACGCGGCCAGTCAGATCAATGCTTTGAACGCTCCCGAGCCGCCTGCATCCGCCTGAAAACAGCTTTTTTCCCACAATGAAAACCCTTTATTTTGATCTTTTCAGCGGCATCAGCGGCGATATGGCGGTGGGTGCGCTCTTGGACTTGGGAGTTGATTTTCTCCGACTCGAAGCCGAATTGGCCAAACTCAACCTCAATGGTTGCCATCTCCATGTATCAAGGGAAAAACGCTTTCAAATCGAGGGAACCAAATTTGACGTTCACATCGACGCGTCGGGCGAGTCTCATGCTCACTCCCACGATAACAGGGCTGCTTTGGAGTTAGTTGGAGTCCACGGAGCCGGAGGCTCCGGGAACCGGCAGACCGGAGGTCTGCCCCACATGGATGAGACTTTAGACCACCCCGGTCATTCCCATGACCATCCCCATTCGCACAGCCATTCTCAGCCGTCACCATTCACCGCAATTCACGGCCTGCGTGAATCATTTCAGGCTCAACCCCCATTGCATCACGAAGGCGGACGTAATTTTGCCGATATCAAGCAACTGATCGGCAATAGTTCACTCTCCGATTGGGTTAAGACAAAGTCCATTGCCATTTTCCAGCGCATCGCCAATGCGGAGGGCAAGATTCACGGGCACCCTCCTGATCAGGTTCATTTCCACGAAGTCGGCGCGGTCGATTCCATTATTGATATTGTCGGCTTTTGCGTTGCGCTCGATTTGCTTGGCAGGCCGAGGGTCTTGTGCAGCCCGGTGATCGAGGGCATCGGATGGATCGATTGCGCCCACGGGCGTTTCCCAGTGCCTGCCCCTGCCACCTTGGAGATCCTGGCGATGCGCGACGTTACGGTCAGCCAGTGCGAAGAACCGCATGAACTGGTGACCCCGACGGGCGCGGCGTTGATGGCGGAAATGGCTGAGCAATTTGGGCCAATGCAGACATTGAAACCGGAGCGGATCGGGTTTGGCATTGGCGCGCGCAACAACAAAACCCGTCCCAACGTCTTACGCGCCATTTTGTGCGAATCAGCCGCATCGGCAAGTCACGATTGGGAAACCGACACCATCGCGGTTCTTGAGACCAATCTGGACGATATCAATTCTGAGGTGCTGGGGCATTTTATCGAGCGCGCCATTTACATGGGAGCACTGGATGTGTTTTACACGCCAATCCAGATGAAGAAAAGTCGTCCGGCGGTCATGTTAACGGTGCTTTGTGAGTCTGCGCATGCCGACAAATTCAGTGAGTTGATACTGCGCGAAACCACGGCGTTTGGCGTCCGCAGAACAATTGCGGAGCGCCGAAAACTGCGCCGCGAGATCCGGGAGGTTTCCACTTCGTTCGGCGAGATTGCGATCAAGTTCGGCATGCTCAATGGCGAAGTGATCCAAGCCGCGCCGGAATTTGAATCCTGCAAAGCAGCGGCACAGAGTCACGGCGTGCCGATTAAACAGGTTTACGAGGCTGCGAAGGAGAAAAGGGGAATTCAGGTAGCATAGGCATCCTCGCCTATGCCCCTCTTTTCGGCGAGCGTCAGCGAGACTCTAATTTCGCTCATGACTTGTATTCATGCTGTCTTTTCGCCAGATCCTTTTCGGCTTTGTTCGACGAATAGTTTTTGCAGATCAGCAAGGGATTTGGACTGTGAGGTGCTTTCCACGGTTTTTTCCGCGATGTCTTGAACCTTCTGGTAGGACGCTTCCAACTGTTGCGCAAGGCGAGTGTTCGCGGCCACAACATCTT
Organism: uncultured Verrucomicrobiales bacterium; assembly: GCA_903898185.1. Lineage (GTDB taxonomy): Bacteria > Verrucomicrobiota > Verrucomicrobiia > Limisphaerales > Palsa-1400 > CAIUEN01. Next base: position 14,680 of record CAIUEN010000439.1, read on the forward strand.
TGTATGCCTTTTCCAGGGAGTCATTCTTGGTGGTCAAAACGTTGCGCTCACCCTCAAATTCTTTGCGGAAGAGATCCTCGCGGCTCTTGGACTCGAACTTGATCCTGTCGGTGGCGTCTTTGACAGATTGGGCGACAGCGGTTTCCAGTTCCTTTGGGAAGGCGGCGGCTTTGGCTCGCAGTTCGGCCAGTTCACGCTCTCGATCTGCGATGCTCTTTTCCCGTTCGATCAATTCCTTTTCCGCAGACTCTTTCTTGAGCTTGATCTCTTTCTCAAGGGCGATCTTCTCGTCGTTGAGCATCAAGCATTTCCTGTTTTGTGCTCTTGTCGGACAGTCTCTTGGCAGCGGTATTTGGTATTTGGTGTTTTTTGGCCATAAGTTTGTTTCTTAAATTGAATTCAAGCTGCCAACTAACGCCTAGCAAGAAAAGCAAAAAAGTTCTGTTTTTCTGGACCTTCTGATCCGGCTCTATGACAACGGAAACCTACGCTAATCTGGTTGCGGCAAAACATAAACGCAACCCGGTTGAAATTCACCCAGACGACGCAGGATTTCTGGCGCAAAGGGCAGGATGTGCGCTAAGCGGTTGGATTTGGCCCGCAACACGACGATGGCAAAAGGAAGCGACTGGGTTTGATTCTGTTGAGGAAGCCGCTTATCGACGGTCAGAAACAGATCGAATTTGCCGAACTCAGCCACAAGGCGCAGGAGTTTGCCGTTGTTGATGCCAGCCCAACCGGCTTGGGGAACCGTTTTTACAAACTGGCCGGAAAGTTCGCCCGCCAAATCCTTGGGCAGACATTCGTCGAGCAGTATTCGCATTCAGACAGCAGCGAGCAGATGTTCGGTGCCTTGTTCAAAAAACGCCACAGCCTGTTCGCGCGAGACGGTGGGGTATTGTTCCAAAAAGGCGTCCAACGTCTCACCGCCCTCGATGTAATCGAGCAGTGCCCTCACGGGAACGCGCGTTCCCGCAAAACATGGCTCGCCGCTCAAGATTTTCGGATCAGCGGTAACCACCGAACTTGTTTTCATGTCCAAAATTAACCGTAATTTACCCGGAATAGCAACTCTTCAATCCCCAGCAATTCTCATTATGAGCAAGGAAGGGGAAGAACGGTGATCTGCCTGCTTACGAAGTTTTCGACTTCCTGCGGAGCCAGAGGCACCGCAACAGTCAGCACAATAATCACAGCACCTCGATAGCGAGAGGCTGGCAGACCAGAGGTCTACCCCACATAATGAGAATTGCTGTTTGCATCCGGCGATGACTTGATTCCAGGAGAAACGCTGAAGTGGTTTCCTGTTGATGATGCGCTTCGAATGTTGGAGAGCTGCGAGTAATCTCACAGTGCGCATTCATTATCCGGCAAACCCAATGCTTGGCCAAGCCGCGCAAGAACTGTGCGATGAGTTGAGCGCCTCAGAAACCGTTTTCCTGACCACCAAACTTCGGCTGATTTACAAACTGGTCTCAGCAGAAAATCATCGAGGTCAGGAAGTCTGAGCCTGGTCGAGCCCGTCTCGGGCCACGGCATTGCCGCCCATGATCCCTGGCAACCGCCGAGTTCCGAGACTACTGAGACGTTCCTCATGGATTTAAGCTTGCCATGTAGCCTCATTAGAGCTACATTGAAGCCATGACCAAAACTGCGACCGTTCGTACCCGAATCGAACCCAGCCTCAAGTGCGAAGTTGAAGGAATTCTGGCTCAACTGGGATTAACAGCTTCTGAGGCAGTACATTTGCTTTATCGCCAAATCAAGCTCCAACGCGGGCTGCCCTTTGACATAAGGATTCCAAATGACCTCACGGCGCACGCGCTAACCGCCAGCAAGGCGGAAAAGAACGTGAAACGATTCGCCAGCAAGAAGGAACTCTTCGCCGATTTGTCTCGCTGAAACAAGGTTCCGTGAGTCGGCTTCCTCACTGCCAACACTTTTCCGAGCCGTTCACCACCAGTACCAATAGGAGAGCCGCTTTACGAAAACTCTGGGCACACTGGACCCACTGACTACGCGGAGGAGCACAGGCAAGGATGCCTATGCCACGCGAATAGTTACAGAACGGTTTTGTTTTCTGTTCAAACGACTGGTTAAGCGCTAGAACTTGCTGTGCTGTGAATCTGAGCTTTACCAGTATGTTTGTGTCGATGCTCTGGGGAACAATCGGACTGGGGTTTTTCGTTTATGGGAAGAAGCAGAGGTCGGCCATCCCGTTATTTGGAGGTCTCGCGCTGATGGGGATCACCTACTTCATCGAATCAACGATGATCATGTCGATTGTTGCATGCGGACTGATCGCCGGGATGATCTACTTGGGAAAACGTTGAGGTGGCGAGGGATGGTGATGCGGGCCAGCCAAGCCAAGCGCTGCTCAAATGCCACTTCTCGGGCACCGTACAAAGCCAACGGTCAGTCAGACTCTAGCCCGTAGAAAAACAGCCGGTTTCCAGCCTCAGAATACTCCCACTTTTTGGAACCAAAGCTGAACATTTCTTGAACTATTGTGCCTGGGAGGCGAAAACAATTTCTTGAAAAGAACGCAATAATCAATTTGACCCAAAACCAGCTTATATCCCGAACCCTCCTACTTCATCATTGGATATTCCTTGTTCGATATTGGATATTCTCCGGAGGATGAACCACGGAATACACGGAATGGGAATTCCTTGTTCTTGGCGCAAAAAAAACCTTCTTACACGTTCAAAGCATACATCACAGCTTGTCTTTGAAGTGCAGCAGCAAAGCCACTGCCCCCGCAGCCAGAAGCCCCACCAAGATGGAGATCTTCAGGTTGCGAAAAAACTTCTGCCTGGCTCCCCGTCCCATTCCTGGCAGTAAATAGTATAAATTTTCTTTCTTTTTCTTGGTCATGAACCGGATTTCTCGCGACTAAACCATAACCAGGAAAGCTTGTAAAACTAAATATTCCCGTTCATTAACGGCTTATGGGTCCGATTCTTGCTATGCAATCGCCGTGCAACCGCAAACCTTCATGGCCGATTCATCTGTGGATGCCATCGCGCAGATAAGGGCACAACTGGGGCCTGACGCAGTGGTGTTGAGCGTAAAACAGTTGCCGGCTGCAGGAATTGGGCGCTTGTGGCAGAGGCCGCGGATTGAGGTTGTGGCGTGTATTCCCGATGCGCCACAGGCGCAGGTGGAGGATGACCCGCTGAGTGAGATCAAACGGCAATTGGCTGAATTGCGGCAGCAACTCGATCAGCGTCCCGCCACTTGGGGAAACCGCCAACCCGAGGTCGTGCCAGGTACGCATGCCTTCGCTCCGGCAATTCCGCCAACGGTGGTACAAATCCTGGAGAAAATCGGCATTCTTCCTTTGTACATTCAGCAGGTGCTCGAATTGCTGCGGCAGGCTAACCCGAGCCAGGCTCCTCAAACGCTGCCTCAAGAAATCGAGGCGGTTTGTTCGGCTCTGAAACGAATTTGGCGGGTTCGAAACGACTCCGGCACCAACGTGCATGTGTTCATTGGTCCGCCAGGGACCGGGAAAACAACATGTTTGTGCAAATGGCTGGCCAAGTCTGTGTTGCTCGAAAACCGCCGCGCGCGAGTCTGGCGTTTGGATGGGGCGGGGACGAATGCGGCGGAGTCGCTGAGTGTGTATTGCGAGATTCTGGGAGTGCCGGTGGACCGGTTTCGCAGCGAGGATGAACACTTGGATCCATCGGAGTTGCTGTTCGTTGATTTGCCTGGAGTGAATTGGAAAGATGCCGAATCGGTGGAGACATTGAAACGGCAGATCGGTGAACTGCCGGCCGGGCATGTCCATTTGGTGTTGAACGCGGCTTACGAGATTCCAGTGCTGATCGCACAGGCGCGGGCGTTTTCCAGTTACCCGATATTCGATGTGGTTCTGACGCACTTGGACGAAGAGGGGCGCTGGGGGAAACTGTGGAACCTGGTATTAGGCACAAATTACTCCCTTGGCTGGATGAGCAGTGGGCAAAATATTCCCGGGGACTTTTATGCAGCCTCTGCCCAAATGCTGTTTGACCGTCAATTCCATAGAAAATAGGGAAATTTTGCTCTGGAGCCAAGTGCCATCGTGGATGGCAGACCTTTTGCTTAATGGGTAACTGTTCAGGTCAGAAGAAGAAATTAGCGGATCGCTAACGTTCGTCGGAAAGAGGGGGCACAGGCAAGGAGGCCTATGCCACCTGAATAGTTACCATAACGGAAGTTACGCGTTTTATGAAAAGATTAATTCTGATCGGCGGTATGATTGGTTTTTTAACCGGAACTGGCCTCGGACTGAGCACTGAGGGGGCTAGTTGGCCGGGAATCTTTTTGCGATCCGCCATTGCCACCTTGGCCGGTGGCATGTTGTTGCGCTGGTGGGGAAAAAATTGGGTTGAGATGTTGCGCGAGGTGCATAACCAGCAGATGGCGGCGCTGGAGAAAGCTCAGGAAGCTAATGGAGTGAAAGCTCCGTGGAAGAAATAAGTCATGACAACTTTAATTGAATCAGTGCCTCCGACCTACGAGGCGAGGCGGCTTAACCAGGATTTGTTGGAACGGTATCGCCAGGCCACTCCCGGCAGTTTGGCGGAAGAGGATCTGGTTAAAGAGCATTTGCCGTTGGTTAAGACGGTGGTGGGGCGTCTGGCCATGACCTTGCCAGCACATGTCGAAATCGACGACCTCTATAGCGCGGGTCTTGTGGGGTTGCTTAACGCGGTTCGACAGTTCGATCCCAAAGGCGGCAGTTCGTTTGAAACCTACGCGCGGATCCGCATTCGCGGAGCGATTCTCGACGAATTGCGCCGCTTGGACTGGGTTCCCCGGTCGGTACATGCCAAGGCTCGCAAGGTGCAGGCGGTTATTCAGGAACTGGAACAGGCCAAGGGGGAAATGCCGACAAACGATGACATCGCCAAAGCCATGGGGCTGACGCTGGGCGAATACGAGCGTTTGATTGAGGAGATCAAGCCCGCGACGTTTGTCTGTCTGGATAGCGTCCACACCAGCGAACAGAGCACTGAGACTTCGCGTTACGAGAGCATCCCCGACGAGTCGCAAGTAAACCCGGTCGAGGCCGCTTCGAATCGTGAGCTCTCGGCGGTCATCGCGGAACGATTAGAGCAGTTGCCGGAAATCCAGCGCAAGGTGCTGGCGCTTTACTATTTCGAAGACATGCGGCTGCGGGAGATTGCCGAAGTCTTCAACGTGACGGAGTCTCGGATTTGTCAAATTCATGCTCAAGCGATCCTCGCCATCAAGTCCTATCTGCAAAGACGGGAAGGGCTGATCGCTTAAATTCTTTGCCGCATGATTGTCATATTTGGAATTTTGGTGGTGACTGGTTCGGTGCTTGGAGGGTTCATGTTTGCCGGCGGTCACTTGGGCGCGCTGATACAAGTGTCCGAGTTCATCGTGATTGTTGGAGCCGCCGCCGGGGCATTGATCATCATGTCTCCCAAGGAGGTGCTGATTGACATGTTCAAGCAGATGGTCGGCACGCTCAAAGGCACTCCCTACAAACGCTCGGACTATGAGGATCTCTTCAAGGCGCTCTACGAATTGTTCATCCTGGGTCGGCGCAATGGCATGACCGCAGTTGAAGAACATATCATGGACCCCTTCACGAGCACTCTATTTGGGAAATACCCGTCATTTCTGGCAAACAAAACGGCGGTGGAACTGCTGGTTGGCGGGCTGCGTCCGATAGTTGACGGCAAGGTCAAGCCCGACCAATTGAAGGCGCTCATGGAGGTTGAGCTGGACATGATGGATGATGAACATCACAAGCCCGTCAACGTGCTCACCAAGACGGCTGACGCAATGCCCGGCTTTGGCATTGTGGCGGCGGTGCTGGGCATTGTTATCACGATGGCGTCGATTGCCGGCCCGATCGATATGATCGGCGAACACGTTGCGGCGGCGCTGGTCGGAACATTCTTGGGAATTCTTATATCTTACGGCTATTTGAATCCTCTGGCCGTTAACATGGAATTCCTTGGGGCGGCGCAGATGGTTTACTACCGGTGCATAGCCACTTCAGTGGTCGGGTTTGCCAACGGCATGGCGCCGATCATGGCCATTGAAATGGCAAGGCGCAGTCTCAGCGAGAATTTGCGACCCACATCCGAGGAATTGGAAGTGATGCTCAAACAAGTCGTTACCGGCGACAAGAGCGCAGCGGTCAAGGCATGAGCAAAAAGCGGCATGGTCATCACGGTGGCGCGTGGAAGGTGGCTTACGCGGACTTTGTGACCGCGATGATGGCTTTGTTTCTGGTGCTCTGGCTGACGTCGCAGGACACAAAAATCAAGCAGGCAGTCGAGCGATCATTCAAGAATCCGTTTGCCACGCTGACCAAGGAATCGACCGGGCTGTTGAATACCAAGGAGTCTCAATCAGTGAAATCCAAGGAGGGCAATTTTGACTCCGCCGCGGTGGTGGAGTTGAATTTCCTGCGCAAGATTTCCGAGGAGATTATGCGCACGCTGGCGGCCGCCCCCGAAAGTTCAGACGATGACCCGCTCAAGGTCGAGATCACTTCAGACGGGATGCGGATCAATATTTTTGATCATGCCAAACGCCCTGTTTTTGAGCGCGATTCGGCGGTGTTTACCGACTACGGCCAATTTCTCATTTCAACACTCTCCTGGCAGGTTGCCTATTACAGCAACGTCTTCAGGATCGAGATTGAGGGACACACGGAGCAGGGGCATAAGGCTCGCAACGCGGAGTATGGCGGGTGGGAATTGTCGGCAGACCGCGCCAACGCGGCGCGGCGCAAGATGATCGAAAACGGAGTGATCTCCGAGCAGGTGCAAAAAGTGGCCGGTTTTGCGGATACCGTGCCGATTCGAGAGGTTCCGCCCACCGACGAGCGCAACCGGCGTGTGACCCTGATGCTGAGGATCAAGTCCGGAAACCGTTAAGAATTCATGCCAGACGCTTTCGTTCCATTTTTTTCGCAGCCTCCAAAAGGTCAGTCCTCTGGCGCTGGCGCCAAAGAGGCGTTCGTGGCGGCCGTCGCGACTGTTCCTTCCGCTCAGAATCCTGGCGCGGGCCAACCGGCGGCGCAGCATCGTCCGGTGATCAATGTTCAGCGCGATGGCGACCGAGTGCGAACGATTCACATCGAGTGCTGCTGCGGCGAGATTATTGACTTGGATTGTATTTATTGACACAATACAATACAATCCATTTCCAAGCGATGGCAAGAGTCTCCCTATCTCTTTGATTCATAATATCTGCGTTCATCTGTGGTTAGAAAATTGTTATCCGCAGATGACGCAGATTAACGCAGATGAAGAACAAGGCATTTAAGACGGATTCCACTGCTGTTTTCGGGTAACTGTTCAGGTCAAAGGGAGAAATTAGCGGCTCGCTGACGCTCGCCGGAAATAAGGGGCACAGGCAAGGATGCCTATGCTACTTGAATAGTTACGTTTTCGGCTTATCGCTTTTCGGGGCAAAATATGCGTTCGCAGACGGCAGATTTTTCCAAGGCAGGTCGGAGATTGGTCAAAAAAGAGGTGGAATCGGTATTTTGGCCAGATGGCACAGGCGTTGCTACACAGGAAGATGTGAATGTTTCACTTTACCAGGCCGCCGCGGCGCTAAACGCCAACAACAAATGGCAGGAAGTCATTTCCGAGAACCTGGCATCGGCATCCATTCCGGGCTACAAAAAGCAGGCCGTTTCATTTGACTCCGTTCAGTCGGGCATGATGGGGCTTGCCAAGTCGCAATCACGGGTCGGTCTGCCCAATGCCACAGCTCAGACGGTTTTCAGTCCCGGTGAGATGCGCCGCACCGAGGGGAAAACCGATGTCGCGATTGACGGGAGCGGCTTTTTCGAAATTCAATTGGCCAACGGCGCCACCGCTTACACACGGGATGGCGAATTCCAAGTCAATCCTCAGGGACAGCTCGTTACCAAGGCCGGCCAGGTGGTTGCCACAGATCGCGGGGTTGGAAATTTCGATTCCAAAGACCTCTCACCCATTTCAATCTCCGCGACCGGTGAGATCAGCCAGGGCGGTGTGAACAAGGGGAAACTCAAAATTGTTGAATTCAATGACCCGCGTCTGCTGACGAACATCGGTGGCGGCTGCTATCTTGCAAACAATCCGAACCTGACGCCAAAAACGGTCGCTTCGCCCTCTTTGCGACAGGGATACATTGAAATGTCCAATACGACTGCGGTATCTGAAATGGCAAACTTGATTTCAGTCATGCGCACCTTCGAAGCCAACCAGAAGACCATTCAGCTCAACGACGACCGCATGAACAAGGCGATCAGCGAGCTGGGAAACCCCGCTTGATTCTATGCTGCGCGCGCTCTACTCATCAGCGGCCGGGATGCAGTCCCAGCAGACCAATTTGGACGTCATTGCCAACAACCTGGCCAACGTCAATACCACTGGCTTCAAAAAGGACAAGGCCGAATTCCAGGATTTGCTTTACCAGACGACCAGGGCTCCTGGAGCCGAGCAAGGCAACGGAAACACCCTGCCCACCGGCGTGCAGATTGGCCACGGCTCGCGCTTGGTTGCCACTTCGAAGGTCTTTACCACAGGCGAATTGACCCACACGGGCGCGAATATGGATGTCGCGATTCAAGGCGACGGCTTTTTCGAGGTGCAACTGCCTGATGGCACCACTGCTTATACGCGGGACGGCGCTCTCAAGACGGCGTCCGACGGTCGTATCACAACAAGCGACGGTCTGGCGCTTCAAGGCGGCTTTCAGCCGATTCCACAAGGCACGACGGACATCACCATTGCCTCCAGCGGTCAAGTGACCACCAACGGCGCCAATGGACAGCAGACTTTCCGGGTTCAACTGGTTCGGTTCAACAATCCATCCGGACTGCAGAGCTTGGGAGGCAACCTCTTCAAGGAAACCGCAGCCTCCGGAACGCCCCAGATCGGCAGTCCCGGTGAAAACGGCATGGGCACATTGGCGCAAAACTACCTGGAAATGTCCAACGTCAAGGTGGTGGAAGAAATGGTGAACATGATCGTGGCGCAACGAGCGTACGAAGTAAATTCCAAGGCTGTGCAGTCTTCGGACGAAATGATGCAAATCGCCAACAACCTCCGACGTGGATGAGCAATTTTCTTAACATGGTTCGAGCGGGTTTGCTGCTGTCGGCCATTCTGGCCGGGGCCGGCTGGGGGCATGCCGGAACGCCAGCCCATCAGCTTCTGAGCGAAGCCCAGGTTGACAGCCAAGGAGTTTTCCTGGACCAAATCGTTGTGGACGGCGAGGGGTATCATGTGCGTTTGACAGATGCTCCGCCATTCGGCTCGGCGCTGGCGCTTACGCGCGCGCAAGTCAAGGAATTGGTGCAGCGCAAGGCGTCGCAATTCGCCACCACCAATTGGAGTGGCGCCGACAAGGTTAAGATCACCCGCCAAGCCCGATTGCTGGGGGAAGAAGAACTGGTTGGGATGCTGACGGCTGTCATGCAAAAAGAGAATGCGCGGGATCGGGGACAATTGGAGCTGCGTTTCACCCGGCCCTGGCAACCGTTATCGGTGCCGGACGAACCGCTTACGCTGAGGGTTCTGGAGATTCCTGCGGCCGGGATCAGCTCATCGATTATTGTGCGTTTTGATCTGCGGTGCGGGCAGGAGTCCATTGGATCCTGGCCGATGCCGTTGCAGGCTCGGTTGTGGCGGGAGATTTTTGTGGCCCAAAATCCGCTGCGCCGAGGGGAACGGCTGCAGACGGCGAACCTTGCACGGGAGCGTCGCGATGTGCTGGCGCTACGCGACACGTTCCAGGGCGCCAACAGTGAAGATGCGTTGCTGGAGGTGACCGAAAACATCCCTGCGGGCGCGCCTATTCTCAATAACTCGGTTCGCATTCGCCCGGTGGTGACTCGTGGCAAAATAGTGGATGCGATTTTGCAGCAGGGCTCCATGACGATTACGGTCAAAGCCCAGGCGTTGGAAGACGGTTTGGCCGGGCAGTCAATCCGGGTGCGTAATTCAAAATCCGGACGCGAATTTCGCGGAAAGGTTCAAAATGAAGAGACCATCGAAGTTACTTTGTAAGGCTGTGGTTCTATCGATCATATTCACCCCGCTGCTCGCAGGCTCGCAATCGCTGTGGAAAACAAGTTCCCGCGCAATGACCTCAGACAAAAAGGCCCATGCGGTTGGCGATATGATTACAATTCTGGTTCAGCAAAGCGCCACCGCCAGCAAGGACAACAGCACATCCACCAGTAAAAAGGCGGCGATTGACGCCAGCATATCCAGTCTTCTTTACACTCCAGCCGTCAACGGGCTGTTGACCAAGAAGGGGCAGTTGCCTGCGCTCAAGCTTGACAGCGCCAACAGCTTCGATGGTTCCGGCAAGATCAGCAATTCGGAGCAGATCGCTGACAAAATCACTGTGTTCGTGGTCGATGTGCTGCCCAACGGAAACATGGTGGTTGAAGGCACTCGCCATACCTCCTTTTCGGGCGAGAGCCAGCAGGCGGTTCTGCGCGGAGTCGTGAGATCCGAGGATCTGACCGCTCAAAACACGGTTTACAGTTATAACCTGGCAGACGCTACCATCAAGTTCATCGGCAAGGGAACTGTGAGCGATTCGCAACGCAAAGGTTGGGCTTTGAAAATCTGGGACAAAGTCAATCCGTTCTGAACTCCTATGCGTTTATTTGCGAAAATATGCATTTTACTGACGGCGCTGACGGCCCAGTCTGCGTCCGGGATGGGGTCGCGCATCAAGGATTTGACGATTCTATCAGGAGCGCGGGACAACCAGTTGGTCGGTTACGGATTGGTGGTTGGGTTGGCGGGTGATGGGGACAAGGATCCTGTTTACACCGTACAAAGCATCGCCAATATGCTTCAGCGCATGGGAATAACCGTGCCTGGGGGCGCGCTGTCATCCAAGAACGTGGCTGCAGTGATGGTGACGGCGGATATTCCCGCGTTTATGCGTAAAGGCAGCCGGATCGATATCACGGTCGCCGCGATGGGCGATGCGAAGAGTCTGCAAGGCGGCGTGCTCGTGCAGTGCCCATTGATTGGCGCCGATGGCGAGGTTTACGCGGTTGCACAAGGACCAGTCGCGGTTGGCGGCTTCTTAGGCGGATCTGGAGGCGCGGGGGGAGCCACCGTCCAAAAAAACCATCCGACCGTCGCTCAGATCAGCGGAGGCGCTTTGGTGGAAAAAGAGATCGAAACCGAAGTCATCAAGAACAGCATTCTCGACCTGTTGCTCCGGGAGCCGGATTTCACATCTGCGGCGCGCATCGCTGAAGTGATCAATGAAAATTACACCAATAGCGCGTTGGCATTGGACTCAACGACCGTCCGAGTTCATGTTCCCGCCGAGGGTGAGGCGGACCGTGTGGGGTTTATTGCGCGATTGGAAGCTATGGAAGTCACGCCGGACACTCCGGCGCGCATTGTCATTAACGAGAGGACGGGCACCATTGTGGCTACAGCGCAGGTGCGGATTTCGGGTTGCGCGGTTTCGCATGGTGATTTGAGCATCAGCATTGCGGGCTCCCAGGATGTCTCTCAACCCAATCGCGGGAGCAAAACCGGCACGACAGAGGTAACTCAGCGCACCGACACAAAAGTCAATGAGGCCAAAGGCAAGTTCATCACTCTTCAGGACATGCCCACAGTTGAAAAGGTGGCTGCCGGGCTGAATGCCATCGGAGTGACACCGCGCGATATGATGGCGATTTTTCAGACCATGAAACAGGCCGGCGCATTGCAGGCGGAACTGATCCTTAGGTAGGCCCATTATGGAAGTTTCAAACTTACAACGAAAGGTCAGCGCAGCGGATATTCCGCTGGATCGAATGACCGACAGCAAGCAGGTTTCTGATCAGCAAAAGCTCGGCGAAGTCAGCCGGCAGTTTGAAGCCATTCTGCTGCGACAGATACTCTCCGAGGCGCAGAAATCCCAGGCCACAATGAAAGGCAAAGCGCCCTCGGCGGTGTCGGATATCTACCATGACATGGTTACCAACCAGTTGGCCGATTCCATCAGCCGTTCAGGCTCTGTGGGCATGGCAAAGGTTTTGGAAAAACAATTAGGTCGGCAATTACAACCTTCCGGCGTGGAGGCGGCAACAAAGGGGTGTGGAACCGTGGAAACCGGAAAAACATTATGAATGACAATTTCAGTTTGAACAAGTTAATCGCCGCGCTGCGTGAAGAATTGCAGCAGTATGGCGAGATGCTGGCGCGCTTGGATGAACAGCAGGAATACGCGATGCGAAGGGCGGCGGACGAACTGCTGCAGAGCGTCAGCGCAGTGCAGGAGCAGGGGCGCAAGGTATCGACCGCGCGTCAGCATCGTCAACAAGCCCAAGCTGAGCTGTCAAGCAACTGCTTCCTGCCTGTCGATGCGCCGATCTCGCAGATCATATTATTGATGCCCGAGTGCTATCGCCCGTTGATGCAGGCGCTGATGCAGGAAAATAATGAGCTTTTGGTCCGCGTACAGCAGCGCGCCCGGCAGAATCATCTTTTGCTGCTCCGCTCGCTTGAATTGATGCAGAACCTCATGAACAGCCTTTTTCCGGGGTCGGCCACCTCTGTTTATGGCGAAACTGGCGGATTGTTGAACCGAACCTTGCCTCGGCATTCGTTATACGAAGCTGTGGGCTGACCCCAACATGTTATGTTAGGACTTTACGGCATGCTCAATCTTGGCGCGCGCTCGCTGCAAGCGGCGCGAACAGGAACTGAAGTCACAGGCCACAACATCGCCAATGCCAACAACCCCGCCTACTCACGCCAGCGGTTGTCGCTTGCAACCTCCACGGCCCTTCCCACGGCCGTTGGACAAGAAGGCACCGGCGTCGATGTTGCGGCCATTTCACAGGTTCGCGACGTGCTTCTGGACGGGCAAATTCAAGTGGAGACGAGTGTTTCCGGCTCTCTTACCGCTCAGCAATCGGCTCTTCAGCAGGCCGAGGCGGCGCTGGGACAGTCGCTCGATACCACCACCGCCAGCGGCAGCACATCCGCTTCGGATGCGACCGGCAGCCAACACGGCCTTGGCGATTCTTTGAACGGGCTGTTTACTGAATTTCAGAACCTGGCCAACGATCCTGCCTCGGTGACGGAGCGGAATATTTTGTTAATGAAAGCCACCGACCTGGCTTCGCGTTTCAATCAAACCGATTCACGGTTAACCGCACTGCGAGACAGTCTTAATAACAAAGTGTCAAGCGACGTCGGGAAGGCCAACCAACTTTTGTCCGATATCGCAAAGCTCAATCATCAAATCAGCGCCGCCACACTCAGCGGTTCCACCGCCAATGATCTGATGGATACGCGCCAGAGCAAGATTGAGGAGCTTTCCGGTCTGGTCAAAGTGGATGTATCGGCTGGGCAGAGCAACGCCCTGGATATTTCCGTCGGCGGAGCGAATCTTGTTTCGGACGATCAGGTTGCCGATACTCTGGAGACGTATCCCGGCGCGGATGGCCAACCCCAGGTGCGCGCAAAGACCTCTGGAACGCTACTGACGCTCGATGGAGGGTCGATTCAAGGCGCGATTGAAGCGCGCGATGGAGCCATCAAGAATCTCCAAAATAGCATCAGCGCCTTGGCATCCAATCTCATTACCGAGGTCAATGACATCCATTCAACCGGATACAGTCTTACGGGCAGCTCTGGGGCTTCGTTCTTTACTGGAACTTCCGCTGCCGACATGGCAGTGAACACCGACTTAATGGGAAACCCGAGCCTGCTCCAGGCTAGCGGCATGTCGGGAGCGACCGGCGATAACCAAACGGCTCTGGCGATGGCCCAGTTGGCGGCAAAGCCAATCAATGCCCTCAACGGACAGACCTTCAGCGGCGGATATTCGAATGCGGTCACCCTGCTGGGGCAGGCCGCAGCGTCAGTCAACTCGCAGATGAGCGATCAAAAGGTCGTTCAGAACATGCTCACTCAACAACGCAGTTCCTTGAGCGGTGTGTCGCTGGACGAAGAAATGTCCAATATGATCAGTTACCAAAAAGCGTTTCAGGCCTCGGCCAAGATCGTTTCGACTGTCGATGAAATGCTCAGCACCATAATCAACATGAAACAGTGACCTGACTTTTGTTTATGCGGATCAGCTTTAATTCATTCCCGGATGGTCTTGTCGATCAACTCGGCGGGCTTATGTCTCAGCAATCCAAGCTGCAAATACAGGTCAGCTCCGGCCAGCGGATCAAATTGGCCGAAGACGATCCGAATGCCATGTCAACCGTCCTCGATGCCCAGGCTGAGGCGCAGGCCACCAACCAATACCAGACCAATGTTGCCCGCCAGCAGCAGCTTGCGACCTCCAATTATTCGGCTATCAAATCGTTGAAAACGCTTTCTGATCGCGCCAGCGAGATTGCCACTCTGGCCGGCGGCGTGAAATCCACTGCGGATACGGCCGCATACGCCAAGGAAATTAACGAGATGATCAAACAGGCCGTCCAGTTTGCCAACGGCAAAGATCGCGATTCATATTTGTTCGGCGGGACCAGCGGCGCGCAGCCATTTGCATTGACAACCGATGACCAAGGAACTGTAACGAATGTCACCTACCAGGGAAACACCTCCGTGAATCAATCCGAAATTGCCGAAGGCTCAACCTTTAGCGCGCAGGTCATTGGCTCCAATACAACCGGGGCGGGGTCGCGTGGATTGATTACTGATTCTTCCTCAGGCGCGGACTTTTTCAATCACTTGGTGTCATTGCGCGACAACCTTACGGCGGGAAATCGGGACCTCATCGCCAACACCGATACACTTCAACTTCAGCACGATGGAGATAATTTCATCTATCACATAGGGCTGAATGGCGCAACGCAGTCACGACTGGAGACCTCAGCCAGCGTCTTAAAGGATCGAACCCTGTCGCTCAACTCGCAGGTTTCCGCCGCCGCCGGCACCGATATCGCCCAAACCGTAGTTCGCCTTACCCAAGCCCAAACTGCCTACCAAGCCGCTATTCAAAGCAGCGGCAAAATATTGAGCCTGTCGCTGATGGATTATCTCAGGTAGTCGGGCGCGCCGCTGGACAATCGCTACGGGCAAGTTCGTCATTACAGAATCCGCCAACTCTGGGGGTGCGCGCGATGCAGCCCGTCCGTCCGTAACTACTCAGGTAGCATAGGCATCCTTGCCTGTGCCCTCCCTTCGGCGAGCGTCAGTGAGACGCTAATTTCTCCTTCTGACCTGAATAGTTACCTTATTCTGATCCTGAAATTTCAGTCAACACAACCGATCATCGCCTGAATTTGCCGCGAGATTTTCCTTGAGGCCGCCGCCCCCTTGACTTCCCACGCCCACGCTCTTTAGCCGCAGTGGTGAAACGACCGATTCCTGTATCAAAGCCTTCGCCGATCAAACCGGTGACGGGCTGCTCGGCGGGGCGGGCCTCGGTAACAGCTATGTTGCGTCCTTCAAGACGGTAGCTGTGAAAAGCATGCATTGCGGCGGATGCCGCTTCGGAGGTGGCCATTGTGACAAAAGCCGAGCCGCGTGATTGGCGGGTGGCTGGGTCGAGCACGAGCTTCACTTCGGCAACGATCCCTTTCTGCGTAAAAAGAGAGCGCAAACCCTCCTCGCTGACGGTACCCGGAAGGTTGCTGATATATAATCGATTGTTCATTGTAAAATTTGTCTATCTGTATTTGGCATTAGCCCAATCGCGCGTACATTCCGTATGCGCCAGTCATTGCGGATTATCGCAAAAAATTGAGCTGCTCCTTGAAACGGTCAAGTCATTGTGTGCTGGCGTCCTTGTTAGCATGGGGCTTTTCACGCGCAATGCAAACTAAAAGACAAGCGTTTTGAAAATAGCCAGCGCTGCTCTAAAGTTGCGCCCTTGTGTGGGGCAGACCTCTGATCTGCCGGTTTCAGGAGCCTCTGGCTCCGTGGACGCCACTCGACTTTAGAGCAGCCCAGGAAAATAGCCAGCGCTACTCTAATAAAGTCCGCTCGCGTCTATGGAGTCGGACACTCTTGTTGCTGGCAACCCACAATGCTATGAAACTTATTTTGACTAGTTTTGGAGTTGAACCGGTTGGGCAACAATAAACGCGGCGGCGCGGCGGCTGCCCTCGGCCACATCATCAAGAGTCATGTCATGGGTCAGAGTTTCTGAAGCGATTTTCGCTCCCAAGTAGCCTTTTGTGGCTGCCAGGTGAAACCATTTGTATGCCTCAATCCGGAATTCCACCGCATCCAGTGGCGGAGCTCCTGCAATGGCGAATCGTTGGGTGAGTCCAAGATTGAATTGCGCCGCTGGATCTCCCTGGACTGCGGCTTTCGTAAACCACATCACAGCTTGGGCGCTGTCTTTCGAAACTCCCTGCCCGGAGCTATGCATCATGCCAAGATTGAACTGGGCCAACGCATGATTTTGGGTCGCAGCCTTCAAGTACCACCCGGCTGCCTGCGTGTAGTCCTGCGTCTTGCCTTGTGCGTTGGCAAAGCGCAGCCCCAGCCAGAATTGCGCGTCGGCATCACCATGAGCGGCCTTTGCCTGTGAAATCTCAAAGCGACAGGCATCAGAAAGACCAAACAAATTGCAATACCACGTCTTATTCATCAGACTGACAATATATCCTTTGCGCTCAAACGCAAGAAGCATCAGCAATTCTCATTAGTGCGCATCTCAGATTTTTTAAAGGGTTTAGTCCAGAGTAAACACTTGGGATCGATTTGCTATGGTCGGGTTGTCATGGCGATCAGTTCAGACTGGGGGAAGTTAGTTTGACGTGGGGGTAAAGTTCTTCCCAGCGGCCG
>CAIUEN010000440.1 GCA_903898185.1 uncultured Verrucomicrobiales bacterium
ATGATGTCCTCGCTACGATCGAACTGGAACATTCAACGATTGAAAAGCAGGCACTAAACTGAAAATTAATCCAATTAACCACTCAAAATATTTTCAACTAAATTCTGGACATGCTCAGTACTGGGGATGGTTTATGCCAGCCCCTTTGCTGTTTGATCCGACGGCGGGGGTGTTTTTCGATACCAAAACCAATGAAAGCACAAAACTGACCGCCTTAGGGTATGAAGGCCGGAGCACTTCCACGACCATAACGGCTTTTTCCATTCTCAGGCGGCTTGAGGAAAGCGGCGTTGCTGCAAAAGATCAGAAGATTCTGAGTTTTACCGATAATCGGCAGGATGCAGCTTTGCAAGCCGGTCATTTCAATGACTTCCTGCATGTTGTTCACCTGCGTAGCGCCATCTATCGTGCGCTAAAGAACGCGGGTGACCAGCCGATTGATTACAGCACGCTCGGAGTTTCGATTCGCAAGGCTCTGAATCTGGGATTCCTTGAATTTGCGAATTCAAATTCCATCCCCGAGTTTCCGAATATCCGACGCCAATACGAGGATGTGCTTGAAAAATATCTGATTCATCGCGCCGTTTATGATTTGCGGCGTGGTTGGCGGGTGGTTTTGCCGAACTTGGAGCAATGCGCCCTTCTTTCGGTTGGGTATCGTGATCTCGACGACGTGGCTGCAGTTAACGAAGCTTGGGCTTCCGTCCCGGTGCTCAACGTCCTCGCTCCTGACGAACGGGCCGAACTGATCGCAAACGTGCTCGATTTCTTCCGGCAGGAATACGCCATATTCAGCGAAAATTATCTCACGCCGGATCGAATCAAACAGACGGAAACTGAGATTCGTGAAAAGCTCAGAGCTCCATGGAAATATGACGATGACGAGCATATTCCGCCGCCGTTTTATCTTCGTTACGAAACCTTGCCCGCGTTCGTCAGTCTCCCAGCAAAGAGCGTCGGTCCGGCCAGCAGTCTGGGGAAGTACCTGAGAACTCTCGCGAAGGAAAAAGACCCTGCCTTGGAACTGCGGGGAGAAGCTTACCTTGATTTCATAAAACTTTTTCTCGCAAAGCTGGAGAGCGCGGGGTTCCTCCGATCACAAACCGCGAAGAATCTGAACAGCCAGCAGACGTTGCTTTATCAACTCCGCTTGGATTGTGTCTTGTGGCGGCAAGGCGATGGTGCTTACGTAAAACCAGACGTGGTCCGACTTCGCGCTTACAAAGATGTTCGGGTCAAACCAAACCGGTTCTTCCAGGAACTTTATCAGAGGGATTTCTCCGTTGGCAAACGACTCGAAGGCCAGGATCACACAGGCCAGCTCAAAGCAGATCTGCGGATCGAGCGCGAAGAACGGTTTCGCGAAGGGACCATCAGCGCCCTCTATTGTTCACCCACCATGGAGCTGGGCATTGATATTAAGAATCTCAATGTGGTGCATATGCGCAATGCCCCACCCAATCCGGCCAACTACGCCCAGCGAAGCGGGCGGGCGGGACGAACAGGGCAAGCCGCTTTGGTGTTTACGTACTGCTCTTCCTATTCCAACCATGATCGCCACTATTTTGCACGGCAGGCGGAAATGGTAGCTGGCGTCGTTGCGGCCCCGCGTTTTGACCTGGCGAATGAGGAGCTGCTGCAAAACCATTTGCATGCCTTGTTCCTATCAGAAGTTGGTTTGGGAGAATTGGATTCAAGCATCCTCAGCCTGACCAGCGAGGACCAAAAGGGGATGCCTTTGTCAGCGACAGTGCGCGAAAAACTCAAATTGAGTCCAAAGGCATTTCAAAACATCAAGTCAGCATTCAAGCGGACCATTGCGGATTTTGAGCCGTTGCTATCAGGCCCGAAGGCGGTGTGGTATTCCGAAGAATGGATCGAACGGCAATTACAGCAACTGGCAAACGATCTCGATACTTCCATCAACCGGTGGCGAAGTCTCTATACCTCGGCACGAGCATTGCTGAACACCGCAACCCAAACTCTGCAAAGCGGGCGCTATACTCTTGGCAGTCCGGAATATCGGACAGCCAAGCGCAACCAGGACCATGCCACCCGTCAACTCGATCTCCTTCGCAATGCCCAGAAAGGCGTGGCCGGGCAGTTGTCGGAGTTCTACCCCTATCGATATTTGGCATCCGAAGGTTTTTTGCCGGGCTACAATTTCGCGCGTCTTCCATTGCGGTGTTTCATTCAAACTGAAGACACCGGAGGCGAATATCTATCGCGACCACGAGCGATTGCTTTGCGCGAATTTGGACCGGGCAACATTATTTATTACAACGGCAAGAAGTATGAGATTTACCAATTGCTTGCGCAGGACCTAGAAAACAGCCTTGAGGTCGCAAAAATAAGCACCAAAGCAGGATATTTCTTACGAGGCGACCAGACCAAATTGGAAATCTGCCCATTTTCCGGTGCCAATCTTTCTGACGATGCCAACCGGGAAGTTCTGGCCAACCTCCTGGAAATGGGGGAGACCCGGGCTCGTCGGCGGGAACGCATTTCCTGCGAAGAAGAAGAGCGGCGGTCGCGCGGATTTGAGATCAAAACACTTTTCTCGGTCGATGATTTGCACTCCGAACGAATCGGCAAGTCCGTCGTCCGCGCTGGTGATGAGCCGCTGCTGAATTTGCGTTTCCTTCCAGCCGCGCGTTTGGTTGATTTGAATCGCAAATGGCGGAGCCGTCCAGCCGAAGGTTTTCCACTGGGCCTTAGCACTGGTGAATGGAAAAAGGAGCGGGACTTGGAGAATCCAAATCAGCGTGAACCCATCAGACGTGTCATGCTCCACACCAGTGAAACAGCGGACGCGCTTTACATTGAGCCGGTCAAAGCGATGGGCATGAGCCGGGAAGGTGTGATCACCCTGCAATATGCCCTCAAGCGCGCAATCGAAAACCTCTTTCAGCTTGAGCCAAACGAGCTGGGGGTCGTTACGCTGGGTGGCGATGAAGCCCCGAACATCCTCCTCTACGAAGCCTCCGAAGGGACGTTGGGGGTGCTCGCCCGCTTCGTGGAATCTCAGGACGTTTTCCGCCAGGTGATTGTCGAGGCCATTCGGCTTTGCCGGTTTGATGACCCAGAATACAAAGGCCCAGCTTCGTACGATGACTTGCTCAGCTATTATAATCAGCGCGACCACAAGATTATCGACCGGCATCTGATCAAACCAGCTCTGGACCGATTGCAGGCATGCTCCCTCGAACTCGTCACAAATCAGAAGTTCCAAAGCTACGATGAGCATTACCAGTGGCTTCTTGGATCGATTGATCCCAATTCATCAACCGAGCGCGTATTTCTGGATCATCTCCATCAAAAAGGTTTGCGCTTGCCCGACTCAGCTCAGAAGTCGGTCGATGGAATTTATGTTCAGCCCGATTTCTTTTACGAGCCTGACGTCTGGGTGTTCTGTGATGGCACTCCCCATGACGACTCCCGAGTGAAGGAGGACGACCAATCAAAGCGGCAGGCAATTTTGAATCGTGGTGACCAGGTGTTCGTTTACTATTATAAAGAAGACCTCGCCGCGCGGGTTGCAACGAGACCGGATATTTTCAAGAAAGTGAAATGAACACATTCAGTCCAGGCATGCTGGTCAAATTGCGCAACCGCGATTGGGTGGTTCTTCCGTCCGAGTCGTCTGACTTGCTAGTTGTCAAGCCCCTCGGTGGTGCCGACGAGGAAACAACAGCCATCTATCTTCCACTCGGGTTTGATGAAGACAAACCCAAGCCCGCCGAGTTTCCATTGCCATCCCCCGAGGACATAGGCGACATCAGCACTGCCCAGATGCTTTACGACGCTGCTCGTTTGTCGTTTCGCAGTGGCGCAGGCCCGTTTCGTTGCCTGGCCAAGCTTTCGTTTCGACCCCGTTCTTACCAGATGGTGCCTCTGATTATGGCACTCCGGCAGGAACTCGTTCGGCTGATGATTGCCGACGACGTGGGTGTCGGAAAAACAGTGGAAGCCTTGCTGATCATCCAGGAATTACTCCAACGCCGACGCATCGAGCGGTTCGCCATTGTTTGCCTGCCTCACCTCTGCGAGCAGTGGCAGGAGGAAATCAAAAACAAACTCGAACTGGACGCCGTGATCATCCGATCCAACACCCAGGCGCGGCTGGATCGCGAAATCCAAGGAGATACGAGCGTCTTTGATTATTATCCCTTCCAGGTCATTTCCATTGACTATATCAAGTCCGAAACACGTCGCGATGTTTTTGTTCAGCAGTGCCCCGAGTTGGTGGTCGTCGATGAGGCCCATACATGCGCCAAACCGTCCGGGGCGGCAACCAGCCAGCAGTTGCGGCACAATCTGTTGCACCGACTTGCCCAACGTCCCAAGCAGCATTTGATCATGCTCACGGCCACGCCTCACAGCGGGAAGCCTGAGGAGTTCAATTCACTTCTGGGGTTATTGCGTCCGGAGTTTGAACTTCTTGATCTTCCGGCCTCCTCTCAGGCACAACGCAAGGATTTGGCCCGGCATTTCATTCAACGCAAACGTGGCGATGTGGAAAAGTGGCTCGGTGAAGAGACGCCGTTTCCAAAGCGTGAACCCAAGGAGGTTGGCTACGATCTCTCCCCACGCTACGCGGAATTCTTTGAAGATGTTTTGGATTTTGCCCGCAAATTGGTGGGTGGCGATGCCGCTTCCACCGGCCGTAAGCGGGTACAATACTGGACCGCTCTCGGCTTGCTTCGCGGCGTTATGTCCAGCCCGGCTGCCGGTGTGGAGATGCTGGAATCCCGTCTTGAAGACGCCTCGGAAAATGCTGACGACAATTCAGCGGCAGAGAATCCGGTTCACGATGCTGAACCGAGCTTTGAATCCGATTTCACCCCATCCCAGGTTGTTGCCAAAAACGAATGGTCTGATTCGCAGAAACGTCATTTGCGAGAACTGTCAGCCAAACTTGCGGGCCTGAAGAATCCCAAGGACGACCAAAAGCTCAACGCGGCCAGGCAGGTGGTCGAGAGCTTGCTGGGAGAGAAGTTGAATCCCGTCATTTTCTGCCGATATATTGCCACAGCCAAATACGTGGGCGAGCAACTGTTTCCACTACTCAAAACTAAGTTTCCAAAGGTCGATCTTCAGGTCATCACGAGCGAAGATCCCGACGAAGTTCGCCGAACGCGCATCCAGGAGATGGAAAAACATCCATACCGAGTGCTGGTGGCGACCGACTGTCTGAGCGAAGGTATCAATCTCCAAAAGTGGTTCACGGCAGTCATCCATTACGACTTGCCTTGGAATCCCAACCGCCTGGAACAACGCGAGGGCCGCGTGGATCGTTTTGGGCAAACCGCAAAACTGGTAAAAACCAGCCTTCTTTACGGCAAGGACAGCCCCATTGACGGCATTGTTCTCGAAGTCATTCTTCGTAAAATTCGCGAGATTCGTCGTTCGACGGGGATCACCATCCCTTTTCCAGAGGACAGCAAAAGCATCATCGATACGATGGCTCACGCACTCCTGCTGAACTCCGACCGCAAGGTCCGTTTGAAACAACGGGACGGTCAACCGGAATTCGATTTCGAGGAATTTAATGAAGCAAAGCAGGCGAAACTAAAAATCAGCCAGAAACTGGCCGAGGCTGAAAAGCGCGAAACCGCCTCGCGAAGCATTTTTGCCCAGCACGCGATCAAGGCGCACGAGATCGAGGCCGATCTTAAAGAAGTGGATCAGGCCATTGGCGATCCTGCCGCAGTGCGGGACTTTGTCTTGTCCGCGCTCGCGGTGGTTGGCGCGCAAGTCGTTTCTGAAAAGGATGGATTCAAGCTGTTTACAGCAAACCTTTCGCCAGTGCTCAAAGCTCTACTGCCGGATGACCCCATGTTGCGCATCAGCTTTGAATCGCCCACGCCGGAAGGTTTTCTCTACTTCGGACGGAATCACCCCTTTGTTGAGCAACTCTGCCAAATCATCCTGGCCAACTCGATTTCCCGGCGATCTCCCCGGGCGGCTCGATCTGCCGTTATACGCACCCGGCAAGTTAGCATCAAAACCACCCTTCTCCTGTTCCGCTGCCGAAATGTCATCGGTGAGCGAAAAGGAACCAGCAAAATTGTCGCCGAGGAAATGCTGGTATGGGGCTACCGTGGGACTCCTTCACAACGCGATTTCCTCACAATCGAGCAAGCCAAGGAGCTTGTGGATGTCGCCCGTGCCTCCGCTGATCTGACCAAGGAAGCGCGAACCGGCTTCCTCGAAAATGAGCTGGGCCAACTGGGGGCGTTGCGACCTGATTTCGATAAGGTTGCTGAAGAACGCTCCAAACATCTGGTCGAAGCGCACGAACGATTCAGCCAATTCATGGACCAGAAACAATTCCAGGTCGTTTATCCAGTGCTACCGATGGATGTGCTGGGGATTTACGTCTTGTTGCCGGATCGATCAAATCCATAATTCCTATGATCACCCGCATAATTTGCTCCTTTTCTGATCGGCAGGCTTCTGATACATTTTTACAGAATGAAATGGAACGAGAACATCCAGACTTGGCAAAAGCTCAATGCCGCGGCCCAGCAGCAGATTCGCTGGCAGCGGGTTCCGCGTCAGGTGGCTCTGTCCATGGCATTCGAAAGGGAGGCGGTTGATCTCTCATGGCTGGAGAAACTACACCGCCAGGAGGCGCCACCCGTTTCATTGAAACCACACGGGGTCTCTTAAGTTATACCCAATTGGCTCCGCTTTTGGCGGAACGGGTTCTTCACGTTGAGAGCGCGATAGCCTCAGAAACGTTCGCTCCGCGCTCGCTCGATGCGGACCTCATTCTCTGTTTCCACTCGGAGATTGCGCGTGATTTGGTGCCCGATTGGGCTGGACGCTGGCGCACAGTCGAAGTTCGCGTTGGCCAGCATCAGCCTCCCCTCCCAAACCGGGTTCCAATGCTGATGCACGACTACAGCGAGGATTTGCGCGTGCGTATGGAAAATGTCACGGGGTGCCAAGACGATTTGCTGCTCGAAACGCTTGCCTTCGCCGAAGGTCGGCTGCTTTCGATCCATCCCTTCAATGATTTTAATGGCCGCGTCACACGGCTTTTCCTGCGTGAACTACTCCGTCGTCTGAATCTGCCGCCTGTGGACTTGGTTCCAACAGATGCCGCTGGAGAAATCGCCTATTTCGCCGCCCTGAACGCCGGTGACAATTTGAATTGGAAGCCGCTTATGAATATTTGGGAACTGCGGTTCGAGCAATTCACCGAATCGACCTCATGAAGTTCCCATCCATCCGCATTGAAGGCGCGATTCTCGCTGCCGACATCCTCGACAAGATCGAGTCGGGCGAAGTTGTCGGCCAAAAGGCTGCCGATTTCGGGTTTGCCAGTGAAGCCAAGGTGAAAGACGAAATCGTCCGTGCCTGGGCTGATGCACAGGACCTTTGGCGGATTTTTAGACGGAAACTGGATGGTCTCAAGCCCGATGCCACTGCAACCACCGAAACCCGCAATTTCTTTGTCGTGCCGTTCCTCGGACTTCTGGGATATCAGCTTGAACGCTCTGAACGTGGCGAAGTCCTCAACGACAAAAACTATCTGATCAGCCATCGTGTCCCCGCTCGCGATGCGTTTCCAGTTCACATAATGGGCTGGCGCGATAGCCTCGACCGAAAGCGTGAAGACAGCGGCCCGCGCATGTCGCCGCATGCGCTCGTCCAGGAATACCTCAACCTTACCGAGCACCTTTACGCTCTCGTCACCAATGGTCAGCAACTTCGGTTGCTTCGCGATAGCAGTCGGCTCATCAAGCTCAGTTACCTGGAGTTCGATCTGCGCCGCATTTTCGAGGAAGAGCTTTTCCCCGATTTCGCTCTGCTCTATCGACTACTACACGTCTCCCGGATGCCGGTCAGCCAGGCCACTGTCGCCGAAAGCATCATCGAACGCTATCACCAGGATTCCCTGGACTCTGGTTCCCGCATTCGTGATGGTCTCAGCAAAGCCGTCGAACAATCCATCATCTCTCTTGCCAACGGTTTTCTGAGTCATCCGCGCAATGAGAAGCTCAAGGCTCTGGCAAACAGCCATCCTGTGGACTCTGCCGACGAGTCGCAGTCGTGCTCTCCATTCGCAAAACAGTTTTACCAATGGCAGCTTCGCCTCATTTACCGGCTTCTCTTTCTCATGGTCATTGAGGAGCGTGACCTGATTTACCCAAACGGCGCTGACCGGAAGAAAAAAGAGATTTACTACCGGTATTACAGCCTCAATCGTCTGCGTAAATTGGCCGAAAAACGCCATTTCGCTGACAAAAACTTTGAAGATGCCTGGGTTGGCTTGAAAGCAAACTTTCGCCTGTTTGAAGCGGATGGGCCTGGCGGCAAACTCGGGGTTGCACTAGGGTGTTGAATTGATGGGGATTTGCCTTGGTCGATTCATTCAGAATTTGTTCCTCAAATCACGATACCAATCAAGGAACAAGCTCCTTAAGCCTGTTTTTGCTCAATTCAACACCCTAGGGTTGCACCCTTGGCCGGTGACCTTTTCGACCCCAGCGCCATTGGCCAGCTCAATGATGCGTCACTGGACAACGCCATTTTGTTGGAGTGCTTTCGTAACCTCTCCACCTTTGAACATCCCGACTCTCACCAGCGCATCCGTGTCAATTATGGAGCTCTCAATGTAGAGGAATTCGGTTCCGTCTATGAAGGGTTGCTCGAGTACGATCCGGTTATCACCAAGGCAAACGAGAGATTGGAATTCGCCTTCGTCGCGGGCGAGAGCCGATCTGCATCCGGTTCCCATTACACGCCTGACGAGCTTGTGCAACCACTGATCCAACATTCGTTGGATTACCTGATCGAAGAAAAGCTGAAGGAAAAGGACAAAGAGAAGGCGCTTCTTTCACTACGGGTTTGCGATGTCGCGTGCGGAAGCGGCCACATTCTGTTGAACGCCGCGCGACGGATCGGCACCGAACTGGCCATCGTTCGCACGGGCGACGATCAACCCAGCCCATCCGCCTTCCGCGAAGCGGTCCGTGACGTCATTCGGCACTGCATCTACGGCATGGACCTCAACCCGCTCGCCGTTGAATTGTGCAAGGTGGCTCTTTGGCTGGAAGCCCATGTGCCGGGACAGCCGCTGAATTTCCTCGATCACCGAATCAAGTGCGGCAACGCCATCGTGGGATTGGCCCATCGCGCGGAATTGCAACGCGGCATTCCGGATGAGGCATTTAAAACGCTGCCGGGCGATGACAAAGACTTGGCCGCGGCTCTGCGAAAACTGAACAAGGATGAGCGCAAAGGCCAGCAGGCGCTCAACTTCGCTGGGCGAGTGCAAGAGGATCTTCGCGCACTCGATGAAGCCTACCGAGCATTTGAACAAACGCCCGAACACGGCGCAACTGATTACCAAGCACGGCGCGCGAGCTACGAGCAATTCCGAAACAACCTCCGCCTCCGGGATCTCCGACTGCTGGCGGATGCCCAGGTCGCGCAATTCTACCTGTCCAAGACGCCGGAGAATCGTGGAAAACATGTCACGCACGATACATTCAGCCGCTGGATGGATGGCGTGAATCCAACTGGCCCGGGCATCGCCGCTGCCATGACGCTGGCGCAACGAAAACGCTTCGGCCATTGGTTCCTCGAATTCTGGGACGTGGTGGATGCGGGCGGCTTCGACCTCATTATCGGAAATCCCCCTTACCTCGGAGGGCAGGCACTCAGTGGAACCTATGGTCATTCCTTTTGTGAATGGGTGAAATGGGAATATGCGCCAACCGGTTTGAGTGACCTTGTTGTGTTTTTTCTTCGTCGTATTCATGACCTACTACGTCCTGGCGGCTTCGCAGCGCTAATTACAACTAATTCGATTAAGGATGGCGACAACCGGCGCGACGGGCTCGATTGGCTCCTAGCGAAGGGCTGTGTAATTAACATGGCGATTCGCGGCACCAAATGGCCAGGCCAAGCCAAAGTTGTTGTTTCACTGGTGACGATCCATCGCGGGCCATGGTCGGGAAAACATTCGCTCGACGGGAAAGAAGTGGCGACAATCAATTCATATTTCGAGAATTCTGAAAACGTCGGCGAACCTTTGAAACTCGTTGAAAACGAAGACAAAATATTCCAAGGGGTGATCTTTCTAGGCGATGGATTTTTACTAACACGTGAGGAGGCGGAGCGCATGTGTCGCAATAATCCGCGTTGCAATGAAGTGGTGTTCACTGTCATAAATGGGCATGAACTAAATAATCAACCCAACCAAACTTCAGATCGCAGAATCATCAACTTTTTTGATTGGTCATTGTCAAAAGCAACTCAGTTTGGTGAAGCATTTGAGCGTATTCGAGACCTTGTTAAACCTGTTCGCGAGACGGACAATCGAGCACTTTACCGAGAACGGTGGTGGCAGTATGGAGAGCCTCGTCGCAAGCTTACACTCGACCTTCTCAAACTAACACGCTGTTTTGGAACTTCGCGTGTTACAAAATACCTAAATTTCTCCGCCTGTTCGGCAGAGTTGGTTTTTAGTAACAATGTCTATGTATTTACCACAGACAGATGGGATAGGTATGCAATTGTACAATCTACACTTCATGAGGTGTGGGCGCGTAAGCATAGCATGTCCCTAAAACAAGATTTGCAGTACTCGCCGACGGACTGTTTTCTGACCTTCACATTTCCAAACAATCCTGTGCTCGTGGCCTCGCTGGCTACCATCGGCGAAGCCTACCATGAACACCGGCATGCTTTGATGAGCGATCTCTGGCTAGGCCTCACCGGCATCTATAACCTCTTTCATGCGCCCGATCTCGAACAACGGCTGATTGCGTTGTTCGACAAACGAACCGCAAAAGGCGAATGGCAGGTGGCGGAAGGCATGCCAACCGACCATAGGCCGCTCGAAATCTATCATTCGCCAACCGAAGCCCTGCAAGGCATCCAACGCCTGCGCGACCTCCACCGAGAACTTGACCAAACCGTCCTCACCGCCTACAGCTGG
The DNA here is from genome assembly GCA_903898185.1 of uncultured Verrucomicrobiales bacterium. Taxonomy (GTDB): domain Bacteria; phylum Verrucomicrobiota; class Verrucomicrobiia; order Limisphaerales; family Palsa-1400; genus CAIUEN01. The sequence continues at coordinate 10,961 of CAIUEN010000440.1, forward strand.
CAGGCCGAGTCCGATTTCGGCCCCGCCCTGGCCCTGCGCCATGATTTCTACGACGTCGATTATCTTCCCGAAAACGACCGCACCCGCTACACCATCCACCCCGACGCCCGCCGCGAACTACTGGCCCGCCTGCTCAAATTGAATCATGCGCGAGCCAAGGCTCAGGATGCAGAACAAACGAAAGAAACTGCAAAGCCGACCAAGAAGCTCCTAACGAAGCAACCCGTTGTTCAGCTTCCGGCGACAGAACTTCCACTTTTCCAAATTTTGCCGCCCGCAACTGCCACGCCAGTCAAGCCAGCAACTTTGCAGGAAGTGGTGGCACGCTTCGATTTAGCGATCCCGTCCAGACGCAGACCCCGCATCAATTCCACGGCAGAGCTTTATACAACACTGCTTCCCGCTTTGGTACAGGAAGCAGGCGGCACGTTAGTCTATCAGGAACTTTTGGAGGCGATGTCATTCCTGGCCGCGCCACCGAAAATCGCCGATACGCTTCCGTTCCGCGCCGCGGCCGCATATGGCACATGGCGCAGAGAGTTTCCTGCCTCACTGGTTGATCCAAAGGCTTTCCAAGCCGGCCTGCTTGATCTCATTGTCATGCGACATTCGCTGAATATTCGGCGTCAAGGGAACGGGTTTGTGGTCTTCAAAGGAATTCAGTGGGTTGATATCACCTTTGATTGGACACTGACTGATGCACAAATGGCTCTTTGCCATGCAGCAACATGTGGTGCCGCATCGCCGCCCTGGGTGGCGGCAATTTCCGATAACGACCTTCAACATTGGGCTGTTGCATAAAAAATCATGAATACCACGGAGCTTCCGTTTACCTCGGTGCTACCACCCGCCATTCGACGCGAACCTCGATTGTGGGTTAAGGAACTCGCAGTGTTTCGGGAGTGGAAGCCAGATGCCCTGCAAAGGCAGATTTCATTAAGGCAAGGATTGAACATCATTTGGGCCGAGCCATCGGAGAAGGGTGCCGGCGGCCACGCGGCAGGGAAAACCACTTTTTGCCGATTTTTGCGGTACCTGCTGGGCGACTCAAATTTTGGAAATGACACGTTTCGAGACGCATTCCGTAGCAAATTTCCCAATGCCTGGCTCGCCGGAGAAGTTCATGTCGATCGCGAAACATGGATTGTCGCCCGTTTCATTGGTATTACAGGCAGTCCTCATTGGAGCGCGCGCGGAATCACATTCGACAAGTTGTTTGACGAAGGCATTGTGCGCCAGACCTACGCGGATTTTGTCCGCGCGCTCCAGAAGGCGTTCATACAACCGCTGCCGATTGAAATCTTCCCAAGTTCGGGCAAACAGGTTGAGTGGGCGCATTTGCTGGCATGGTTGAGCCGCGACCAGGAAGCTCGATATGATCACGTGCTCGACTGGCGCTCTGGATATGGCGGGGCTTCCCTCCTCGGTGACATTCAAAATGCTGACCGCACTCTGCTTATTCGCACGATTCTGGGTCTAACACAGGCTGGCGAGCTTGAAGCGCGAAGGGAGCATATGAGGATTCTGCGGGAGAAAAGTGAATGCGACGCTCTGATTCCAAGACTGGTCTATGCGGGCAACCGAACCGAGAAGGAATACCGACGGGCAATGAACTTGCCAGACGCCACTATCACAGAGAGCACTTTATCTGCGGAAAAATCAGCACTCGAAAAAGAAGAGATCCGGATTATGAGGGTTCTTCGTGATTTGAGGCAGCAGGACGGCGCAGGTGAATTGTTGCCAACCCAGCGAGACGAAAAGGTCACTCAACTTGCCGAGTTGGCAAAAATTATACCGGAAAGCGAAGAGGACCTAAAGAAGGCGAAGTTGGACCTGGACTTGCATGAAGGCCGAATTACGCAGGAAGAATACCGTCAGCAGCTTGCCCAGATGCCTTTACGTGCTGATCAGTGCAGCGCCCCTTTGGAGCTGGCTATATCATGCGGCTGTAAACTTGCCAAAGCGTTGCATCCGAACCGCTTTTCAGAGCATGTCCTTGCCCAACTCAAATCTACGCAGAGCGCGCTCCAGATCAGAGTAACCAGTCTGGAGCAGAAGGTCGCTCAGTTGAAGATCGAAAAGGGCGAAGCAACAAAAGAAAAGAAGCGTATTGAAGGCCGGATCACCGCTGCCCGCCAAAAGCATCAAGGCCAAATCCAAGCATTCGACGACGGATTGGCACAGGTGCGTCGCATATTTGATGTTACATCCAGACTGTTAACCCTGACCGAAGAATTGCGCGTCGAGCGCAAAAAATTGGAAGGTTTGCAAAGCGATCAAAAGAAATCCACGACCTATCAAGAAGGTTTGCGGCAAATAGCCACATCTTGGCAGTCAGATTTCTCTGAGATATTCAGCACGATGGCCAACCGTGTTTTGCTCTCCGAAAATCGAGGTGCCGTGCGGTTCCTCGCTGAGGATGTGAAATTGGAACTCGATTACAGCGACCTGACCAGCACCGCATTGATGACGTTGAAAATTCTCCTATTCGACCTCGCGGCTCTGCTTGCATCCGCCCGCAAGAGCAAAAACCATCCGGGTTTTCTCATTCACGACAGTCCACGAGAAGCCGACCTGACGGCCGCCATTTACCGTCGCATTTTTGATATTCCCAAGAAGGAAGAATTCAGCGATTTCGAGGCCCCGATTCAGTACATCATCACCACAACCGAGCCGCCGCCGGAGCATTTGCGGCTAAAGCCCTGGCTGGTCCACCCGCCGTTTTCATCGAGCGAAAAGGAGATGCGTTTTCTTCGCGAAACAATTTAAAGAACACACATGAATGGACTGAATTTTCCTGATCAAATCCATCTCGATAAGATCCGCGCAGATCTTTGGTGCGGACGTGAGTTTGGGCGGGCAGCGATAATGGTTGGTGCCGGCTTTAGCCGCAACGCAGACCGCTCAGCACCATCGGCGTCCCCCTTTCCTGTATTACAGGAACTGGCCTCCAGAATGTATGAGGCTCTGCATTCGACGTCAGGCCCACTTTCTCGAGATCAGGAAATTAAGAAGGCCCAAGCCACATTCGGGTCGGGAACGCTGAGATTGGCACGTGAATACGAAGCCGCATTTGGAAGGCCCGCCCTGGACGAGTTGCTTCTGAAAGCACTTCCGGACGAGAACTACTTGCCCGGGCGGCTCCACAGGCTGCTTCTCTCCTTGCCATGGGCTGACGTGTTCACCACGAATTACGACACCCTCTTGGAAAGAGCGCGAGCCTCGGTCCACGAACGGAAATATGACCTTGTTCAGACCATTCGCGACATTCCAGGCCGTATGAAACCGCGAATCGTAAAACTGCATGGAAGTTTTCCTTCACACCGGCCCTTTATTATTACTGAGGACGACTATCGGCTCTATCCTGCTGAATTCGCGCCGTTCGTGAACATGGTGCAGCAGTCGATAATGGAAAACTCGTTTTGTTTGATCGGCTTCTCCGGAGATGACCCTAATTTCTTGAATTGGTTGGGTTGGGTCCGCGATAACCTGAAAGATGCTACTCCGACGATCTACCTTTGCGGTCTCCTCAACCTTTCGCCACCGACAAGGCAAGTACTCCAATCGCGGCGAGTAATTCCAATTGATCTGTCTCCACTTTTTCCAGCCACAACGTGGCCCGATTCTGGGATGCGACACTCGAAGGCGTTGGAATGGCTGCTGCTAAATTTGATGCACGGAGCTACGCCGGAGCTGAAACGCTGGCCTGAGCCCTCTGGCTTGGTATTTGAGGAACCAAGCCAGGGTCTGCCGAAAGTTCCGACGGGCCCGAAACCACTCTCTGGCAACGGCCCGTTCTTCCCCGACCCACAATCATTCAAGCTGGATGACTTTGACGCCTTGCGCAAGGCGTGGCGCCTTAATCGGCAGGAGTATCCGGGATGGGTCGTTGCACCAAAAGAAAATCGTGAATCTATTTGGAGCTTCACGGAGCATTGGATTGACAATATATTCGCCTCGGTTGGCAGCATTGCTTTTCCCAATAACCTGCTGCTGCTCTACGAATTGAACTGGCGCATCGAGGTGACGTTGACTCCGCTTTTCCTTAACCAAGTTGAGAAGATAACCACCGTTCTCAATGAAATTAATCCGTTTCCGCACCTGATTGAAATCCAAGGTGCCAAGTTCAATCCGACTGTCGAAGTAAAGGAGGATTGTGACTGGGCCGAGATTAGCAAATGTTGGACAGAGCTCGCCTTTGGTTTAGCTCGAGAGGCACGGGAGGATTTGGACGAAAAGCGTTTCCGATTGTGGATGGACCGGCTCAAAGCCGTAATGCCTAACCGATCTGAATTTCAGGCTCGCTGTTTTTACGAAGAAGCTCTGTTTTGCCTCTTTAAGCTCGATCAGAAGGGCTTGATACAAGTCATTGTAACTTGGCCCACCATGCCCGATTTTCCCTTTTGGGAATCTAAACGGGCTTCGCTGTTAGCAGAACTTGGCAGAATTGATGAGGCCACACGCATCGCGGAGGCAGCCCTCTCCAGAATACGATCAGGGCTGCAACATTATAAAACCGATTACGCCCTGCTTTCACAAGAGGGATTTGTCATGATGCTCTTGAAGGCTCTTGGCACGAGCATGCGATTGTTTCAGGAAACGGGCGAGCGGTTCCGAGCCCGATGGGATAAACTGGATGGCTTCGGGTGTAATCCCTGGAACGAAGTCGAACTTTTTGGCCTCTCTCTCGCAGCTCCTCAGCCCAAAGCAGCTTCACCGACGGAATTCATTCCAGGCTTTGATCCTGATCAAGGCACGACAGTGACACACTACATGCCGCCGGGAACGAGAATTCAAGATTATAGACCAGCATTTGGTTTGCTTCGCTTGTACGAGGAGGGCGGGGTTCCGATCCGGTGTGGAGTCGTAAATCTCTTTTCCAATGAAGCAGCGACCGCGGCGAAATGGATATCGCCTTTTGCTCCATTGTGGTCTCTTTCCGTCCTATTAAGGACCGGTCAGGACAAGTGGATACAAGAAATTTATGATCGCGTCAGGGTGGCGACAATCACCCAAGAAGCAGCGGACTCCATTTACGCATTGTGTTCCGCTGGCCTTAAGCAAGCTCTCGAAGGATTATCCACCAATCCCGATGGAGTCGAAACTCAACTGGCGCATCGGTTAATTCCAATGTTGAGCGAGTTGCTCTCAAGACTCTCCTTTCGATTGGATTCTGACCGGAACGCAGCGATTTTTGATTTCGGCGTAAGGTTGTATAACCTTCCAGTTGTACGAGCGGATCTCTCCTTGTTCAAATGCTCGTTGCCCCTCATCCAGCGAAGCATGTCCGTCATCCCCACGAACGAGGTGCTCAAACGAATCCCCGTTCTTTTGTCGTTACAAATTCCTGGAGAAAACGGTTTTGAGATCCCTGCGCACGAGGACTTCTGGACTGAGCCTTTCGATTATTTTAAACTCTGGCCAAAATTCAAAGGCACGAGTGCCGCTGTCGATCAAAGCTGGAGCACGCACATCAACCGCCTTATTCGGATCACAGCGGAGAGCCATTCGCAGTTGCTCCGAAAACGGGCTGCTACTCGTTTGGCCGGACTTCACCAACTCGGGTTATTGAGTCAGGAACAGCGGACGGAATTCGCGAAAGCACTTTGGGGTGAAACAGACCCGAATACCAAATTGCCAACGAACACCGATCTTTATAGATTTGCGTTCCTGAGCTTGCCCGAGACCAAACAAGGCGAAGCGATGCGTTTAGTCCGTTCCTATTTATTGGATACCGAGATACCGCGCATGTTCTCTTTGACTGTGAACGCGGAAGGCAAGGAGCAAAAAACCTACAATCCAGGCGTCACTGAAAACCGCTATCTACATGAGTTAGCGGGAGCGACAAAACCTTTGTTTCCAACACCGGACGAGGAGCAACACCTGATCGACTGGTCCACCGAAGAATCTGTGGTTTTTCTAAGGAAGGCGGCACGCTGGTGGCAAGATGAAAAAGCAGGGCTTCGCGCACTCAAGAGTGGTCAAATGTTTGAAGCTCCAGACCAAATCAAGAGCCAATTCCAAGGAATAATC
>CAIUEN010000441.1 GCA_903898185.1 uncultured Verrucomicrobiales bacterium
CAAAACGGTGAATTTTCGATAAAAATCCAGGGGGAGAGAAAAAGAGGGTGGTTTTGATGTTTAACGATAAGTGTATATTATATACTTCAATTTGTTTTCTAATGCATTTTTGAAAAAGAGTCGTTTTCTGCCAGACACTACCTATTTCTTTTCAACAGGTATTCCGCAATCGCAGTCAGGGCTTGCGCTTTGCCAGCGAAAATATCGAGCGCGCTGAACGCGCACCCGGTCAATTCGGCGGCAATGCATTGTGATTTTTCCATCCCAACGATCGACGGATAAGTGGCTTTCTGCGCGGCGGTGTCTTTTCCGGCGGTTTTGCCCAACTGCTCGCTGGTTTGGGTAACATCCAGGATGTCGTCGATAATCTGGAATGCCAAGCCGACATTGTAGCCGAACCGGGTCAAAGCGGCGAGTTGGTCGGGGTCGCAGTTGGCGCTCATCCCCCCCAAGCGAACAGAGCAGCAGAGCAGTGCCGAGGTTTTGCGCTCGTGAATATACTTGAGTTGGTCGGAAGATATCTTCTTGCCCTCGGCTTCAAGATCAGCCACCTGTCCGGCGATCAGTTGCTTGGAACCGGCGGCGCCCGCCAGATCAAGAATGATTTCCTGGTGCGAATAGCGAGGCCAGCCTTTGGACTTGGCGCCAATGATGAATGCCTCAGTCAGAAGCGCATCGCCTGCCAGCACAGCGATACCCTCGCCGAACACCTTGTGGTTGGTCGGCTTCCCTCGGCGCAAATCATCGTCGTCCATCGCTGGCAGATCGTCATGGATCAGCGAGTAGGTGTGAATGCACTCAACGGCGCAGGCCAGCGGCATTGCATCCTCCACCGAGCCGCCGCAGGCCTCCGCCGCCGCCAGGCAAAGAGCCGGGCGCATGCGTTTTCCACCCGCGAAAAGCGAGTAACGCATCGCTTTATGGATGGTGGCCGGCTTGGTGACTGCCGGGGGTAGGAAGTGGTTGAGCGCCTGGTCCACGGCACGAGTCCGTTGGGCCAGGTAGTCTTCGATATCAAACCCTTTAGCGGGTTGCGGTTTTCGGCCGGTTGGCATGTCAAACTTTTAGAGCAATCGCGCCCTCAGAGCAAGCCAAAGTGCAATGCTCCTGTTTGCCATCCATCGGGTGTGTAATCGGAAAATATTCTTTAAACGGCTCGAAGCAGAGGGGTGCGTGACAGGAAAGCAACACTGTGGGGCAGGACTCCGTCCTGCCAGCACCTCGTTATCGAGGTGCAGTGATTATTGTGCTGACTGTTGCGGTGCCTCTGGCTCCGCAGAGAATTGAAAACCTCATGCGCAGGCAGATCAGAGTTCCCCCCGTATTCCTTCAAAATGAGAATTGCTGACTTGATCTGGAGGAAGATGTGTCGAGGGGGCGGAGACCCCTCGAACCCGCAGACCGGAGGTCTGCCCCACAGGGTTACTTTCCTGTCACACACCCGAAGCAGAGGGCTGTTCTTCGTTGTGCTGGCAAAAAGAGGGTGTTTGTGGGATAATATCAGACATGGGAGCATCAATCCCTGAATTCCGTCAAATGGCAGAGACATGAATATGAAAACGATCTTGTGTTGCGCCTTGGTGGCGCTGTCTGGAGAACTCAATGCGCCAGCCCAGCCGGCGGATTACGTCGCGCTTACCAATGCGGCGGAGAAATTGTTTGCCGAAGGTTCGTTTGCCAAGGCCAATGAACTTTATCAGCAAACCAAGGCGCTGAAGCTGGGGCCAAACGAGGCGCGATGGGTGGATTTTCGGAGCGCCGACACGCTTTGGCGAGCTCAAGCCGCCACCCAAACCGCAGATAATACCCAATTTGAACGCGCCCAACACGAATTGGAAGCTCTGGTCCGTGATATCAGCCGAGATGAAGACCACGACCGCATTTGGGTCGAGGTTGAGGAATCGCTGGGGGATTTCTTTTGGACACGGCGCAATTCTCAAAATTTTGGCGAGGCATGGCCTCATTACCAAAAAGCCCTTGATTGGTGGGCGGGGGCGCCGGACATCGAACTCGCCCGCAAACGTTACTTGCGCATCGTCTGGGCCCTGGCCCAACCGCCTCACATCAACCCCAGGAGCTATTCTTACGGTGTCTATGGCAACATGATTCCTTTGGATGTGCTCGAAAGCGCGGCCAAAATTGCCCAAACGGAAAACGATCAGGCCCACGCGCATTACCTCATCGCCATGACGTTGCGCCAAGGAGGTGGAGCCTGGGATCAGTCGCGCCGTGTGCCACGCGAATTCGAGGCGGCAATCAAGGTCGGCAAAACCACAGACTGGTATGACGATGCGCTTTTTAACTATGCGCAATGGCTCATGACCTCGGGCCGGCTTGTTCCGCTCAAGGACGGCGGCTGTACCACCGAGCCGGATTATCCCAAAGCGATCGATATCTTTCGCCTGTTTCTCAAGGAATTCACGAAAGGCGAATCGCGTTACTACGAGAGCGCTTTGCGGGAAATCAAGAATATTACAGATCCCCAGCTCGGCGTGGGTGTTGGCAACATTTTTCTGCCTGGCTCCGAGATCCAGTTCGGTCTGAGCTGGCGCAATGTCACACGGATCGAATACTCCCTTTACCGTGTCGATCTGACCAGAGACGTCAAGCTCTCGGACAACACCGGCAACGGAAACGAGTGGCTCAGTTCCATCGACATCAGCGGACATGAAGAGGTGTTTTCAAGCTCGCGCGAAACGCACGATGAGGGCCTTTACAAGCAAGGCAGCGAAACCGTGCGAATTGAGAAGAAATTGCCCGTCGGCGCTTATATACTGGAAGCGACGGCCAAGGGAAAACGGGCGCGTGACCTGGTACTGGTGACAGACGGAGCGCTGGTGGCCAAATCCTCCGGAAAACAGGCGCTTTTCTTTGCGTGCAACGCCCTCAGCGGCGCGCCTCTTCCCGATGCTCGCATTCATGTATGGGAGCATTATTGGGAAGGAGGCAAAGAGCATTGGAGTGACAGCGTAAAGAATGCCGATGCGAATGGGCTGGCTGTTTTTGAGCTCGATGCCGCCAACAATGAACATTTTTTTGCCAGCGTCATTTCAATGGATCGCCAGGCGTTCTGCTTGGGCAATGCCTATTCGTATGTCAATCCACAGGAACAACGCAAAATTTACGCTTTCACGGATCGCCCGGCCTACCGGCCAGGCGAGACTGTTGAATGGAAGTTCATTGTGCGCCAGCTAAACGGTTCCGAGTACACAACGCCTTCCGGCCAAACCGTCGAGTATGAGATTTACGATCCTCGTGGCACAAAGGTGAAGGAAGGCAAAGCAGTCCTCAACGCCTTTGGGACTGCTTGGGATTCGTTGAGCCTGACGCCTGAAATGCCGCTTGGAGAATTTCGCGTGGCCTTCTGGGACGCAAAGCACGCGCACTCCATTGGCAGCGCCGTTCTTTTTCGCCTTGAGGAATACAAGTTGCCCGAGTTCAAGGTCAGCGTCCAAACTCCCGATGAAAACGGGCGCAGAAAGGCATTTCGCCTCGGCGAGAAAGTCCAGGTCAACATTCAAGCCGATTATTATTTTGGCGGCGCGGTGGCCAATGCCAGCGTCGAGGTTCTGGTTTATCAAAGCCCGTTTTACCATTACTGGCGCTCTCCTCATCCCTATCCTTGGTATTATGAAGGATATGCCGGCGCAGGCGTTCGACAGCCGAGGTGGGGTGGCAATGGCCAGATCGTCAAACGCGAAACGATCAAAACCGATGTCAACGGCAATGCCTCTCTGACAATCGCAACGTCTCAAGACACCTCCCAGGATCTCGAATATCGAGTTGAAGCCCGCGTGACTGATGCCAGCCGTCGCGAAATTACCGGAAGCGGCGCTGTGCGTGTCACACGGCAAGGGTATTCGGTTCATGCCTCAGCCGAGCACAACATCCATCCTCCGCAGGAAAAGGTAAGCATTGATTTCAAGGCCATCGACGCCAACGATCAACCGGTTCAAACGGAAGGTGTTGTCAAAGTCACCCGTGACTACTGGTATGAAGTCTGGATCAATCCCGAGGGCCGTGAAATCAAAGGCACTGAACTGCGGACGCTCCAGCGCGGCATGATCTTCCCGCCGTCGCCCTCCAAACCCAATGAGTCGGCTTGGCGCTTGAAATTCCAAGGCTACGAACATGACGAAATTCTGACTCGATCAATCAAAACCGATACCAACGGCGCAGCGCAGTTGACGTTTACTCCTGAGCGCGAAGGCTACTACCGTGTCGCATGGAAGAGCGAAGACACGACAAATCCCGACCTGCCTCCAGCGCCACCCATCCTCGCAGAAACCACCGTCTGGGTCGCCAACAACGCCACCACCGAACTGGGCTATCGAACCGGAGGCGTTCAAATCATTATTGATAAGGACACGTTCAGGGTTGGCGCGAAAGCTCCGGTCATGCTGAGCGTGCCGACCAACGACCGCTATGTGCTGTTCAGTGTTGATGCCAGTGACATGCTCAGCTACCAATTGATTCACCTGACTGGCGACGTGAAATTGATCGAACTGCCTATCAAGGAAAAACATGTCCCTAATTTCTTCCTGAATGCCATTCTGGTCGGTGACCGCCAAGTGTTTGTTGACACAAAGGAAGTCGTCGTCCCGCCCGTTAAGAATTTTCTGACAGTCAATGTCGCCTCGGACCTCAATCAGTATCGCCCGCAAGAGGAAGGCGTCTTTACAATCACCACCCGCGATAGCGATGACAAGCCGGTCGCCGCCGAGGTCGCGTTTGGGTTGGTGGATGAATCTGTGTATTACATTCAGAACGATTACGCCATTGATCCAAGGCAGTTCTTTTTTGGAACCAAACGGGCGCACAATGACAACATTCGGAGCACGTTCAATCAGAAAAGCTACATCCAGCTCGTGGAATGGGAGCATCGGTTGATTGATGATCGAGAACGGGGGCGGCTGGCGAAAGATGCTTCCATGTTCGGCGCGGATAGGCGCGATGAAAGCGATTATAATATGCCTGCGGAAACGGCAGGGATGGCTATGGACGGCATCGGCGGGGGAGTTTTGCGAACGCGCAGTGTCAATAGAGTGTTGGGTTTTGCAAAGGCCTCTGCTGCCATGCCGATGGCATCCGGGGAGCTCATGGAAATGGCCAGCGCGGACAAAGCTCCACCCATGGCAAAAGGAGAGGCTGAGGGCGGAGAACAGGAACCCGCCGTCCAAGTGCGTTCGGATTTCCGCTCGACCATTCTGTGGCAGCCGGACGTCAAAACAGGACCTGATGGTCAAGCCACGGTCAAAGTGAAATATCCGGATTCGCTCACGGGTTGGAAAGCCACCGCGCGCGCCGTGACGGAGGACAATCAGTTCGGCATTGCCGAGACCCATACCCGGACCAAACAGCCGCTCATTGCGCGGCTGCAAGCGCCCCGCTTTTTTGTGGTCGGCGATGTTGTGACCATTTCCGCTGTCATTAACAATTACACTGATAAAGCCCTCGATATTGCGACGCGCCTGGAGGCATCTGGATTGGATATTTCCGGCCTTTACGTCAGCACAAATGGCGTGGTGAAAGGCGAGCGCGCCGGTTCCGTCAAGGTCGCCCCCAATGGCGAGGCCAGGGTGGACTGGGCGGTCACCGCCACCGCTGCCGGCCCGGCCCGGCTCAAGCTCACTGCGCGCGGCGGCGAATACTCCGATGGCATGGAAAAAACTTATGCCGTTTACGAGCACGGGATTGAGAAATTTGTCAGTCGTTCCGGCAAGGTTCGCGGTTACGCGGTCACGGTCAAACTCGACATTCCAAAGGAGCGTAAACGCGAGTCAACCACACTGAAGGTGCAGGTCACACCCAGTTCTGCCATCACCATGCTGGACGCATTGCCGTATTTGATTGATTACCCTTATGGCTGCACGGAGCAGACGATGAGCCGATTCCTCCCGGCTGCGATCACGGTCAAAACTCTGCGCGACTTGGGAATCGAACAACAGAAGGTCATGGACCGTGTTTTCGGCGGAATTGAACCCGCCACAGCCGTCGCAACGCATCCCAAGGGCAAACACGATTTGAAAGAGCTCGACGCAATGGTTGATCAGGGCTTGCGCCGCCTTTATGACTTCCAACATGAGGATGGCGGCTGGGGCTGGTGGAAGGAAGGGCACAGCGATTACTTCATGAGCGCCTACGTAATCTGGGGGCTGAGCCTGGCGCGGCAAGCGCAAATCAGCGTCGATGACAACGCGCTCAACCGTGCCGCAGAGCACCTCGACAAGCGGTTGGTCGAAGAAGAACTCAACTTCGACGCGCAGGCATGGATGCTGCATTCACTCGCCGCTCGCGCAGTGGCGTTGAATCTGAAACCGTCCGAGTTCCAAACCAAGGCATTCGACAACCTTTGGAACAATCGCGAAAAACTCAATGCCTATGCGCGAGCATTGCTGGCGTTGAGCGCTCATTACTTTGGCTTTGGTGATAAAGCCAGGATGTTGGTTGAGAACCTCGAAAATGGCGTCAAACGTGATGAAAAACCGGACACCTCTGTTGTGATGGAGGGCGCTCAGCAATCCAGCGACGCTGTCATTGGCACGGCGCACTGGGGCGAGGACGGCATTTTCTGGCACTGGTCCGACGGCGGCGTTGAAACGACAGCATTTGCCCTGCGCGCGCTGCTGGCCATTGATCCGAAGAACAAACTGGTTGAGCCTGTTTCAAATTGGCTTATCAAGAACCGGCGCGGCGCGCAATGGAGCAATACCCGCGACACCGCCATCACTGTTCTGACGCTGAACGAATATCTGCGCTCCTCTGGCGAACTCACACCCGACTTGGAATACGAGGTGTGGGTCAATGGCCAGTCGATTGCCGCCCGCAAATTGGCCGGCGCCGATGTATTCGCTGCGCCCAGTCAATATGTCATCGACACCAAGCTGATCCGCGACGGCGAAAACGAGATCCGCATCGCCCGCAAAGGGGGCAGAGGCGCCATCTACTTCGCGGCCGCTGCCACGTATTTCAGCCTTGAAGAACCCGTGACCCCAGCCGGAAACGAGATCTTCGTCCGCAGGCAGTATTTCAAGTGGGTGGGCCACCCCACGCTGCTCAAAGGCTATGTTTACGATCGTCAGACTCTTGCCGACCACGATGTGGTTCGCAGCGGTGATCGGGTTGAAACCGTGCTCACCATTGAGGCGAAGAACAACTATGAGTACCTGGTTTTCGAGGATCTCAAGCCAGGTGGTTTAGAATCCACGGCAATTCGCAGCGGCGAATCACTCTGGGCTCAGGAACTCAAGTCCGACGCGGTTGACCGCAAACTCCGTCCAGTGGATAAAATCGATCCCCAGCCCTTGGCCTCGCCGACTGCTGCGATGCCATCCGCAATCCGCGCGCGTCGATCAGCCGATATTCCATCTCCGAGAATTGCTCCGGTCAGGCCGTCGGTTGATGAGGATCACACCGGACGCACTCAGTGGGTTTACCAGGAATTGCGAGACCGCAAGGTGGCTTTATTTATTGACAAACTGCCCCAGGGAGTCTGGGAGATCAAATACGACTTCCGCGCCGAAACCCCCGGCCAATTTCACGCCCTGCCGGTCGTTGGACACGCCATGTACGTCCCCGAAATCCGGTGCAACGGGACTGAAATAAGACTCACAGTGGAAGACGTTGTACCAACTCCATGAGCAAGAGCGAAAATGACTGAGGCATCAATGACGCCAACGGCGTGAGTTATATCTCACATTTCTTCACCACCCGATCGGCAATTCTCATTTTGAGCAAAGAAGGTGAAAAATGCTGATCGCCAGCGCACGAAGTTTTCGATTCCCTGCGGAGCCAGAGGCACCGCAACAGTCAGCACAACTAATCACTGCACCTCGATAACGAGGTGCTGGCAGACCAGAAGTCTATCCCACATAATAAAAATTGCTGCCACCCGATCATTTCGGATTGCCAAAAGGAAAGTCTCAGCGCAAAGTTTTCGCATGGCATCCAAGCCAGATAACAAAAACACGCCTTCCGCAATGAGCTCCCAAGAGCGCGTCGCGCGCGATTTACTTGCCAGCGGTCGTTTTCGCAAGGCCCGCGATGAATTCAAGGTTCTTTGCAAAGCGGATCGCCAGAAATATCTGCCACTGCTTGTAGAGGCTAACATTGGCTTGGCCCGTGAGATGCTTGGGAAGAATATGGTTGAAGAGGCGCGGCAGGTGCTTGTTTATCTCAAGACAATCGCGCGACCTGAGCAGCTTCGGGTTCTGGAACTGGAATTGAACGTCAATTCGAAAGGCGCCGGGTCAGGAGTGGCGCTTGCGGATATGTTGGAGCTTCTCGCATTGTCAGTCGGAAGCGAGCTTGAATGTCGTCGAATTGTGGATCAAGCGGTGCTGACGATGGAGACCGTTGCCAATCCCCGGACGGAAGTTGCCTCCACAGCCGCCGAATTTCAAATGGTGGTCTTGGGGTTGCGGGCGATCTCGGAAGGGCAGTTTCAGAAGGCTCTGGATCTTGTCCGGCCTCTGGGGCAAGCCTCGATTTTCAGCCATTGGAAAACTTTTATCAAGGGGTTGGCCGCGTTTCACGTCGGAGAACGCGATAAAGCGGCGCGGTTGTTGACCAGCCTGCCGCCCGATTCAGTCCCCGGCAAGGCCCGGCAACCTTATTTGCTGCTTGCGGAAGCGCAACCGGTAACGAAGAACTCTCCACTGCCATCGGTCACGGTCTTGGATGCCGCGTGTCGATTGACTGGCGCGCGAGGATGCGGTTCCGCTCTCCGCATGGCCGAGGATGCCTGGCGCAAGGGCAAGCCCGCTGAAGCGTATCGGCATTTGCGAAAAAACATCCCAAGCTTTCCTTCGGAGGACATGGGCCTGATCGGCGCTTTGAGTGAGTTTTCCACCCAGTGCATCTTCCTCCTGCCTGTTGAGCAGAAGTATGATTTTCTTGAGTTTATCGGGCGTGAAATTGACCAGGAATCGCATAAAAACCTTGTGGAACAGCAACTGTTCCTTCGCCTTTTGGTAATAAAAGCGGCATCAGTAGAATTGGAGGACATGGATATTGACTATTGGGCTCAATATTTAACCGTGAGGGCAAAGCTTTACGGGCCTAATCCCGCCTTGGAGTCCATGGCCAACGGATGGCTGGGCGAATTGCTCAGCAAGCCCACCTCCGGATTCGGCGGTAATAAGAGTCGGCTGAAAGACGCCGAACCGATTTTGCTGGAGGCGCTCAGGCTCGATCCAATGAACCTGAAGGCGAGCCTGACTTTGTGCAGGGTTTACCAGGATTTGCGGCAGACGTCAGATCGGAATCGGTTGCTGGACAAAATGACCGCCCGGTTTCCGACGGATAAAAGCGTTCTCCTTCTGGCGGGGAAGGAATGCATGGAACGCAAGGCATTCAAGAAAGGGATCACCTATATCGAAACGGCGCTGCAAGTGGACCGGCTCGATCCAGCCATCCCAGACGCGCTGGTTGAGGGGTGCCTTATGCAAGCGCGCGAGTTTTTCCAAAAAGGGCGGGATGCTGACGCCCGTGCGGCTTTGGACAAGACATCTATATTTGAAGTCGAATCCACCGATAATCTAATCCGCTCGCGCTGGGCTTTGAAGATTCAGCGGGGGTTGATTGAAATCAACTTCGGCGACTTGGAACCAGGCAGCGCGTTGGTGGCCGAAGGTGGCAAAGCAAGTCCTTCACGGGCTGTGTTTCTTTACTATGCCGGCTTGATTGCGACGGTGTTGATGCCCAAGGCGCAAAACGTCTATTTTAATGAGTTCGCGGCTATCAAAGAGGCCGATCCCGCTCAGGCGGCTATCCTGACGCGTCTCTGGCTTCGCGGAAAGGAACTCGACATTCCTTCGATCTCCTTCAAGTCGGACGATCTGCTCGGGAAATACCTTGTCAACGCGTCCAAAGAATCGTTCAGCCGCGAGCTGGCGGGGCGTTTGCTGGAGTTCTGCGATCAACAGAAGGACTTTCAATCGATCGGTCTGGCCATGATCAAGAACTGGCGTAAGAAAGATCAGAGCAACCCCCTGCTTGGTCTTTATGAATTGAGATTTGGAATTGCTTCCCATGTCGGTCCTTCGTCCCGGGATGTTGCCGCAGTGGAAGCGATTATTGCCGAAGCCACCCGGCGCAAAGACGATGCCACTGTCCGATTGGCTCGTCAGCAGTTGGATGGTTGGAAGAACAGGGCGCATCCACCGATTGACGATTTTATTCCCAATGATTCTTACGATGACGATGATGATGGTATAACCGCCTCTGCGATGGATGCGCTGCTGCCGGGGATGTCGCCGGAAAAGATGCGCGCGTTTCAAGGAATATTGGCAATGATGGCCAGCGCGACAGATGAAACCATCGAGATGATGAGAAAGACACGACCACGGGACATGCCCTCGGAAATTTTTGAGATGCTGGTTATGGTTGCACGCATGAGAAGAGCCTCGGATGGCGGCGATTCCCCTTTTGGAAGCCGACGTGGTTCAAAGTCCGGCAAGAATCAAAATCAACAAGATTTTTTTGAATGACGAATCCTTACCACATATTGGGAGTTGCCGCCGACGCTGACGATCAAACCATCCGCCAAGCCTATTTGAAGGCTGTCAAGGAGTATTCTCCCGACTCGCAGCCCAAGCGTTTCCAAATCCTCAGTGATGCCTATGCGCAGATCAAGGACCAGACCAGCCGTCATCGTCACATTCTCTTCAGTCAGGAGTGCCCGGCTGACAGTCCGCTGGACGCGCTGATCCGGTTTGGCAGCCATTGCCGTCAATTCGAACCGTTGCCTCTTGATGCAATGAAGGAGTTTCTTACGACTGTGGCGCGGGAGAGCGGCAAGTAAGTTGCGTCAGTTTCTTATATGTCACTTTTCGATAACCCAGAACAGGAGCCAGCCAGCCCGGATGCGCCGGTTCCAACGCCCGGTGAGGAAACACCGCTTTCCGACCAATCCCAAAGCCAGTTCGATGAAGAGGACGATAATTTGATACCGATGGAGGACGAGGACGAACTGGAAAGTTGGAAGAGCCAATTGCGCAGCGAGTTTGAGGCGTGGCTCGACGATTTGGAGGAAATCCCGGAGCCGGAGCCTGGAGAGGAAGCACCGGACACGCCAGACCTCTATTCTTTTTATTCCCAATGGGCCGCCGCAAATGCCGAGGCTCGCAAAGGCAATCGCCGCACCGCCGAGGCATTCAGCCAGTGGGGCGACACGCTGGGCCGGTTCGATGGGGATTTGAAGCTGTTGCGCGAGCAGATGCAGCGCCTCTCCCTGTCTGCGGCGCCGGAGGGAATGTCGCGAACCCACTGTCTGGCTCTGGTTGAATTGCTTGACAGAGTTCGGCGCGTGGCCTGCGCTTTCAAAGAAACGCCCTCCACCTCTTGGTGGGGCGGAACGGACTCGTGGCGCCGGGCGTGGGAGAGCCATCGCCAGGCGTTTGACATCCTGGTGGGGCACTTTGAATCCCTCCTCAAAAAAGAGGGCCTGTCGCGGATCGAGACCGCAGGCCAGCCTTTCGATCCGTCCATCATGTCCGCCGTTGCGGCGGAACCCGATGCTTCCCGCCCGGATCAAAGCATTCTCGATGAATTAGCTCCCGGCTACCGATTGCGAGGCGAACTGCTCCGGCCCGCTCAAGTCAAAGTATCTCTTAACAAGTCTTAGCAAGTCTTATAAACCATGAAAGAATTGATCGTTGGCATTGACCTTGGAACCACTAACTCGGAAATCGCGGTGGACTTGGATGGCGAAATTAAAGTCATTCCCATCCACGGCAACCCCATCATGCCCTCGTGCGTCGGGATTGATTCCGCGGGCAAACTCATCGTAGGCCAGGCGGCCAGAAATCAGCTTATCGCCGCGCCCGAATCAACAGTGTTGTCAATCAAACGCAAGATGGGAACCGACGAAAAGGTCAAACTCGGCGACAAGGAGTTCACGCCTGAAGAAATTTCGTCGTTCATTTTGCGAGAGCTTAAACAGGAGGGGGAGAGGCATCTTGACCAGGCCATTCATAAGGCCGTCATCACTGTGCCCGCGTTTTTCAACGAGCAGCAGCGCAAGGCCACCCAGTTGGCCGGAGAACTGGCGGGGCTGGAGGTAGTTCGCATCCTCAATGAGCCGACGGCCGCCGCTCTCGCCTACGGCGGCGGCAACGCCGATGGGGAAACGATGTTGGTTTATGATCTGGGCGGAGGAACATTCGATGTTTCGGTGGTCACAGTCGAAGCGGGGGTTATCGAAGTCAAAGCCAGTCACGGCGACACCCACTTGGGGGGAGACGATTTTGATCAACTGCTGGTCGAGCATGCGGTGGCGGCTTTCAAAAAAGCCCAAGGAATAGATCTGCATCAGGATCTCAAGACCCTGCGGCGTCTCAAAGTGGCCATGGAACAGGCCAAGCGGCGTCTTTCGGATGATCCCTGCGTCACTGTGCGCGAGGAATACCTTGATGGAGAGCGCCACTTGGAACTGGAACTTATGCGGACTGACTACGAGGAAATGATCCTCCCACTCATGGAAAAAACGCTCATCTGCCTCCACCAGTCGCTGAGCGATGCCATGCTTGGACCTACAAACATCAGCAAAGTGATGCTTGTCGGGGGCGCCACCCGCACGCCACTGGTTCACCGGTTGCTCCAAAACCGATTGGGACTGGACCCGCGCTTTGAAATCAATCCTGATCTTATCGTCGCCATGGGCGCGGCAGTTCAGGGAGGAGTGCTGGCCGGGGAGAAACGCCATTCCATTCTGGTTGACATCACCCCACACACGTTCAGCACCGGAATTCTGTCGGATCATCTTGGTTACCGCCGTGTGGAATGTTTTCCGATCATTCCGCGCAACACTCCTTTGCCCGCCAGCAAAGCCGATTTATTCACCACCTGCTATGATGATCAGATTTCGGTCGAAGTTACCGCCTACCAAGGTGAAAACGTCTTGCCCGAAGAAAACACGCTCATCGGTAATTTCATGGTCGAAGGTTTGAGCGAGGTGCCCGCCGGAAACCAGGTTATCATTCATTTTGACCTCGACCTCAACGGCATGCTCAAGGTCACCGCCACGGAAAAAGCCACAGGGCTTGCCAAAACCGTGACCATGGACACCCGTGGAGCCCATCGACTGGACATCGATCAGGCCCGGCGCAACATCGCCTCGCTTGTTGGCGAACCCGGCGGGGCATCCAGCGAAACCGCTTCGGAACGCCCTGATCATCACGCTCAGCTTGCGACCGCAAAAGACCTGCGCAAGCGCGCCGAGGGTCTGCTGCAAAAGAATATCAGCTCCGAAGACGCCGCCGAACTTCGCAAACTCCTTCAAGAAAGCGCTGAGGCGATCAGCATGAGCGCTGATTTGACGGATTTCAACGAAGCGTTGTCCGACCTGCTTTTTTACCTCGAAGATTGAGCATGGAGATTTCCTGCCCAGCCTGCGGCAAAAACAACCAAACGCAAGTCTCCCCGGCTTGCGCGCGTTGCGGATGTGATCTTGCCTCGCTACGCCTGATAATGACGGGAGCCGTCTGGCATCTCAAAGAATCGGTCCGGCAATTGCGAACCGGTGACTGGGGCATGGCGCTACAAAACGCGGAACAATCGTGGGCATTGCATCACTCGCCACGCGCCGCGCAAGCAGCTTTTCTGGCCGCCACAGCTATGGGGCAAACCGGGAACATCCTGCTTTGGCGCCATCGGGCCAGAGAGTAATGACTTTGGCTGGTTTAGCCCAAGTATTGTTTCATTCCCAAGCGCATCCGAACTGAACTCCAGCTTTAACAGCATCTTGAGTTGCAGACCCTAAGAAAAGTGGTCGTGGCCTGTTCTATTGCGCGGGCAAATTCACGCTTTGACCAGCCCTAAGCTTCTTGGGGTTTACCTTGGGGTTGGCTTGGAGAATGGCACTAAGTTTTACGTGATATTGCGAGGCGATTGAAGCCATGCTTTCCCCGGATTTCACAACATGCGTTCGGGGCAGCGCAACACTAACTTGCGGCACCGAGGTATTGGTCACCGTCCGGATGGGCTGGATCGGACCTGGAGGAGGCGGGTTTGCGTGGACCGTTTCCAAGGGAAGCATGGGCGCATGGACGGGAGTGGGATTCGAGACCGGCAACCTGGCTGGCGGCACAGGAGCGGGAGTGACCGCGACCGCCGGCGGCGACGGCGTGGGCTCGGGTTGGCTTTGAGCCGCCAAAGTGGCAGCTACAAGTTGAGTTCGCAGGCTCTCGATGTTCTGTCGGAGGAGAAGATTCTCAGTGTTCAGCCGGTCCAGTTCGCGCTGGAGCGCCAGCGTGTTGGGCAGGAAGAACTCAGCCTTGGCCAGCTCGCGCTTGCAGACTTGGATGTGTTCCCTGGCCTTTTCCGAATTTTCGGAGTTCGGGCGTAGCGCCTGATGTTTCTGATAATGGTAAATGGCCGCCGCGTAATCCTTGATTTTCTCCTCGTACAACCAAGCCATCTCAAAATGGGCCGCTGCGGAGCGCGGGTTAACCTCAATAGCCTTCTCAAATTCATCGATTGCCCCGCGAAAATCCCGGCTGCGCACCATCGCGCTGCCACGCTGGTAATTGGGATCCCGGGTTTCATCGACATGATCGTCCTCCCCAGGCACACAGCCGCTCAACGCAATCAGAGATAGAACGGCGCAAAGCACAAACGCCGGGACACAAGTCATGCGCTCCAGCCTAGATGATTCCAAGAAGGGGAGCAAGGGAGTGTTATCTTTGTCCAGCAATTCTCATTTTGGCTGGCGGCGAGGTCGGTATCAGGGTGGAGCGTGTGGGGATACGGAGGGTGAAAGCGCTCGTCACTTAATTGTTACAATTGTCACACAATTGTAACTTGTACAACGACGCCCATAATGACATCGTTGCCATGTGAATTCGCGTGGATTCAATTATTTCATTCAATGCCTGCACACGGTTGCCGCAGTTCTGCCAGACTGCCGCAGGGGCGACAACTGTGTCTATACGATGGGCGACATTGTCCTGTCGGCCTTCAGCGTCTTTTTCACTCAGTGCCCCTCCTTTCTGAGCTACCAGCAAGCGATGGAACAGTCCTTGGCATACTGAACTCGCAACTTGCGCAGCATGCCCGCATTTTCAACTCCATTCACTGCAATATGTCAATACGGCTGACCCGTTTCTGAGCTCACCTCGGATATGTTAACCCCGGCGCAAATGTGTTTGGTAGTGCGTCGTTGCTTGAGAGGAATTGCCGACATGTCCACCCCCAAGCGTCGAGCGCGGTCGTGCCCGAGAAAATTGCGACAACCGGTGAGCAGTTGGCCCAGACTGCGAAAAAACACCTATCGAAAAGGTGTTGTCAATTACTCAATTGAAGGAATCCATATGTGAATTCCTAAACGGCATTGGGGTTAGACCTCTCTTGAACCATTCGAACTATCTTTGCCCCAAAGGAAATTCCCTTGGCTTCGATCGTTCTCTCGGTGACTATTGCGCATAAGAACGACATGGCCGATGAGAGTGCAAGGAGAAGGCAAAGATCCAGTCGCCGCTAGCCTCTCCGAAGAGCAAGCGCAATAAGACTGGGACGGCATTAGGGTGTTGAATTGATTGGGATTTTGCCTCATAAAGTTCATGCAGTAGAAGTTCCTGATTGCACGTCATCACTGCCAATTGCTGCCTTCCTTTTGCTTAACAGTGTCAGCGTTCCGTTAGCCGTAAACCAATCCCTTAC
>CAIUEN010000442.1 GCA_903898185.1 uncultured Verrucomicrobiales bacterium
CGACGTAGAGAGGCAAACCGCGACGCACGGCTTGGCGCTCAAATCCATAGGCGCTGGCGGCAACAAACTTCAAGCCGAAGAAGTCGGCAAAGAACTGGCTGATTTTGCGGTCGGAGACATTAAGCTGGTAGCGCATGTAAATGGCTGTGGCTTTTGCTACCGGTCCGATATAGGAACCGCAAAGCTCACCACGCCCTGCGCCATGAACATCGCGGTCGCAGTCGGCACAGTGTGCCTGTTGATGAACAAAACAGGTGACCGTCACGCGTGGTTCCAAGACAATATCTTCCTGAATATGCTCGTGGATTTGGGAGACCGGGGTGAGGTTCGATCCTTGGCACAAAGGGCAGCAATTGGGTGCTGGAACTGTGACAATTTGGTCAATACCCTCTGGCTTGTGACGCTGCCAAGCGGGATGACCTATGGGAGCACCGCGTTTTTTCCCCTGAACAGCAGGTGCATCTGGATGCTTTGGAACAACCGGATGTCTGCGACCCTTGAATTGGCTGCGGTGCAGAGCGGCAAGCTGGGCCTTGAGTTGCTGGTTTTCCAGTTCGAGTTGGCGGATGCGGCGGTCTTTTTCTTGGAGCACTTCATTGAGCGTCTGAATGACGTGTTCGCAATGGCGACAATGAAGAGTTTGGGATATTTTGACGTTGATCTGCTCTTGGCTGGAAAAGATAAAACTATGTTGTTTACCAATGCTCATAGTTTAAATAAGCACGTCGCTTCCCGTTAGTCAACCCAAAAAGTGTAAAAAACTAGCAAGAAAAAGTGAAAACAAGCTAAACTGTTACGGAAAAGGAACCATTAAACCGCAGAACAAGCGGAAGAAGAACCCCTCGCGAAGAATGTATTCTTAATCTGACGGAGCCAATTGTGAACCGCTGAATTAGCGCCTCAGGAACTTCGCCACAGCCTCAGTGCGGGTGCGGACTTGCAGTTTTTCGTAGATTCGGCGGATGTAGGTGTGGACGGTTTCGTAGCTGACCCCCAGTTTGTCGGCAATCTCTTTGTAAAGAAAACCGTGGCTGAGACAATCGAGCACCTCCTGTTCGCGCGGGGAAAGGGCCTGGCTTTCGGATGCGGCAGGTTGCGGAGCGGCGACCGTTTTTTGGAAGGACTGAACCACCAAACGGGCGATATGGGTGGTCATGGGCGAGCCGCCGCGATGGACTTCGAGAATGGCTTCGAGAATCTCGGCCCGTGGCGCGCGCTTGAGCAGGTAGCCGGTGGCGCCAGCCGCCAAGGCGGCGAAAATGTTCTCGGTATCCTCGTACGCCGTGAGCATGAGTGCGAGGATTTCGGGGGCCACCTGCTTGAGGCGGCGCACGCATTCAACGCCGTTCATCCCCGGCAGGTTGATGTCCATCAAGACCACGTTGGGCTGCGCGCGCGGAAGCGCTTCAAGGGCCTCCTCAGCGGAGCCGTGCTGGCTGAGACAACGGAATCCCTCGGCACGGTCAATCATTTTTGAAAGAGTTGCGCGCAGTTGTTCGTTATCCTCGACAATGGAAACAGTGATGGGCATGGGTCGTTATTGCGGGTTGATGTTGAGAGGCGCGGCCAGGCGCGCCAGGGTGCCGCCTTGAGCGCCTGGGCCGATGGTGAATTCGCCGCCGATGTCCTCCATGCGCTTGCGCATGTTGCGCAGGCCGTTGCGCGATTTCTTGGCGACGGCGTCCAATCCAGCGGGACCGCATCCGTTGTCTTCAATTTCAAGGATGAACCGGTCGGGCTCAATCTTGAGTCGGATCCAGACCTCGGAGGCGCGGGCGTGGCGGACGACATTGGTGACAGCCTCCTTGGCGGCAAGAAAGACATTGTGGCGGGCCTCGGGAGAAATCGCGGCAGCGGGCAGTTGCGCCGGCATTTCAAGCCGGTAGCGCAGGCCCGCGACGGCGAGGTAATCCTGGGCGTTCTTGCAAATATAATTAACAAGTCCGTCGAGAGTGTCGTTGGACGGGTTGACGGTCCAAACAATCTCGTCGAGGGCGCGCGCGGTTTCGCGCGCAGTTTGGGAAATCTGTTTGGCATGGGCCTGGATTTCGTCCGGGTAATCCTTGTCGCTTTCGACCATTTCGCCTAAAAGCGAGACCTGTGTGAGGCTGGCGCCGACCTGGTCGTGGATGTCGCGCGCGATCCGGGCCCGCTCCTTTTCGAGCGCCTGCTGTTGGCGCATGCCTTCGAGCTGACGGTGGAGGCGCTGGGTTGAAATGAAATAAACCATTGCCGAAATGATCCCCAGCAGGCTCGCGACAGCAACGCTGCGAAACCACCCTGTGCTCCAAAACGGGGGCAGTACCGTGATGGCCAGGCTGGCGCCGGCCTGGTTCCAAACGCCATCCTCATTGCAGGCGGTAACGTGGAACGTATATTTCCCGGGTGGCAGCTTGGTGTAATTCGCCACGCGACTGTCACCGGCAGGCGACCAGGATGCCTCGTGCCTTTCCAACCAATACTTGAAACGCAGTGCGCTGGGGGCGGTGAGGCTGATGCCCGCATATTGAATTTCCAGGCGTTCTCGACCAGCGGGAATGGTGATCGGTTCTATGAATTGCGCGCGGACCGTATCAGTCGCCTCATGTCGGCCTTCGACGCGGACGGCCTCAATGCGAACCGGCGGCGGATTGGTGTTGAAACCGAACTCGGACGGATCGGCGCAAGCCAATCCGCCGATCGTTGGGAACCAGAGTTTGCCGTCGCGGGTTCGGCATGCCGCAGGCTGGGTGCCTGGAGTGCATTCGCTGGCTGGCAATCCATCGCGCTCGCCATAGACCGCGCATGGAACGAAATCACTGACACCCGAGGCAAAGTCGTTGAGGGCCTTTTTGCGAATTCTCATCAGGCCCCTGTTGGATCCGATCCAGAGGCATCCCAAGTTGTCTTCGATCAGGTAATTGATCCCGTTGCTGACCAAGCCGTCGCGGGTGGTGCAGAGTTTCCAGACGCCATTTTGCGCGCGGATCAAACCGCAGCCGAAGGTGCCGACCCAGATTACGCCATCGGCGTCGGCATAGAGCGCCGAGATATTGTCGCTGGGAAATCCGTTGGTTTGCTGGTAGGAACTGAAATGTCCGTCGCGCAAACGGTTCAGTCCTCCCAACTCGGTGCCAATCCAAAGGCTGCCGTGGCCGTCATCGGCAATGGCTCGGACGATATTGGCTGAGAGACCGTCGTTGGTTGTAAAAAGTTTCCAAGCGCGATCATCCCAGAATGCGAGCCCGCCCTGAGTGCCAGCCCATAAGCGTCCGGCGCGGTCCTGCATGATCGCGGTGACCTCGGATGGGATGGCCCCGGCGCCGGAGGGCACAAAAAGATCGTTCTGTAAGACAAACACACCAAGGCCGAACGTGGAGAGCCAGACTTTTTGCCGGGAATCCGTAAGAATGGCTCGAACATTGTGGTTCTGCATTCGGCCATAGACCGAGTTGTTGGTCGAAATGACGCCATCGGCCAAACAGGCGACCCCCAAGCCATCCGAGGTAAACCATAACCTGCCGCGATCATCTTCGCACACCGATCTGACTGTCAGTCCAGAGGAAGCTTCGAGAGTTTTGAAAAGCCGGATTCGCACACGGTTTAAACCGCGCCCGTCGGTTCCGACCCAGAGGCTGCGCGAATCATCGGCGCGCATCGACAAAATGTAATTGCTGGAGAGTCCGTCATTGGTGGAAAGGCAGGTGGCTTTTCCTTGGGCGTCGAACCAATAGAGTCCCGAGCCAAGGGTGCCAACCACCAGGTTGCCGCCCCAATCTTCGCACGCGCTCGAAACCTTCACACTTGAGGGCCAAGGATAAGCTCCCAGCGAGCGCGTCATCTGGCCATTGGCCCACTTCTGAATGGCGCCGTCGGCAATGCGCCACTGGCCGCCACTCTTGGATGCCAGGAGGTAGTCGAGCCTGCCAAACTGCGCTACGGGCGTGGCTGTCTTATCAGCGCCGGTTTGAAGGTCAACAGCAAACAGCCCCCCACGGTCGTTTGCGCGCCAGAGTTGGCCGGAAATTTCCGAAATCAACGCTCGACAGCGGACGTTGCATTCGCGCACTTCACCATTGAGATGACGGAACATCCGTCCATCGGCTGTCGCCAGCCAGACGGCTCCGTTAGTGTCTTCGCACACGGTCACCAGTCGGCCATCGCGGCTGCCGCGTCCGATTCCAAGAGCGATCACCTGTCCATTCCGAATTAACGCCGCGCCTGCCGTTTCGGTTCCAACCCAAAGATTTTCACGACTGTCTTCGAAGAGTTTGACGATCTGGCTGCTGTTCAGCCCCTGGGTGTTGCTCTCATCATAGACGGTGAAATGCAGACCATCGAATCTCACCAAGCCATTGAGGGTGCCCAGCCAGAGATAGCCGTCATGGGTTTGAATCATGGTGATAACCGAGCTTTGAGGAAAGCCCTCACGCGTGCTCCAGACATCGACGCAATAGCGTCCCGCCGACTCCGCCGCTCCGTTACAATGAGACGCCAACAGCAGGAGCCAGACGGTCACAAGCGTCGTTGCAACTGTACAGGCATTTTTGAGCATGGTGTTTTCGTTGAATTGTTGAATTGTTGAATCGTAAATCGTGAATCGTGAATCGTGAATCGTTTGGAGGCGTTGATGGTACGAAGTCCTCTTGAACTCAAGGATTCATATCATGACGTGAGGGCATTTGCCATCAAGGTTGTCCAAGACTTCCTGTTCAACTTTGCGCGATGACAATAGGTCATCCAATTCAGCTTCGTCGCGCTGGCGATTGAGAAAATTCATCAAATCGCGTAATCCGGCGCATCAGCCTGCCGTGCCTGGCGGGTGCGCTCACAGAGGTCGTCAAGGGTGAAACGGTCCAGCGTCTTTTCCATCGCCTTGGTCAGCTCGTTCATAATCCCATTGATCGCCTGTTGGGCCTCGCGCGCGCCGGGACGGAGCCGGGGCTGTCGGATCGATTCGCTTGGACTCAAAATGCCTTCAACGTGCTGGATGATATCCAAGAGCGGCAAATCTTTGGCCGTGCGGCTCAGCCGGTAACCACCGGCAATTCCGCGCTTGCTCTCGACAAACCCGCCGGAACGTAAATCATTGAGAATCTGCTCCAGAAACCGCTTGGGAATCTGCTGTTGCTCGGAAACAAGGTGAATGGGAACAATATCCCCGGGCGCGGCCTCACCCAGGGCGACCAAGGCCCGGAGCGCATATTCTCCTCGAAGCGATAATTTCATGCCAACACAATACGAATCTACAGTGAGATAATCAAGAAACAATGTACGCTTTGAAATAAGGGTAGGGATGCAGGATTGACCGCATCCCTCCCTCCAAACCGGACAGGCGGTTCTCCCGCATACGGCTTTCCGGTTAGTGGTTTCACAGCGTGATGGCGGTCCTCTTCGGAGCAGCCACATGCGTTCTGTCTATCCCAGCGTTCCCCCCGTTTCGTTATCGTCTGGGTTTCTTCGACGTGTGTAGGTTCCCTCCTGGTCACGCTCTTGGCGTTTCGATTTGTAGTGGCTGCCACCAGCCGACTTGCCAACGCCAAGCAGCTCCTTTCGGAATTGATCATCCCCCAAGCGCCAACCGCGCCGGATCTGCTGGTGATCAGCCTGCGTTTCCCCCCGCCTTTCCTCCATCTGGCTCATTCCGGTCACCAGGTTGGCCGAAGATGTTTCGATGACCCAATAGAAGTGATTGCGCAGCCTTGTTGCGCAGCGACACCCCGAAAAATGCTCTCGCAAAACCGGGCGGTTCAGGTAAACCGAACTGTATGCAGACGACGATTAGACTTGATGAGGTTGTGATCGAGCAAGCCACCAAGCTGGCTCAAGAAAAAGGCTGCGACTTGTCGCAGTTCATTGAGGAGACGTTGCGCGACAGAATCACGCCCAAGCCGACCGTTGCCGGGCAACCGTTGCTTCGACTGACCACCGTCGGTGGGCAGGGGCTTCGCTCCGGAGTTGATTTGGACAACTCTGCCGCGTTGCTCACTCTGATGGAACTGGGAGCATGATTCTGCCCAACGTAAATGTACTCGTCTATGCCCATCGTGAAGACGCGGGGGATCACGCTCGCTACCAGAAATGGTTGGAGGAGACCATCCAGAGCGGTCACCCTAGTACAATAACTATTTAATTACGTTATATAATGATGGCCAAGTTTTCTATCGGCATCTTGACATGTGAATTTCCATTTGATCTTGTGCTTTTCACTGTTACGTCGTTGCTGCC
>CAIUEN010000443.1 GCA_903898185.1 uncultured Verrucomicrobiales bacterium
CACTTTGTCCAACTTAAGCGCCATTCGTCTCTGACTCCGTGGATTGGCTCTGGGGAGATGCGGATTCGATGGGTCAGAGACCCATTCAACCGGCAGACCAGAGGTCTGCCCCACAAGGTTACTTTCCGGTCACACACCCCCTGTGAACCAGCGACAGAACATTTCTCGCGATGACGCCGACCGCCTGAGGTTTGTTTCCACGCTGGGCGAAGGTTGCCAGAAAACAGGCTGGCAAATGCATGCTTATTGCGTGAATCGACTTCGAATTTCAGCAAGCAATTTCCGTCCCCGGACAGGGTTGCCTCGGGCCTGACGGGCCAGAAATCGAGCTTCCGACTGACGATCTGCGATGATGTGTGTGACGAAATTGTCGAATAGCCGCTGCACGCTCATGCCGCTGGACCGAGCGGCTCCAAGCAGCGCTTTGTGGCGAGTTTCGTCACAACGATAGGGGATGGTTTTCATGTTATATATTCCAAATGTTGCGCGGGCGTCACCACGCGAGGAATCGAAAACTTCAATTCACCCCGCGCAAAGTCCCGCGTGTTGTGGGTAACAAGATGTTCAACGCCTGCCGCAATCGCCAACTCCAACACATGGTCGTCATTTTCGTCCGGCAAGTTGGGTCGCCAGCGAAAATAGACCCGTTGCCATGCCGCAGCCGCGCAGAAATCATCCAATATCGATTCGCGCTCAGCCAATGTGACCTGAGCCCCTTCCCACAACATTTCCCGTTGTATCAGTTCTTCATATTCTGCAAACAGGGCCGCACCCATAAAAGCTTGATCCTCACCTGCAAGACATCGATCCAATACTCTGGCGCTCGCCCCCTCAAGACTGAGCAACGCGGCCACAAAAACATTGGTGTCTTGCACAATATCCAATACCTCAATAATGACATCACCTGTGATATCAGTCAAGGGACCGACAGCAATTCTCATTATGTGGGGCAGACCTCTGGTCTGCCAGCACCTCGTTATCGAGGTGCAGTGATTAGTTGTGCTGACTGTGCGGTGCCTCTGGCTCCGCAGGGAATCGAAAACTTCGTGCGCTGGCAGATCAGCATTTTTCCCCTTCCTTGCTCAAAATGAGAATTGCTGCAAGTGTCATCCTCACTATGGACATTGAGATGCAGATTTTGCATGGTTATTGGCATGCCGAGACCGTTACGAATCGAATATCCGGGTGCGATTTACCATGTTATGAGTCGTGGGAACCATCGGCATCCATTAAAGGTTCGTGTCAACACAGAAAATGATTCCATTGCCAAAAACTCTCTTTTTTGACACGCCACACGCTTGCTCTCGCCAGGAGAGCCGTTGCATTGCGCCGACAACTTCTTGGTTTCGATTCCAACGTCCGACGCCCTCGCCCCGTTGCCCCGCCCTTTGTTACGTTTTGTCATCCAAATAAGCATCCGTATTCGGGATCCAACAAGGAATGTCCAAGGAAAAAGGGAAGAGAGTCAGATATACAGATCGCTTTGCCCTTGGATATTGGATATTCATCATCATTCCGTTCGGCCTTACTGTAAACGGTGTAAGGTCGTTCACTTTATTTGTTGTAAAAGAGATTATTTTCAGTCCCGGTTTTAGCCTGAACGGGCACACTATTACAGCCCAAGACAACGCATTGGATAAGGGATAAGACGCGCAAAAGCCTTGAAAGGGCGAAATAACAAAACGGTGGGCAGATCGTTCACGGACTTGATTTCTTGTCGCCTCATTCATCAAGAACGAACTTCGCCCAAGTGACGGGCCAATCGCTGCAAGGTGGCGACAAATTTGTTCGCCCTCACGTAGCCCGTGTACTCGGCCTTTTCGTCTTCCGAAAGCTGGCCTTCAGTGGACCTAGCCGCCAGTTCCTCAATACGGGCCTGAATGTCCGGGGCAGCGCGGAAGCTCAGGACAGCTTCCGTCTTCTCCGGCAGGACAATCTGCATTACGGGGGCAACCCCCCGCTCAAACGCATTGAATTCGGGTATTGCTAGCACAACCTGAATTTACCAGATGGATACGCTCTTAGGCAACGGAATATTTCCAAGCAAGTCCCACACTCAGCGCGTATGCATGAAGAAGCAGAAACACCCCAAAATACTGATTAAAACTCGTGAAAAACACCGTAATGCAGGGGAGTCTTTGCACAATCGCAAAGTTGTGGGTGATGTTTTTCATAAAGCTGATTAAGCAGCTAACCATCAATCACTTGCAATTCACTAAGCATACGCGCTGTCCCACACTGGTTCCATCGCTTCAGCGATTGTTCTTGATGTAGCTGCGGATGTGGTCGTGGTTACCCACCGTGACGAGGAAGAAATTGCCTTGATCCACAAGGAATAGCACACGCAGACCCAATCCTGCCCGACATTCAAGTAGCGCCCGAATGGTCGCAAGCCGAGGCCCGCGTGCCGATGGGGGTGGCCAAATGATTCACCCGATTGCTGCAACACCGCATTCACTGCTGCCTGTTGTGTCGGCGTCAGCCGGCGGAACGCGCGCTCAAACGAAGAGAGTTGGAATATCAGGGTTTCCAAGGCTTGAGTGCCCCGGTTTTGCGCGCGTGGCGGATGAGGTCGAGGTCTTTCTGGGCAGAGCTTGCAACTTCCTTGGGCGTCACGCCGTATTCCTCAAAAGGCGAAGGCGGCCCGACGAAGAAATGCCAGGCCGCATCTTGCAGGGCCGAGGAGAAATCCGCATACCGGCCGGAAGCGACCTGGGTTTCGACCAGTTGGGCGACCTCATTGGTCAAAATGATCTGGCGTTTGCTCATGGGTGATTTTTGCCAAAAGCAGCACCCTCAAGCAAGAACCGATTTTGATTGGGATATGTCATACTTTTAAAAATTGTCTGCCGGATTTGACTTTTCGCAAAAAAAGCCTTACATGTTAAATATGGTAAAGACACTTGTATCTAGTAAAGGCCAAACGTCAATACCAAGGTGTGCGTGACAGGAAAGTAGAGGGTAAGGGGGTGGCATGAAAGCCACCACCCTCCCCGTTGTCGCAATGGGGTCGATTCCCCATATTTACCGGCGTGCATCTTTTTCGCTCCGGGCGACCCCGTCAGAACTTGCCCTGATGACACAGGGAATCCGTTGAGCGTTCTTGGGCATGGTTTGGCCCCTACGCATTGCAAAAGCTCTCCAGGCTCAGC
>CAIUEN010000444.1 GCA_903898185.1 uncultured Verrucomicrobiales bacterium
CGGAACAACGCCGGGCTGCGCGGGTGTTTGAGTTGGAGCGTTGGTTTCCAACCATTCTTTCATGTAGCATAGATAAACACAATCAGCAGTGAAATATGCAGGATTCATGCTCTTAAATGCGAAAGTATGGCTAGGGCATGAAGAATTTAAGAAGCTAGCCGACCGCTACGCCCAAATCACCGAAGAGATGGGCCGCTTGCAAGACGCCCAGCCGGAGATCAAAAAGAAGGACTTTGATTTCCAAAGCGACCAGCTTCAAGAAACCCAAGCGTTCTTGGCTTTAGCCAGGGAACAATTGCGCAGTGGCACAGCCGGTTCGGGGGCTTGGATAGATCAGGGATTGCGCATCGCTCTGCACAAAGACGGGTGTCGCCTTCTGGAGCAGTTGTTGCAAGATCCCGGCTTGGACATCCCGGGCGATGAATCTGAGCCCGGCGAGAAATGCCACCCAAAACGCCTTAAAGAAGTTCAAACCGTGTTGGGAACGATTCGTTTGAATCGTTCCTACTTCTACCGGGGGGCTGTTGGGGAAGAATTACAGGGGCAGGGCCGTTTTCCTTTGGATGACGCGTTGGGTTTAATCAACGGCTACTCCCCCGGAATGGCCAAACTCATGTGCCGGGCTGGGGCCATGTCTTCGGGCTATGAAGCGGCCAGCGCCGACTTGAAAGCCTACGCGGATTTGCAAGTCGATGGGCGAGAGATTCAGCGCATGATTAACTTGAAGGCCGACTCCATTGAGACTCACGCTCGTCAGTGTGTTCCGGTTCAACCGGTCAAGCCAGTCGATGTTTTATACGTCAGCGTCGATGGCACCGGCGTGCCTATGGTGGCAGAGGAGGTGCAGGGGCGAGCGGGTAAGCAGGAGGATGGCTCCTCCAAAACGCGAGAAGCCAAACTGGGCTGCGTCTTTACTCAACAAACCACCGATGAAGAGGGACGTGCGATGCGCGATCCAGACTCGACGACTTACATTTCAAGCTTTGCCTGCGCCAAGGACTTTGGCCCTCTGATCCGCGCCGAAGCGTTGCGTCGAGGGATGGCTTTTGCCTCCATCGTGGTAATGCTGGGAGATGGGGCAGCTTGGATTTGGGAAATAGCTCGGACTTGTTTCCCATTTGCCGTGCATATTGTAGATTTCTTTCACGCTTGCGAACATCTGAGTTCTCTGAGCGAAGCGATTTTTGGCAAAGGGACGCAGCAGGCCAAAGAGTATCGCTACCGCTGGCAGGCTTACTTGGAGGTGGATCAAGTGGGGGCACTCATCGCTGAAGCCAAAGGCTGGCTGAGCCAATTGGTGGGCGAGGGCAAAGAAACTCTCAAAGAAATTGGGTATTTTGAAAACAACCAAAGCCGAATGCTCTATGGGACCTTCCGTGCCAATGGATACTTCATTGGTTCGGGAGTAGTTGAGGCGGGATGCAAGACGGTTATTGGGCAACGGGTCAAACAATCGGGCATGCTCTGGTCGCTGAGCGGGGCAGACAATGTGCTGGCTGTACGCTGCGCACTGATGAACGGCGATTTTGAGAGCTATTGGCGGCAGCAAGGATTTTTCCCGGCAGAAATGAAAAAGGCCGCCTGATACAAAAATCGTGCCATGTCTTGGTTACTTTCTTGTCCTGCACCCCTGACGGGAACATGGCAACCGGATGGAAGGAACGTGGATCCGAGTTCGGTAACCGATCTGACAGATCGAACCGCGATGTTGGCCTCTTTTCATAACATGAATCCAAACGGAGATTGGACATTGTTTGTCGCTGACGACTCTTCGCTGGGTATCGGAACCCTGAGCGGGTGGGGAATGACGATGACTGTGGATGTCGCGGCGGTTCCAGAACCAGCCATATCAGGAGTCGGGGCAATTGCCATGGTGGTGCTGTTGTGCCTTCTGAAACGGAAACGGAACTGTCGGATTTAGGTTGGTTCCGCAGATCTTCCGGCGGTGTCAATCCAGCGGACGCGTGTGGGTGAAGCAATAACCAGGTGATTGGAAAATCGTAATGGGGCATTGTCATCAAGCAGTGGCACCAAAACCCGGATCACATTCTCGGTGCTGGTGGGGTGAACTTTCACGCGGATTACTCCAGGATGCGCGCGCAACGGCAGGACAGCCCAGTCACCAAAATGTCCATCCAAGGTAACGAGGATGCGATTGTCAACGATGGCGAGGGTGAGAATATCCGCGTCATCGGCCCGACTCAGTCCGACTTCGCTGGCCCGTACGACGTCATGGCCCAGCCTTTGCAGTTGCTCGGCCAGTTCTACTCGGAACATCTGGTCAACAAAGAGGCGCACGGCGGCTTAGACAGGAACCAGTTCAGTAATTTCCGAGTTGACCACGCTGGCCTCCGCAAATCGCAAGGCAGCTTGGATGTCGGCGCGGATCAGTTGCGGGTAGCCATCAAGCAGAGCGTCCCAAGATTCACCCTCGGCAAGCTGGCCAAGGATGACTTCCACAGGTATGCGCGTGCCTTTGATTACGGGCCGACCTCCACAAACACGAGGATTAATTTCAATGCGATCGTTCATGCCTTAAACGTAGCCTCAATACACAATCACGCCAAGCGCACATTTTTCTGTCGCGCACATTTTTCTCGACAAGAAATCGCCATAGCCCCAACCGATAAACTTGGCGTGGGTGGTCAGGTGCTGAATTCGCTCCTGAAAGAGTGGATAGAAATCCACGCCTTCGTGCAGAAGCAGTTGAGCCATGTCATCAAACACGGATTCCAAGCTGTTGTAAAAGGGCTCGTTGATGTCACCAAATTGCCGGGTGAACTCGGTGCCTTTTTCCACGTAGGTTAACATCAGGTCTATCGTTCCCGCCAAATTGCCACTGGCCTTGCGGTAATCCCAAATGGTCTTGACTGCCTCGCTTAATTTAAGTTTTCCGAAACCGTGTGAGAGCGAGCGCGATATTTGATGGCGATTGATTCACGCTAATTGATGGATTGCTTGTTTTTCAATCAAGCCTCATTTTCCGTGCTTAATAAAGCCTCGGATTATTTGATTACAAG
>CAIUEN010000445.1 GCA_903898185.1 uncultured Verrucomicrobiales bacterium
CACTTTGTCCAACTTAAGCGCCATTCGTCTCTGACTCCGTGGATTGGCTCTGGGGAGATGCGGATTCGATGGGTCAGAGACCCATTCAACCGGCAGACCAGAGGTCTGCCCCACAAGGTTACTTTCCGGTCACACACCCCCCAGACGGGTTAGCAAGACGGATACTCTTGAGATTCGCGGCGAAGGGGCAGCAGCCAGGCCGCACCGAGAATGACAAAAGCCACACCGCCTCCAATTGGCATCACGGTCAACAGTTGGTTTGGCTCTTTGCCTATGGCCAGCAGGCCCAACCAGTAAGCCACTCCCAGCGCGCCATAGAGAATGGTGAGTTTGTGCCTGCGGCTGGCCAGAGCCCAAGTGCCGATGGCTTGGATCAAACCGATAAAGACCATGGTTACTCCGAAAGGCCCAACCATTTGAGCAGCTTGCGGATCGGTCTTGCCAAAGATCAACTTCACCAAAAGCTCCCTAAAGAGGATTAGAACCAGAGATCCCAAAGTCAGCCCAGCAGCATACAGTACCAACAGGATTTTCTGATCTATGACAGCCTGGCCGCTTTTGTGGCCTGAGCGCGAAGTAAAAAGAACCGTAAGAAAAGGCGCAACTACCATGGTGAGCGCCCGTCCCAAGAGTCCGGCGGCAGTGTAAGAACCCATATTATTGCCAAAGTAACGTTGAGCGACCAGTAAATCGCCTTGGGTAAAAAAGTAGGTGCCCCCGACAAACGCGGTGGTGATTAGAAGGTAATTGAAAAACTCAGCGTTCCAAGGGGAAATTTGGACACCTCCTTTGAAGATGTCTTTCCACCAGTAAAACAAGGCCAGGTTGGCCAGCAGGGAAAAGGTGGTGGCGGAGACGGCCATTTCCGCCGTAGGATATTTGCTGGTCATGATCCAGCCAAAAGCCAGACGCATGGCGACCGCCACCAGTCCAACCAGTGCCATGCGCTTAAACCAAGCCATGCCCTGAAAAAGAGTTGTCGCGAAGCCGGACCATAGACCCAACAGCACGCAGGAAAAAGCCACCAGCATCAAGCTTGACCTGGGGAAATGGAAAAACTGGCTCAAGGGGTGCAGCAACAAGGCAGCAAGCAATGAGACGGCAAATGTGATTTTGAGAAGGAAATTACGAGACCCTGCCAAGAGTCCCTGTAATCGGGCTTCGTCATTGGCGGCCTGAAAATGGGCAATATAGTGTACGAGAGCGGTGCTAACGATGGCCAAGGGAAGACCCAAGAAACTAACGAAGGCAAGCGTGCTGGAAACGTATCCCCATTCAGATTTTTCAAGATGGCGCGCGATCATTCCCTGGAATGCAAAATTGCCCAAGCCCCCGGCCAGGCCGGCAATGGACAAAAGAATGCTGGTGCGCCACAATTTCAATGCCTGTCTTATCGGGGCAGATCGTTCTGATGTCAAGGATGAGCGAAGGAGTTGTGAAGAAACCTGCAAGAAGTTATTGCTGTATTGATCAAAGCAGGTCCGATGATGTGCGCTCACTTGGAACAGCGGTTCGCTGGGAAAATTAGCGTGGATTTCCTGAAAAGATTTGCCAACTCGCCCCCAGCTTCTAGCTTTTGCGTGAATGAAAACAGTTTTGGTTACGGGTAGCAGCGGATTGATTGGTTCGGCCGTTACCGAGTTATTCCATCAACGTGGATGGAGCGTTCAAGGTGTTGATAACAATATGCGAGCCGATTTCTTTGGCCCGGAAGGCGACACAAGCTGGAACCAAAGGCGGTTATCCGCCGAGCTCAAGTGTTTTCAACATCATCATCTCGATATTCGA
Source organism: uncultured Verrucomicrobiales bacterium (assembly GCA_903898185.1). Classification (GTDB taxonomy): domain Bacteria; phylum Verrucomicrobiota; class Verrucomicrobiia; order Limisphaerales; family Palsa-1400; genus CAIUEN01. Next base: position 1,789 of record CAIUEN010000445.1, read on the forward strand.
GATCGCAACGCGGTGCTGGCTTTGCTCAAAGAGACACAACCCGATGCCGTGGTGCATTGCGCCGCCCAACCCAGCCACGACTTGGCAGCTAAACGACCGTTTGATGATTTTGATGTCAACGCAAATGGCACACTCAATCTTCTGGAAGCTACCCGGCGTGTCAGCACTCAAATCTGTTTCGTCCACCTTTCGACCAACAAGGTTTACGGCGATGCGCCCAATCGGATCGCTCTCAAAGAACTGCCAACACGATGGGACTATGCGGATGCGGCTTGCGCCAACGGCATTTCTGAATCCATGACTATCGATCAGTCCAAGCATTCGCTCTTCGGGGCAAGCAAGGTGGCTGCGGACATATTGGTACAGGAATATGGACGCTATTTCGGCATGCCCACCTGCTGCCTGCGCTGTGGGTGTCTGACGGGACCGCTGCACAGCGGAGTGGAATTGCACGGCTTTTTGAGCTATTTGGTCAAATGCAATCTTGAGCAGCGAATCTATAACATATTTGGCTACAAGGCCAAACAGGTGCGAGATAACATCCATTCGGCGGATGTCGCTGAGTCCATTCACCGTTTCGTTGCGGCTCCCCGAGTGGCTGAGGTTTACAATCTGGGCGGTGGCCGGGTCAACAGCGTTTCCTTAATGGAAGCATTTACGCAGGTGGAGGTCATCACCGCCTGTCCTCAAAAAACAACCTGTGTTGAAACAGTCCGTCAGGGAGATCACATCTGCTACATCTCGGACCTCGCTAAGGTCAAAGCGCACTATCCTGGATGGTGCCTGACCAAGTCGCTAACGGACATTCTTAAAGAATGTGTTAGCGCTTGGGACAAACGGCTGACCCGCTAACGGTTTGTTGTGTTCTAAATCTCTCCAAAGCGCTCGCAATTTGACGGCCTATTTTGATTCCACGATTTGTTTAAGAATGAGGTTGGTCAGACTTTCCGGACCGAAGGGCTTGATTTGTTCGCCTCTGACGAACGATTCGATCTCATCTAAATAACGTTCATATTCCGCTTGGGGCATGTTTACTAAATACCTGTAAAGCTCTTCGTTGCTATTGAAATTCCGACGGTCGATGAATACATCGGGTGGAATGTAATCGGTAATGTCCGGCGCTCCCAGATAAATAGGAATGCAACCAGCGAATAATCCATCGAAAATCTTCTCGCTCACGTAGCCGGGAAAAACGCTGTTTTCATAGCAAACGGCGAACTTGTAGTGGCGCATTGTCGCATTCTTGCTGTTGACCGTGCCGCGATGAGACGGAAATCGCCTGCAATGGAACGATTTTGGAAACGCTCGATAAACTCGTTCCAGCAGCAGGTTCAGTCGAGCGAGTTTTCCGGTAAAATAAAGCCGGTCCCAACAAGTGCCATAAAGGTCAAACTCGGATGGATGTTCCCTTTCAAACCAACGAATGATCCGGACGCGTTCAGAATAGATTTCCTTGGGATGAGAGCTGTATTTCTGGCTGGCGATGGTGACGCAAAACTTCAGCTTTTCCTCGGGGTTGATTCGAAAATTATCGGGGATTCTTAGAGTCAAAAAAGACTTGAAGTATTTCTTGTTATCCACCCATTGCGGATTCCAGGTAAAAACCTTCTCGAAAGGCGCGTGATTAGACCGCCAATAATTGTCTGGGCGCATGGCAGCGTTTTCTGCCAGAAAAAGGTAAAGTTTGGTGTCCAAAGCGCGCAGTCTTCGGAACTTGGGATTAAGAAAGGTGGGGTGATCAAAGAAAATGGCAGCATCAAAACTTGCCAGATCCTCCATGTCCAGCGTGGCCGGTTGATGGCCCAAGGCGCGCAAACGCTTTCCGAGATAAACAGTCGAGTAGGCAAGGTCATCCCCGATTGGCGAATAGCTGTCGGTGAACATCCGATTGCCGTTGTAGAAAGGATAAAAATTCCAAAAGCCGAGTTTCATTGAGACGTGTCGCGCTATTATCGAGCGGGATGCAGCTTGGGCGGGAAAAGGGAAACCCAAGTTTCACGGAAAATAAACAGAGGTAAGCGCAGAATATTGATCCAATATGGATATTCTTTGAGAATGGTTTTGATCGTTTTGAGAATCAGCCTTGGGCTTCTTGCCCGCAGTCCAACCAAGCCATTGAGCAAGGAGCGGCAGGAGCAGAAAAAAAGGCTGTCGCGGACCAGAGTTTCCCATTTGTCCGCAAAAAACATTATTGTCAAGGAGACGATGGGTGCTGACATTGCTTATGGTATGGCAGCGCCAAAACGAGCAGGTATGGCTGCGGCAGAAAGCGGAACCCCAATAGTTTTCCTGGCGCGATTTCTGCAAACACAAAAGACGGCGAAGGTTTTTTCCGAGTTTCACTTCCTGTTTTATGAATGTTTCTTCCTTTGATGTCAAGGCGGCTTGGGGCAGCACAGCAATTCTCATTATGTGGGGCAGGCCTCCGGCCTGCCAGTTGCGGTGCCTCTGGCTCCGCAGGGAGTTGGAAACTTCGTGCGCA
>CAIUEN010000446.1 GCA_903898185.1 uncultured Verrucomicrobiales bacterium
ATGCTTTCCCTAACAATAGTTCAAGAAATGTTCAACTTTGGTTCCAAAAAGTGGGAATCTTCTGAGGCTGGAAACGGGCCGGTTTTCTACGGGCTAGTGCCGCCATAATGCCGAGTGATGGTGGCGTCGGCTTGAGTAAACGCTTGAAAGAGCTTGGCCTGCTCTTGCGTTGATAGTCCTATGCCAGTGTCTTTCACCGAGAACTCAAGCTGAATGGTTGGCCGCTCTGGTATTGTGGGGCAGGTCTCTGACCTGCCAGTGTCAGGAGTCTCAGACTCCGTGGGCTTGTTCTGGTCGAGGGGCCGGAGGCCCCTCGAACTGGCAGGTCGGAGACCTGCCCCACAGGGCACCGGAGAGGCATCGTCCATGACTTTGACGGACAGGGAAATATCTCCTGCAGTGGTGAATTTCACCGCGTTGCTCATCAGGTTATTCAGTATCTGCATCAGTCGCAGTGGGTCCCCCAAGAGCTGCGTTGGCACATCTTCGGAGATAAGGCTATGCAGTTGGAGTTGTTTTCCTTCGGCTTGCCCAGCGATCAGGTTCAAGACCTTGCTGAGGACATCCTCCAAGGCAAAGTCAGTCGTTTCGAGATCCAGTTTTCCAGCCTCGATCTTCGAGAAATCAAGGATATCGTTAATAATCCCCAAGAGAGATCGCGCGGCTTGGTTGATGCTCTTGACATAGCCCTGTTGCTTGGGGTTGAGAGGGGTATCCTGAACCAGGTGGCCCATGCCGATGATGGCGTTCATGGGTGTGCGGATTTCGTGGCTCATGTTGGCCAGAAACTCGCTCTTTGCCCGAGTGGCGGCTTCGGCGGCTTCCTTGGCTGTTTGCAGCGCCAACTCCACCTGCTTGCGCTCGAAGATGTCGCGCATCACCGCCTGAAGAACCGGTTTTCCATCCAGTCGCATGGAAGTGAGCACCACTTCGACAGGAAATGTCGTGCCAATGTCCACTCGCCGATGCACCCACTCGAAACGCAAGCTCCCCATGTCCATTGCCACTGCGATCCGCTCCCGCGCCAAGGTCATGGAATCCCCACCGCACGGCTGCTGCGGCGGGGAAAGGTCACCGGGATGTTTCGAGCAGAGCTCCTCCCGGCTGGCGCAGCCCAGCATTTGGAGAGCCGCGCGGTTGCAGTCGAAGATCTCATTTTCGTCCAGCAGCAGCACGGCGTCACCAGTTGAGCCGAAAAGCGTGCGGAACTTCGTCTCCGAACGCTGCAGATCTTCTTCGGCAACGGATTGCTTGACCAAAAGCGCCACCGTGCTTCCGAGTCCCTCCAACATGGCATCGTCACCGACGGAGATCGGATGTTTGGAGAAGAGGGCCAGAACGCCCATGGTTTCTTGACCCGGCGCCCGGAGTTGGTAGCCGGCAAACGACACGAGTCCCAAGCCCAGAGCCCAAGCATGATCGTGTATGAGCGGCTCATTGGGGAGATCGTTGCAGATGAACTTCGGAGCTTCGCCCGATGCGAGTCGCCCCATTTTGTAACACCCAAATGGAACACGCTGATGAACCCGGCCATTGATGTGGGTGTAGCGACCAGAACTCGCCAGCAGATGCAAACACCGACCACGCTGGCGACATACGTGCGGTCCATCTTGCGCCTCGGCATGAATGCAGCCCCGCTCACACAGATCTCCTGGCCGAATGAGCCAAATGCGGCAGAAATCGGCGTCGAACAGGCGAACGACGGCGTCGGTAAACATCCGCAGTTTATGTTCCAGCGGAGCTTGGTGCAGGAGGGTCTGCTGCAACTGGCTGATGCCCTGCTGGCGCCGCAGTCTGTGTTCTTTGTTCACCTCCACCAACTTGCGCTCGGTGATGTCCTGCATGAAGGCGATGAGAATGCCGCCCCGAACACTGGAAAATTGCACACTTGCCGCCACATGGAAGACGCTCCCGTCTTTGCGGCGGTGTTGGGTCTCGAAGTGATCCTGGCCTTGGGTCATGATCTTCGCGATGTGTCCAGCGGTTTCCTTGGAAGTCTCCGCAGCTTCAATGTCTGCGATGCGCATCTGCTGTAACTCTGCGCGCGAGTAACCGCTCATCTGGCAGTAGGTATTGTTCACTTCGAGAATCCGGCCCTCAAGGTCCGCCATGTAGAACCCGTCAAGGGCGGTCTCAATAATCGCCGCATGTTCGATCTCGGACTGCTTGCGCTCCGTGATGTCTCGGATAACCGCCACCGCATGCCAGGTGCCGCTCAGTTCAATCGCTGAAAGCGAAATCTGCACCGAGATTTCCTTCCCATCCTTTCGCCGCGCCTCCAGATCCAGTGTTTTACCCACGGCGCCTCCATGCCCCGTGCGCAGAAACTCCGGAAAGGCGGTGTTGTGTTCTGCGTGATATCGCGAGGGTGCGATAAGCGAATGCATCTTCAGGCCGATGGCTTCGGTTCTTGAGTAACCGAAAATGCGCTCGGCAGCAGGATTCCAATAGGACACCAAACCTTCAGGATCCATCATCAAGATGGCATCGTAAGCTGAATCGGTGATGGTACGCAGGCGGATTTCGCTTTCGCGTAGCGCCTCATCCGCCAGTTTGCGTTCGGTGATGTCCACATGCGAGATCACCACGCCCAAACCATCCTGGTTCAGAGGGGTGGTGGTCATGCTGAACCATCGCCGTTGCTGCGGTGAATGGCAGGGGTATTCCATGCTGAAGCTGGGCGACCGGCCCTTCAACACGGCCTGGATGCCCGCGATGGTGTTCATTGCATCCTCTGAAATGGAGCCGGTGCCAGGTCGGCAGACCTGCAGGTAATTGGTGCCGATTTCGGTATGCGGCGCGGGCTTGCCGGGCACAGCGCTGTTTTCCAAAGCAAAACGCCGCCAAGGTTCATTGACCGCCTGGATTACCCCGTTACGGTCCAGCACGGCGATTTGTGCGGTTATGGAGTTGAGGATCGAGATGTTGAATGCCTCGCTCGCCCTGAGCGCCTCCTCCGCCTGTTTGTGCAAGGTGATGTCGGTGATGAAGCCGTGCCAGAGTGTGGAGCCATCGGCTTCGCGCTGTGGCAGCGCATTGCCAAGCAGCCAGCGCACCGTGCCATCGTCAAACTTCACCCGATACTCCTGACTCCACAGGGTCAAGTCTTGCGCCGATTTCTGAATGGAGGCGACAACGCCTTCGCGGTCTTCGGGGTGAAGAATGGCAAATACTTTGGACGCATCCTCACAGACTTCCTCCGGGCTGAGCCGATACACCTGACGGATCGCTCCACTGGCGAAGGGGAAACAGGAACTGCCGTCGGGGCGCAATCGATACTGGTAAACGACTCCGGGCACCTGGTTGGCGATTTTCTGCAGGCGGCTCCGCTCCTCTTCCTGAGCCTCCTCCGCCCGCTTGCGTTCGGCGATCTCGCTGCTCAGTTTCTGATTTGTGGTTTCCAGCCGACCCACGGCCTCCACAGCGTCTTTCATCAGGTCGATGGATGTGAAATGAGCCTGGCCACCGGCTTGGTTCCTTCTCTCCAATTCCTCGGCATGCAAGCGCACCGAGTTGCTCAGTCGAAGGATGCCGATCTCGGATGATACCCGCGCAAGCAGTTCACGGTTGCTGACGGGACGTCCGATATAGCCATTCGCGCCCGACTCGATTAGCTCTGTCTGTTTGCCGCTCTGAATACGCTTGGCCGAAACGATGAGCACAACGCAACGCTCCGAGGTTGGATCGCTCTTGATCCGACGGCAGACCTCCGCGCCATCAATGCCCGGCAGGCTGTAATCCAGCAGCACCAGATCTGGACGGTGGACTTGGACAGATTGGATGGCATCTTCCCCGCTGGATGCCTTATCCACAATGTAACCGTTTTGTTCCAAGACACGCGCTGTGCCGTTTAGAATGTCGGGATCGTCGTCCACGACCAAGATGCGAATGCGCGGCGGAACGAATGGTTCTGTGTGATTCATCTTGCTCATTAGATCGGGCGTCAATGTAAGAAACAAGATGCCACACTATTGTGAGAATGTCCAGAATATTGTGGTCAAATGCCAACCGGTTCTGCTACCATGCTCACGGCACTTTTAGCCAAAATCGTAATAACGCAGACTATGAAAAAACTATTCATTTCAATCGCATTGATCGCGGCGCTCGCGGGAGCATCGATCACGACCGCCTTCGCCCAGGAAAAGAAAACAGAAACCGCAGCCACGAATGCGGTGGCAGCCACAAAATCCCAGATCGTGCCGTTTCGAGGCACTGTCGCCAGCGTGGACGCTGTCGCCAAGTCAGTGACCTTGCAGGGGGAAAAAAACAAGTTCTGTTGATCACCCCGCAAACCAAAATTTTCAAGGGTGGCAAAGTCGTTACATTTGAAGCCATCACCCCCGATCACAAGGTGCAGGGATCCAAGGCTCTGAACAGCGAAGGAAAATATGAGGTCAGAACTTTCAAGATCGTCGAGGCCAAAACGCCCCCCGCCGTCACAAGTTCGAACGCGCCCGCTTTGACTCGATAGTTCGCTCTCGACCAGCTTATATCCCGAACCCTCCTACTTCATCATTGGATATTCCTTGTTCGATATTGGATATTCACCGGAGGATGAACCTGGGAAGGCTCACACGAAGACACGAAAGCAGTATTGTCCACTCACTCGATATGGGTTACGATGAAGAGCGTGCAAACTGTTTTGAATTATCTTGATGGCAACCAGGATCGATTTGTGCGCGAGCTGTGTGAGTATATACGCATACCGAGCGTATCGGCTCAAACGGAGCGCCGGGACGATGTGCGCCGATGCGCTGATTGGTTGACTGATCATTGCCGCAACATGGGCTTGGATGCCGTCGTTCATGCCACGGCTGGACATCCAATCGTTGTGGCGAAAACGCCCCGCTCCAAAACCTCACGCAAACCACAGTTCGTCATTTACGGGCATTACGATGTGCAACCGGCGGAGCCGTTCGAGTTGTGGAAAACGCCTCCCTTTGAGCCGCGCATTGAGGGACGTTCGCTTTTCGGGCGGGGCGCCAGCGACAATAAAGGGCAGAATTTCGCGCATTTGAAGGCGGTCGAAGCCTATCTGAAAACCAATACCGAGCTCCCATGCGATTTGACGTTTGTGTTGGAAGGCGAAGAAGAGGTTGGAAGCGTCAGCTTGGAAACGTTCTTGAAAGCTCATCGCGATGAGTTGCGCTGCCAGGCGGTCGTGATCTCTGACACCGGCTTGCCCGGCTTGGATTACCCCGCCCTGACCTGCGGATTGCGCGGCATTTTTGCGGTGGAAATCACCCTATGCGGCCCATCACGAGATCTCCACTCGGGCCTTTACGGCGGCACGGTTGATAATCCGGCCATGGCACTCTGCCAGCTTCTGGCCCAATTGCGCGACAAGAAGGGACGCGTTGCCATCCCTGGTTTTTACGATGACGTCGAGCTGTTATCCAAAGCAGACCGCAAGGAATTTGCCCGCCTGCCTGGCACCGAGGCCGAATATCGCAAGCATCTTGGCGTTCCCAAACTGTTTGGCGAATCCGGGTTTTCATATAACGAACAGCGCGGAGCGCGTCCCACCATCGAGATTAACGGCTTGACCAGCGGCTACCAGGGCGAAGGCAGCAAGACCATTGTTCCAGCTTGGGCCAAAGCCAAGCTGACCTTCCGGCTCGTTCCAAACCAGCGGCCGTCGCAGATTCGCAAGCTTGTCCTTTCGCGCCTGCGCGCGCTCTGCCCGCCGACGGTTCGCATGAGTCTCACCGTCGGACACGGAGGCGAGCCTTACCTGGTCTCGCCATCCAATCCGATGGCTCAGGCCGCGTTGAGAACCTTGAAACAGGCCTTCGGACACGAGCCGGTTCTCATTCGCGATGGCGGCTCGATCCCCATCGTGACACAGTTCAAGAAGATACTCCGCGCTGACAGCCTCCTCCTGGGGCTGGCTTTACCCGATGACAACCTGCATTCGCCGAATGAAAAATTCAGCCTGGATGCGTTTGAAAAGGGAATGCGAATGAGCGCCCTGCTTTGGAAGGAGTTGGGGGCTTTGAAAACAATTTGACAGGATTAACAGGATTTACAGGATTGGGAAAAGTCTTTGCCGAGTCTTTCGATTTTCTGTCGTTCAATGCCATTGGCTCCCTTTTGTGAAATTATGGAGAATTATCGTTTTGACTTAAAGACGCTAATATCCGATTATGAAGCAGATTATTTTATGAAAAAGCTATTAATCGCATTGTTCGCTGTGTGGGCCATGATGCAGTCCCAAGCGGCAGAGTTGCAGTGGATGACCGATGCCCCTAAAGCCTTGGCAATAGCCAAAGCCGAAAACAAGCTCGTCATGCTCGATTTTTCAGGCTCGGACTGGTGCGGTTGGTGCATCAAGTTGAATAAGGAGGTCTTTTCAACGCCGGACTTCGCAGATTATGCCTCCAAGAACCTGGTTCTCGTTGAAGTTGATTTTCCGAGGAAGAAGGCACAAAGCGCCGAATTGAAGAAGGCCAACGAGGAACTGGTGCGGAAGTATAAGATCGAAGGGTATCCGACGATCATTGTCTTGAACGGAGAAGGCAAGAAAGTGGGCGAGCTTGGCTACCAAGCCGGCGGGCCAAAGCCATTCATCTCTCAACTCGATAAACTTAAGAAGAAGTAGTCTGAGGCATCGCTTCCTACCCGTGAATTAGCAACTGGATGTTCTCAGGCAAGTTGCGCACGATTTCTCGGACGACGTTGCCTTTCATCAGGTTGACCATCGCATTGCGGTGAGGAACTCCAAGAACCAGAATGTCGATGCCGATCGTTGCGGAGAGATCCAGGATCGTTGCCGCCGTGTCAGCGCTCTCGGAAAAGAGTGGCACCACTTGCACGGAGCTTTCCCGTCCAAGTTCAAGCATTGGGTACATGATTTCGGCGGCTTTGGGATCGTCCTGCCAACGGGGACGCGCTGAGCTGCGCATGATGCCGGACATGGTCACAGCCAGTTCCTTGACGTAGAGCACGTAGAGAGTGCCGCCGCGGAGGCGGGCTTCTTCGAGGGCAAAACGCAAGACAGGGGTCAGGCCGCGGGCCGCCACCATGATCGACTGCCCCGGGTTTAGTTGAATTCGTAGGTTGGCCAGGGATTCGGGGCTCATTGCGGCGGCCAGCTCTTTCTTTAACGTAACCGTCTCAAGACCGGCGCGTTTCATCTCCCACCAGCGCAGGCCGAACCCGCAACCCACCACGCACACCGCGAAGAACAGAGCGGCGGGCTTGGTGTTGGCGATGGTAATTTCAATGGCAAAGAGCACTGCGAAGGTCGCCAGCATGACGGTGCGCTCCAAAGTGGTGAGGTTCAGCTTCCTATTGAAGGCGCAGGAGCCGAGGTTCACTGTGATGGCGCCAACCACCCCAATGGCGTACTTGTCAGCCATTGAATCCAAGTCGGCGGAAATAAGCGCGAGCACGAAGGGCAGTACAGTGGCAGCCGCCAGAGGCAGCCATGGGACACCGTGTGAATTGAGCTTCGTAAAGGCGGCGGGCATTTCCCGGTCTTTGGCCAGCATATACATCAGCCCGATCATCGCTCCAATGGCGGTATTGACCGCGCTGAGCAGCAACAAACCTACAGTGATGCCGATGATGACTCCCAGTCCCTGACCCAAGTGATGCGCAACCCCGGGTGCCATCCCAATCTGGCCAAATGTCAGTTCGCCATAGTGCTCTCCCAAGAACCGCATCATGTCTTCGTAGCGATCCTTCATGATGTCGGTCTGTTCCTTGGGCACCGAAAGCATGGCCCACCCTAGCAGGGCGGTTCCGAAAACGACTTCAATCGCCACCGGCACAATGGCTTTGCGCGCGGTTTTAGCGACAGCCGGACGGTCCGGAGCCGAACCCTCGTCGGATTTCATCACCCCCGTCAGATTCGCTATCGCCTCGACACCGCTCAAGGCCAGGATCACATCGACAAATCTCACCCAATTGATCGCGAAGGATGAATGGGTTGGCTCCATGTGGGTAAATGTCAGATGCGGCAGGGCTAGAGCGATGATAATGATGACTACGATGACCATCGGCACCGCAAGCGAAATGGCGAAACTGCCGCTGTGTTTGGGACCGAAGTAATTGACGAACCCGATAAAAACGATCAATCCCAGCGTCGCCACTTTTACGTATTCCTTTGGAACCCCGAAATAATGCATGGCATCCCAGCAGCTCAACGACGCGGTAACAATGAAATCGGCCAGCAACAGCAGCGCCCCCAACACCGCCAGCACACGGCTTTGCTCGCGGGCCGCCGAGTAAACCCCGCCCCCGTCAGGGAAATGCTTGCAGATAATGATGTAATTGAAGCCAACGATGCCGGTCAGGGCACAGACAGCCAGAACGATCGGAAATGAAGAAAACTGCGCCACCACAAACGCCATGCCAATGACGTAAGCTTTGCTGGTGCCCCAGTCTCCATAAAGCAGGCCGGCGGCGCGCTTCCAGTCAACGTTCCGCGGACGGTGAGAGCCAAGGCTATCCATGGCTTGCAGCCTCCACGCCAACCGCCCGGCGCTGGAATGCCGAATTCTGTCCAAATTGTATCATCCGTTATTGATATTGACCGAAAGACGGATGGTTCGTCAAATGAGAATGGGCAGGCCAAACGCGTGCTTGCGGGCAAACCGCCGTCCGGAACGAATGAACGCAGTCGAAGGCTTATTTTGAAAGTCACAGATGGGTATCAGGCGCAAGTCAGTGAATCGATTTGTTTTAGCTTGGAAACCGCAGTTGGGTGAACCGCAGAACACGCGGAACACGCGGAATACGCGGAAAGAAGAGGCAGAATGAGGTTTTGAAGATGCCATCCGTCAGATCAAAATACATTCTTCGCAAAAAGTTCTTCTTCCGCGTGTTCCGCGTATTCTGCGGTTCGTTTGCAGTCACGCATCGAATTCCCGCCATACCGATTCATCGATTTAACGATTGTCGTATTTATTCACTGGCGAACAACGCGGATTGCTGGCAGATTGCGCCCGCCCTTAAGGGCGACGAGCTAATTAGAAATATGCATAGGAAATCTCCAAACGAAGAAGCGATTGTTCAGAAGACTGTGGAATTGTGCCAAGTCATTGTCGCCCAGCCCCAATTTTCGGACGTTCGCCGTCAAATTGAATCATTCATGGCTGATCCAAAAGCCCAGGAGCAGTATCGCATCCTGAGCGAAAAGGGTCAGGCCCTCCATGAAAAGCAGCATCAAGGAATGCCTCTCGACCAAGCGGAAATCACCGCGTTTGACAGCCAGCGCGAAGCGTTTTTTGCCAATCCCATTGCCGCCGGTTTTGTCTCGGCTCAGGAACAGATGCATAACGTGCAGGAAACTGTCTCGCAGTATGTGGCCAAGACCTATGAATTGGGTCGCATTCCGCTGACGTCGGATTTTGAAACCGACGGCTGCTGCGGCGGACAACATCACCACGGTGATGAACCGCACGAACATGGCGGCGAAGGCTGCCAGTGTCGTCATTGATGGAAACTTCCACCACTCCACCAAAGGCCCTTGATTACAATGCCCGGCACGGGTATCTGACCAAGCCGGTTGAGACTTCGGGCATGCCGCCCGCTGTGCCTTACATTGTGTCGAGCGAGGCCGCCGAGCGATTCAGCTTTTATGGCATGAGGGCCATCTTGGCCGTCTTCATGACCAAGTACCTGTGCGACTCCAGCGGCAAGCTGGCCACAATGAATGAGGAGGAAGCCAAGTACTGGCAGCATCTGTTCATTTTCGCTGTCTATTTCTTCCCTTTGTTCGGGGCGATCATCGCCGACGGCTTTCTGGGCAAGTACCGGACGATCATCTATTTGTCCATTGTTTATTGTTTTGGGCACATGGCGCTGGCGTTGGATGACACACGTCTGGGGCTGTTCATCGGACTGTCATTGATCGTAATGGGCGCGGGGGGCATAAAACCCTGTGTTGCGGCAACGGTGGGCGACCAGTTTGGCTCGAAAAACCAGCATCTCCTCCCGCGGGTGTTTAGTTGGTTTTATTTTTCGATCAATCTTGGCTCGTTTCTGTCGATGCTGACGATTCCGGAAATCCTGGACAAATACGGCGCTCACTGGGCATTTGCGATTCCTGGCATTCTGATGGCAATTGCGACCGCTGTTTTCTGGGCCGGACGCCACAAATACGCGCATGCTCCAGCGCAAGGGGTTGAGTTCGTCAAAGAAACCTTCAGCCTGCGCAGCTTGGGCATCATAGGACGGCTTATTGTGCTTTACGTTTTCGTGGCAGCTTTCTGGTCGTTATTCGACCAGACCTCATCGGCTTGGGTGTTGCAGGCTGAGAAAATGAATCGTGAGTTTCTTGGGAAGGAATGGCTTGCGTCGCAGGTGCAAGCGGTCAATCCGCTGTTCATTCTGGCCTTTATCCCGCTGTTTTCGTATGTCCTGTATCCTGCGGCAAATCGTTTTTTTGAACTGACGCCGCTGCGGAAAATTGCAATTGGTTTTTTCACGGCGATCCCATCGTTTGTCATTCCGGCGTGGGTGGAGTGGCGTATCGGCCTAGGGGAGCATCCCGCCATTTACTGGCACATTATCGCCTACATTTTCATGACGGCGGCGGAGATTCTCATCTCGATTACCTGCCTGGAGTTTTCCTATACGCAAGCGCCAAAACGGATGAAATCGCTGGTGATGAGTATTTATCTCTGCTCGATTGCTCTCGGGAATTTGTTTACCGCTCTGGTGAACAAGTTCATTCAAAACGCGGATGGCACATCGAAGCTGCCGGGAGCGAATTATTACGTTTTCTTCACCGGTCTGATTGTGGTGACCTCGATTGGCTTCCTCTTTGTGACCCCGCTCTTAAAGAAGAAGCAGATGTCCCCATAATTTCACTCAAAATGAGAATTGCTTCCTGATCTGGGATGCATCTTGCCGACACAACATCAACGAGTTATAAGAGATCGGGCCGAACAGGGTCGTTGCCGAAGTGTATTGGTGACAACTAGAATTTAGGTTTTCCAAGAACTTTCGATCTTCGATGGTTGACACATGTCATTTTGCGGGTGAAAATCACCCACGCTTCATGCCGAAAGGCACTGTCGATGACAGCGCTTAAGATCGGGTCGGTAAATGCACATCGGTTTCCAAAGTATTTTGGCCCTGCTCGCCGTGGATTTTAGGCGAGAGTTGCGCCCGTTGGCCCTCAGCGGCCTTGGTGCGCGGTTCTCCAGACTTATGCCATTCTCCGATTACTGTTCAGCAATCCAAGATGGCAAAGAGGCTGCCCACAGCCGCGCGTGTTTGGCTGTTGAAGCTCCTGAAAGACGGGCGGCGGTATCACCACTTGGCGGAAAAGGCTGGGCAGGATGCTTTCGGCATCGCACAAAATGAGATAGTGCAACGGCGATGTGTCAGAGACGCGCGACACTCACGGGCGGGAGAGAATCTTTTCGAGCGTGGCGTTATCGGCGGCAAGATCGGCGGGGGAATAATTCAGCGGAACGGCGCGCGCATTCAAGAAAGCTTCCGTCTGCCAGTAATCCAGTCCCAGCATGACGTCTAATTGCCGCTGGCTGAGCCGCCCCGCGCGATATCCTTCCACTGCCGCATCTTCCATCACATGACGGACTACCTCGTCCGGGGTTTCCCCCCATTGGCGGGCGACTTGATCGGGCATTAGGAAATGGCCGCCCGTTCGATTGCTTCGAGAAAAACAGCGAGAGCGGAACGGGAACAACGAATCGCTTACAATTCGCCCCTTTTGAGCTTTAAGGAAAATCTCCTGATAAGGCGTTTTGGCGATAACTTCATTGGGAGACGAACGGTTTTTGGTATCAGGACACTCTCAATTATTTTCCCTGACATCAGGAAGTCTGAACTTCTGTGCTTTCTGCGTCTTTTAGTGGCAAGTGATTTTCCGTGCTTCCTGCCCCTCCTTCCCCAAAGAAAATCACGTTAATCCTGTTAATCCTGTCCTCCCAAGTTCCACGTCTGATGCCCCCTTGCGGGGCTTGAAAATGCTCCGGTGGAGTGCTACAATTGAAGCATGACTGTGCTATTCAGATGTCGGGTCGAAAAGCCGTTGCTCGAGAAAGCCAACGCAGTGACCCATTCACTTGGGACTTCCACTTCGGAAATGGTTCGCGTGTTCCTGACTCAGATCGCCAAGACTGGAAAAGTTCCCGTGTCCTTGGATGCCGCTGAACCATTGGTGGGCAAGAAACGTCGGAATGATATCTTGAAAGGATTGGATGAAACCGAGACCTGGTGAGGTGTTTATGCTGGATTTGGGCTATGAAGGGAAGGTCCGTCCGGTGGTAATTGTTTCCAGGGAGGATGATTCCGCGCCTCGGGCGCTGGCCGTTTTCGTTCCGTTGACGACGGAATTCAGGTCAAGCCGCTATGAAGTGAAGCTTCCGCGTGTTCCGTGGCTGGCGCATCAGAGTTTTGCCAACGCGCAGGCGATGGGCGCGGCGGAATATCACGAATTGACAGATCGTCGGGGACGGTTGGAACCGGCAGTGATGGCGGAAATCAAAGCGGCTATACGATGGGCGTTGGACCTTTAATCGGGAGTGGAACAATCTTTCGCGGGCTTTCGACAGGCTATTTCGTATCACCGTTCGCGAGTGTCAGCGGCGGCCATAGGGATGACGATGGCGGCTGGTTTGGGCGACAAGGCAAGCCATGCTCCCGCGTTTGTCGTCAAGCCTTTGTGACGGGCGTCAATCTTGGCTAAATCGCAAACCGCATGGCCGGGGAATGTGCCAGAGAACCGACGCAGCATGATGGCGCGGTTGTATGCGTATTTGGGCGAGAGTTGCGTCCGTTGGCCCTCGACGGCCTTGGTGCATGGTTCTTCGGACGTATTTCATTCTCCGAGGGAGAATTGGTGCGCTTAGCAGGACTTGAACCTGCAATTTGACTATCCTGTTTATTGCTCATTGTTGCCTTTCATTGCGTTTACCTGCTAAGACATATACAGCGATAACCTTGCTATTACAACACATTTGTTGCATTAGTGGGCAATTAAATGAAAAAAAAGCTGTGTCGGTTTGTGTCGCTGGTTTGTCTGTGTCGCGGTTGTGTCGGCTTTGAAATTGGGCTGTTTCTGTGTCGGTTTGTGTCGGCTTGTGCCGTGGTCAATTCCCCATCCATTTGATTGCACCAGCGGCCCAACAGTTGAACCATCTTCCGCCCCAGCCTCGACCTCGACCTTGGCAGACCAGCCCAGACGCCCGGCTTGGGCGGCGGGCCAGTAGTTCAGTGCCAGCCGGGAACAAAAGGAATCTCTTAGTAATCCACAGAGGGTGTGGGCACTACCTACCCCCAGGGGCCACAGGCGCGGGGTCGATCATCGTGAAGAGGCTCTTACCCAATGGTGGTTTTTGGAAACTTCCGTTTGCGAGGTTGCAGGCTGGTTGATCGGGGCGTAAGTTTACCCTATGCCGCTATTCACCCGCGAAAATGCCCGCCAATACCAAGCCCGCGCAGTGGTCGCAAGAAAGTCGCGAGCCACGTATGCGGAGCCCGAATCGCCACCATCGCCGCAAGTTGCGGGTACTGACTCCTATTCAGAAGCACGACTCTCCCGCGTGAGGCGGCAGCTTGATCGACTCGACACAATGGTTGAAAGGGAAACAGACCCGATGAAGCTCGACAAGTTGGCCAGTGCCCAAGCTCGTCTGGCTGAACAGGAGCGCCTGCTGGCTGGCCGCCCTCTGCCGGGTTCACGCCGTCCAGAGCGCGAGCGTCCAAAACGGCAATGGGCCAGCATGGTGGATTTCGATCCCCAACCACTCATGCCTATTGCCGAGGCTCCGAACCCCGCTCCTGTCGAATCATGAATGGATATGCAAATGACTCAGGAACATTATTTTGGAAGCGAACTCGGTCGGCGAATGTCCAAGACCACGACTGAAAGCAAAAGCGGCACGACGACTTACGGTTCAGGTCATTTCAGAGGTTTGCGGCTGCCGTCTTTTGAACCAGCCTCATCTCTTGCTTTCGCGGCAACTGCCACCCAAGCCAACACTGCAATCCCAAGCATTATTCCATTTTCCAAAAATTCTTTTCGCTTGTATTGGTCCTCGGAAACTTCCGCGTAGAATTCAGGAACGTCGGGGTGGAGTCCTTCCGGATCGCCTCCGCCGCCATAGCGCACGATTCCACTCCCTTTGTGATTTGCTGTATCTACAAGATTCACTACTGAAAGGCCGATGATGAAGCCGAGTCCAGCACCCCAAAGCATCCAACGGTTGAATATCCAGAGCGAGTTGGTGCGACCGAGTAGCACGAACAGAACTATGCCAAGCGCAAAAAGGATGATGGCGAGAACCACATGGTTATCACCACTGGGCGTCTGAGAACTGAGCAACACGCAACCATTGAGGAGCATCCGCAGAAGGAAAACCACACCAACCCAAAAGCAAATGCCAAGAATGAATAAACCGATTGATTTGAGCGTGTCTTTCATGGTGGTGGCTTGTGCCAGTCAACGATGGCGATTGAAACCAGAAGCAGCACGGCGGCGGCCACATCAACAAGAGCCCAAGTTTCGCGTTTAAAATGAAGCGGGACGATGGGGTTTAGAATGAGGGCCAGTATTGCAAAAATCCACAGCCAGCCGTTTCTTTTGGTCAGGGAGGCTTGAAAGGCGGTGTAGGCACAGACACCGCAGGCTATCCAGCGCAGAAGCGTATAGAAGTCGTAACCATGTCGGCCAAGAGCGGCGAAGAGCATCCCGGCAGCAAGCAACTTGGCAAGGATACAGCAGAAATTGGTGGGTTTCATAGTGGCCCTTCACTCCGCTCCCCATTCTGCACCCATTGCACCAACCTAGCAATCGGGTTGCTTGGCCAACGTTCCATCACCACGGCAATCAACCAACCCAAGCTGAAGCCTAGAACCACCTGCGACAAGAGCATGATCACAAACGCAATGGCATAGCCTGCCACCGAGGCCAACCACGAGCCACCGAACGCAGTGGCCAGCCTAAGTCCAATTGAACAAGAAAAGACAAGCAGGCAGCCGACCACAAACAATCCAAGCAACGAAACTACTGCGTAGTAACCCAGCAGCAGTGCCAGCCGACAGAATGCACTTAAGCAGGGCCAACCCTCCAGTTCGCCGTATCGCCTCAGCAGCGCCTTCTCCAATCTAGGCTCAAGATTGGCCTGAGGTTTGGCTACAATTCCTGTTGGCATACTTGGTGTCTTATTTCTCAGAATTTTGATTTCGTTCGCAAGTTGTTCAGCCTGCTTTTCCAATTCCGCAATTTCAGTTTCAACCTGTTTGATTCGTTCCACCGCAAGTTCTTCGAGCGTGCCGGGCTTCTGTTCGCTCAATTGGCAAAGCTCGTAATCGGGACTTTCGCGCAACCGCCTCAACGAATCTGCCACAACGCCAATTTCTTCTGTGAGTGTTTCATGCAGTTTACGCAATTGGGCCAGTTCTGCGGCGTCGCCAAAATCCAGAGTTGCCCAGCCTTGACGCATCAGGAAGCCTTGCGGGTCTTCTGCGATTTCGCGCAGGAGTTCGATGTCGCCATTGTCCTTTGCCTGGTTGATTGCGCTGGTCAGCTTGTGATAGGTCTCTAATTCTTCCGGCTGGTTGGCGTAACGGTCGGGGTGATACAACTTGACCAGCTTCTTCCAAAGCTGCGTTAGTTCGGCTTCTTCGTTAGCGGTCAATGGCTTCCTTGTGTCTGCCGCCGCCGCCAGTTCTTCGTAATCCCTGTCTGTTTGCGCTTTGGCTTGCTTGTAATTTTGATCCTCTTGTTTTGCGCCTTTTGAATCACCACGTTTAAGGGAGTTCAAAAACTTGCGACGGTATTCCACTTTTAGGCGCAGTCGGTCGCGCTTGTGATAGTGCTCCCGCAAAAGCAGGAACAACACAGCCTGCAAAGCGTCAACGCGGGATTTCTCTTTGGTGAAATCGGCTTCTAATTCCGCCAACCGCGCCCGTGCGCCAGCCACAAGTTGACGCAGTTGTTCCAGTTCCGGACTTGTGTAGATTGTTGGCAGCGTTGTTTTCATGTAGTCCAGGGCGATGAAAGGGTGATCGTGCGTTTCAATCCATTCGAACGCACGATTCAAGGTCGTCATAGCAGAATCTGGTTTCCCCGATGACAAGCCTGAATCTGCGCTCATCAATGGTTTCAAGCAGCAGAACCGATTCGTCCAGCTCAAGTTTGCCGGTCATCCGTATCTCGTTCTTGAGCCAGACCTCAACCTCATATCCGATGGGCAAACCAAGTTTTCGCGCCAAGCGGTGGCTGGCGCGCTCGCGTTCCGTGGGCTTGGGGGTGAGTGATTCTATCGGCTCGGTTTTCCGTGACAAGATTCCCTCTTCCATTACTTCGAGAAATGCTTCACAAGCTTCTTCTGAGGCTTTTTCCTCATTGATGTATTTAAGTTTCAGTGGCAGCGCCCACTCTGGAAATGAGTCGAGTGAAGCGAGCTTTGCGACCGCGTCTTTGTCCTCTTGGTCAATGTCGTGCCAGTCGCGCGTCAGACAGGTCAGGAGATAATTGAGCTTCGGTAGCATTTTTTCGGCGGACTCTTGCAACTGTGGATCATCTGAAGCTTCCATCACCTCTCCGTAGTGGTTGCTAAGCGACTGGATGGCGTGGAGGATTGATTTCTTGGGAGATGGCAATTTACTGCAATCGCCGAGGGGCGGGCTCTTGGCTGCCAAGAAGTCGATGAAAGCAAAGACGATTTCCTGTTGGTTCTTGAGCTCGAGGCACCCGCTTAATCTCTGAAGATTGGAGGGCGCATTCGAGTCTCCTCCCTCTGCTGCTTTGCGATACCAATTGGCAGCTTCATGTAGATTCTGCGGAACGCCTTGGCCTGTTTCGTAGCAAACCCCGAGATCATTCTGAGCTCCAGCCAAACCTTGTTCAGCAGCTTTTCTATACCACTTGACGGCTTCGGTGAAGTTTTGCGGAACGCCTTGGCCCCTATCGTAAAAAACGCCAAGATTTTTTTGAGCAATGGCGTCCCCTTGTTCGGCGGCCTTACGAGTCCACTTGACCGCTTCCGCGTAGTCTTGGATTACGCCTTCACCGTCCATGTAACACAGCCCAAGGCTCCATTGTGCTACGGCGTCGCCTTGTTCAGCAGCTTTGCGATACCATTGAACTGCTATGTCGTGAACCTGTGTGTCTTGGTAGAATACTCCCAACTGCCGTTGTGCGATTACAAATCCCGATTCTGCTGACTTATGAAACCACTCCAAGGCTTTTTCCAAATCCTCTGAAACTCCGTGACCGCCCAAGTAACTCTCGTAAACGAGAAGTTGCGCTTCGCCGTGCCCGGCAACTGCTGCGCGGTAGAAGTGTTCAAACGCGCGAATGTCTTCGGGCGTCATCCCTTCGCGGCGTTGAATTCGTTTTCCCTCTAGAACAAGCGCGTCGAGATCAACCCTATTAACCGCCGCTAGGACGTCCGCCACCATGCCCGCCAAAATGCGTTTTGCACTGGGCTTAGCCTTTTCAACGGCGCTTGGCAGTCGCCGAACGAGCGGAAGATCGTTGCGCGTTTCGTCGTTGTTCATCGCAGTTGGAGGGCGGTAAATCCCCGATAGCATTGGCAGGTTTGTTCAATACACATGCCGACGGTCGCGTTCCTACGCGAAAAGACACCCCAAGCATTGTTCATAAGACGCGCATGTGGGTTTCAGTTTTACGGTGCATTACCCCGTTCCGTCAAGCTTTTATAAACGGTGCAATGCGCCGTGAATTCAAAAGACAAGATTACGGCTCAATTGAAACGGTTCGGCGGGAATGTTCGACGGGAACGAATGGCGTCGGGGAAAACCCAAGAATGGCTGGCTGAAAAGTCTGATTTGAACGTCCGCACGTTGCAGAGCATCGAGGCGGGCGAACTCAACATTTTGATCACCACGGCAGCCCGGATTCAAAAGGCGCTGGGATGCGATTGGGACAAGTTGATGGAGACTTGACGCGTTATGAGAAGCAACCTTCGGCACTCGTTAACAGGGCTTGAATTCATGGCTTGGCGGCGGTGAGTCTTTCCAGGGCGCGGCGGCAAAGGGGATGTTGAATTGAGCGTAGCCCGATGCTCAAGGTTTGGGCGGTGGACTTGTCCAACGGCTCGAATTCACCCGCCAGGACTTGTTTGGAGACGTGCAGCCAAGGGGCGCAGTCGTCTGGCAGACCGAGGGCGCGGGATTCCAGCAGCATGAGCAATTCGGTTTTGTGCTGCCGCAACGAGTCCGCCAATTCAGCGGGCAGCCGACTGCCAGGAATAACGGCTAAGCGGTCGCCTCGCGGCTCAAGTCGCAAACCAAGAGCGGCGGCACGGCGGAACAAATCAGGTGCGGTCACAGCAGCACCTCGTCTGGTTGGGGGTTTTCAATCGTAACCGCGTAACTTGCCCCGTCTTTATTGCCTTTTTTGCCTGTTTCAATCCGTAACCCGGTTATTGCTGGTGACGGTTCAGAAAGTGAAAAATCGCCAATATCTTCGGGGATGGTTACGGGGTTACGGTCTGAAAGGGGGGTGTTTGGCAGATAACGGGCGAAGGCATCCGCAAAGTCCGCCAGGTGATAGCCTTTGGCGGTGTCGCCGGAACTCAGTTTGAGTGTGCGTGGAGAGACTTTAAACGGTTTAAGCAACCGCGCCAGGGTGTTTGCGGTGATCGGCTTCCGATCTCGGCCAAATTCGGCCCAGAGCTGCCCTTCCATCGAGAGCAACAGTTTAACCAGCATTCCAGAGGAGATTTTGGTCGCGGATTGGCCGTAGAAAATGGCCCTAATATCCGCCAGGAGCGTTGCGCCAATGCCTTGTGCGTCCGTGTCATCGGTCGCCGTCAAGGCGGCAAAGGCAGCCGCCGCCCGGCGCGGCCAATCGCCGCCCGCAACTTCGGCAATAGCAAAGAGAGGTCGCCAGTTGTCGGCTAGGCGGTTGAATGCGCCGTCCGGCAATGTCGGGTCGGAAGACTCAAACGCGGGGCGTTCATCAGCAATCCACCGCGCCAACTTCCGGCACAATTGGGTTTCTGATTCAGTGTGCCGTGAATCGAACCGCGCGGGTAATTCGCCCGGTTTGGCGCGAGTCAACCGGATAACGATGCTCCGGTCGTGCAACGTTACAGGCAAGTGGCCAATGCCACAAAGAACGGCTGGGGCGAAAACATTGAACGCTCTTACTTCGTTGGAATCTCCTTCGCAGCGCAATGCCTGACCGCCACGCCGATGCCCCGCGTTCAACATTCCCCGCAGTTCCTCATTGTCACCTAACCAACTGTCACACTCGTCGGCGAGCACCGTTGGCTTACGCGATTGAATTACGCGGAACAAAACAGCCACGCTCAAATTCTCCGTCGCCAACGGGCGCGGCACAAATAGCATAACTAGGTCGCGGGCTGTTGTTTTGCCGCAACCCCGTTCCGGTGAACAGATGTTGAGTCTCGGTGTTATGGGGAACGCCTCAAAGCAATGCGTGTGGGCGGCCCAAAGCGTCATGCCATCGGCAGCGCCCGGCGGCAGGGCCAGGAAGCGGCGAAAGGTGGCGGCAATCGCGTCCAGGACTTCCGCGCCATTAACGGCTTGCGGCCACGGTTCAACGTCCGGTGATTTTACGGCGCGGCCTTGGAGCATCGAGCCAGCGCCACCCGCCGCGCCGCGCAATCGCTCGACTTCCTTGTCGAGAGTGCCAACACGAATTCTCAAAGCGTCGGCCTTTTGTTCGCGGCAGCGATCATACTCTCCGCCGGGGAGCGCGGCCAAACGGGCATATATTTCTTCGTCGGTTTCTGTTGGTGTCTGTGCGGCGGCGATCTGTTTATTCACGGTGTCAAGTCCTTCTCGTTGGTGCAGGTCATTGAAGTCGGTCGGCTTGTTGGTGGTTGAACGGAAACAAGGCGAAGCCAGTTTGGCCCGGATTGCCTTTGCGGCTTCTGTGGCTTTCGTCATACCCGGGTTGCTGTCCGTCCATTGGTCATTGTCGGCGGCAACAATAATTTCGCGATCTGGCCACTTGGAGCGGAGATCTTCCGCAACGCTTTTCAGGTTGGCGCAATTCATGGCGCAGACTGTTGCGAAGCCGGTGGCTTGGTAAATGGTCGCGCCGGTGGCGAAACCTTCGCAAATCACAAGCGGCCCGGTGGGATTACCGACCGGAGTGAAGTAGCATCCTTGGACGCGGCCGCCCGCAAGGAAACCTTTCGTGCCATCCGGGTCAATAAATTGAAGACTATGCAACACGCCGTCGAAGTCGCGTAACGGTAGGACAATCGTGCCGTGATAATCGCGGGCTTCACCGAACTCTTGAACGCCTTTCGATGTTAGATAGGGGTGCGCTGTCAGCGGCTTAGACCGCTTCAGAATCCAACCGGCGGTTTCTTTCGCCTTTTCGCGGAGTTGCTTTTCGGCCCGCTCGCGCTCCGCTTCCGCCCGCTTCCAGGATTCCCCGATAGCCCGCTGTTGCGAATGCGTCAACTCACTCGGCTGTTTCTCACAAAACGTTTCTTTGATTTGCCGCTTCCAACAACCAAATGCGCCCGCCATTGGCGGACCGGTATGAAGGACATACCAAGAATTCCGGGCGCGGTCACCAGCGGCTTTGAAACGGCGCAGTATGCCATCCTCTAAGATCGGGCCGGAGTAATCCAACCCGGTGCGGAGCATCTCGGCGCGGAATAAGTCAATGGCGTTCATTATTCGCCACCCCGCTGGCGGCGTAGCAGCCACGCCTCGACGCTGGCGGGGTGAAAAAAAAGGCGCCTCCCAAGAACGATATGCGGAAGTCCGCGCTTGCGTAGATCGTGGATTGTCCGGCGGCAAACCGGGACATGCCGGATGAATTCCGGCACATCCCATAAGTCACCGAGAGATGGCGTCTTGATGGTCTCAACCTGTACTGCCAGCTTTCCTGTTCCCGTGGCAACTTCGGGCGTTTGTGTTATTTTGCTCTTAGGCATGCGCATACACTGGCGCATGGGTGCGTTGGGGTCGCATAGACAAAAGTGCGGTGACTTTTGTTTAGCCCTCTCACGGCTGTCAAAGTGGCACAAGCGAAGACGGGAACCCTGTCAGGCCCCAATACAAAGGCCGGGGGGCGTGATAGAGTCTCAAAGAGCGGTGAGCGTTTGAAATTACCTGGCCTTGATACGGCTCTCCAGAACGTGGATACAGATCGTTAAGGAACGCAGCTACACCCTCGTTAGTGAATGCCCACAGGCAGGCGGGAATCCAATAAAGGAGCAATTGAGGTTTGAGTCGCCGGTCGCCCTTGTTCTTGTTGGGCTTGCGTTGTTTTTGTTTGGCGAGCTCTGTGTTATAGGCAACGTCTCCAACTTTAGATGCGACGAAAATATCATCTGCAAAAAGATCAAAAGTCGAGGCGTCGCTTGCCTCCGGGCCGTTCATCGCCAATTGAAAAACAGCGTGCGATTGGAAAGCTTCTTGTCGGAATAGTTCTTGAATCCATTTGCTTTCCCCGTCTTTGTCGACTGGCAATTCAAATCCTGCCGCTCGAATTTTTGCAACAATGTCGGTGGGCGAAGCGTTACCCCAGTTGAATTGAAACTCCTTCCACTGCTGGCGGGATTGGTCGAACGTTTCAGCATCAACCCAAGCCCAATAAGCCGAATGCCAACTGTCGCACGCAAGGTGGTATCCTGCCCAAGATTGGCTTTGGAAAAATATCTCTGCCAATCCATTGGCGGCCACCACGCGTTGAATGAGGCGACGGCTCAGGAAATGCCTTGCTGTTTCTGTTGGCGGTTCGGTCGGCATGGCCTGCTATTGTGTTTTCACTGCTGGAAGTTGAATGACGTTAGCAGTTTGCGACGGCGCGACGGAGAACCACTTTTCGGCTTCTGATTTGGTTGACAGTCCTTTGTAATGCTGGTGAATCATGGCCGGACTGTTGCCCGCCTGCTGGGCAGTCAGGTTTTCGTTCCCGTGCGCGGCGTAATGGTAGGAGCAAAAGGCATGGCGGAGGCCGTTCGCTTTGCGCGTCACCTTGGCGTCTTCGCAGAGTTGGCGAAATTGTTGCTGCCAGATGACTTCGGCGCTCTTGGCGGTAATGGGGCAGACATTGCCAGCGGCGCAAGTGCGGAAGTCGGATAGCCAATTTGATAAGGTTGGGCAGATTTCCACAAGCCTGCGCTGGCGGGTCTTGGCTTTGCCCGCCGTAATTTCGATATGGCCAGGGACGCGCCAAACGTCCTCCCAAGTCAGGCGCAGGAGCTCGGCGGAGCGCAGACCGGCAAAGCCGCCAATGGCGATCATGGCCCGCATGGGGCCTTCCGCCGTTTCGAGCAATGTTCTAAATTCGGCGCATGTGTAAAATTCCGTCTCGCAGTCGTTGGAATGTTCGGGGCGCATACCGTCGGCCTCGGCCATGCGATGCGTCACAGACAAGTAGTCCTTGCGGACACACCATTGAAGGAGTTGTTTGATTGTGGCGCGGTGATGATTACGGCTCTTGGCAGAGAAATCGCAAACAGGCTTGGAAGTCAAAAATGTGTCGAGATGTTCCTTGCCCAGATCGCAAACCGCATGGCCGGGGAATGTGCCAGAGAACCGGCGCAGCATAATGGCGCGGTTGTATGCGTATTTGGGCGAGAGTTGCGCCCGTTGGCCCTCGGCGGCCTTGGTGCGTGGTTCCTCTGACTTGATAAACTCTTCAACGGCTTCGGCTAGGTCTTTGCGCTTCACGGTGGCAACGGTGGATAGGTAGCCCGTCACCGCATCGGCTAGGGGCCGATTACTCAAACGCACCGCAGCTTCGCAGTATTCGTTCACGGTGGCCCGCAAGGAGATTGTGCGCCCTGTTTGTTGGTGAAACTGCCTGAGTCGTTCCAGCGCGGCTAGGGCGTCATTGGCTTGGGAATGGGAAAGGGCTGTTGCCTGCCCGCCTTTGGATAACTCTTTAACCAGAGCATCGGCCCTGAGTTTGGCTTGGCTGTAGCTACGGAATCGCTCCAACTTTCGCTTCCCTGCGACATTCCAAGCCAGCCGATAGGCTCCATACGCCTTTGATTTTGCGTAGATGGTGGCCAGCACTAGTCCACGATGCCTGATTCGCATGGGAAACCGCATATTTTTAACCTCGGCCTCAGATTCGGGCGTTTCCTGTGTCGGTTTTGTGTCGAAAGCACCATTTTTTTCATTCTCATAGGGAGAATTGGTGCGCTTAGCAGGACTTGAACCTGCACGGGTTTCCCCACTACCACCTCAAAGTAGCGTGTCTGCCAATTCCACCATAAGCGCAACCGGTTGTGTGATTGAAGCAGTTCGCTTGTAAAACCGCAAGGGACATTTTCGCAACTAATTCAAGTAGCATGGGCATCCTTGCCTGTGCCCCTCCCTTCGGCGAGCGTCAGCGAGACGCCAATTTCCACTGCGACTTGAATAGACACGACATTCTTTCAAAAATGATGAGATTGAGACACTTACTTTCCGGTCTTGCGCCCAGAATCGGGCTGAACTCTCAACTGGCTTTTTGGGGAGTTCATTATAGAATTCGGCAATGTCAGAGAAAACGCTTAACCAGGTTCCACGGCCCGTGCGAGAGCAATATCAAAAAGGGGTGACGGCGTTGCAGCGTCAGAATTTCGACTATGCGATTGCAATTTTGACACAGGTGTTGGACCAGGAACCCGGCTTCTACGAATGCCGCGAGGCGCTCAGGGCCACGCAATTCAAGAAGCGCGGCTCCGGCGGTGGATTTTTCAAGAAAATGTTCAGTGGCGCCAGTTCGTCGCCCATGTTCGCCAAAGGGCAACTGGCCTTGCGCAACAACCTGCGGGAAGCGCTGAGTATCTCCGAGCAGATTCTCAATTCCGACCCCAACAGCAATGGCGCCCACAAAATCCTGGCTGAGGCCGCCCATGCGCTGCAGTTTCCTAAAACCGCGCTGCTGTCGCTCGAAATTTTGGCCAAAAATCTGCCCAAGGACCAGGACATCCAGCGGCAGTTGGCCAATGTCTATGCCGACCTGGGTCAGGGCGACAAGGCTGAGTCGATCTACACTCAGTTGATTCAGACCAATCCGCTGGACCCCTCTTTGCAGGAGGAATTCAAGAACCTGTCCGCCCGCAAGTCGATGGCCGAGGGCGGTTACGAGGCGTTGGCAGATGGCAGAGGTTCCTACCGCGATATTTTAAAGGACAAGCAGGGGGCGGAGGCAATCGAGCAGGAAAACCGCCAAGTCAAGACCGACGATGTGGCAACGCGTTTGATCCGGGATTATGAATCGCGTCTCGAAGTTGAACCTGACAATGTCAAGCTGATGCGCTCGCTGGCTGATCTGTACACCCAGAGGAATGACTTTGACCGCGCCCTGCAATATTACGACTCCATCGCCCAAACCAGCGGGGCTGTCGATTCGGCGTTGCGCAAGTCGATTGCTGATATCACGCTCAAGAAACTCGATTTTGCTCTTTCGAAGCTTGATCCGCAGGTGGCTGACTACGCAGAGCAGACCGCTCTGCTCAGGTCTCAGCGCGACGCTTACACGCTTGATGAATGCAAGCAGCGCGCCGACGCCTATCCAAACGACCTGCAAATCCGCTACGAGCTCGGCCAGCTTTACTTTCAGGCCGGAAAAATTGGCGAAGCGATCCTGGAATTCCAGAAGGCTCAGAACCATCCGAATCGGCGCATCCAGGCGCTCGGTTATCTAGGCCAGTGTTTTGGTCGCCGCAACATGAACGACCTGGCCGCGCGCACACTTCAGACGGCGATCAAGGAAAAACTGGTGTTCGACGACGAAAAGAAGGAGTTGATTTACTCCTTGGGATGCGTATTGGAAAAGATGGGCAAGAAAGAGGAATCCATCGAGCAGTTCAAACAGATTTACGAGGTGGACATCGGCTTCAAAGACGTGAGCGCCAAAGTGGACGCCTACTATTGCGACCAAGGTTGACCTGTCATCTCGCGCCTATTCATGTGGCATAGGCATCCTTGCCTGTGCTTCTCATTCCGGCGAGCGTCAGCGAGACGCTAATTTCCTCTCGTAACTGATAGTTGCGTCTCCTCAGCTTACCGCTTTTGCTATCAAAAATGCGGCTGCTGCCGCCAGCCCGCCGATGAGCAGTGTTTGCGCGCCGCTGCGCCACGCTGGCGCGCCAGTGAACCGCCCCTTGATGCAGCCAAAGATCAAGAGCGCCAGCAAGGTCACCGCCACTGAAAGCTTCAGCCCCGCGACCGGATTGCCTCGTTCGATCATGTATGGAACAAGCGGGATCAGCCCTCCCACAATATATGACAACGCTATGTTTCTGGCGCTGGCCAGCGCCCGCCTGGGATCGGGCTCCTCAAGCCCCAGTTCGAACCGCATCATAAAATCAACCCACGCACGGGGACGCTTCTGGAGCGCTTCAACGATTGTCATGCTCTGCTCAGGCGTCAAACCATAATTTGACAGAATGTCTGCCGTCTCCTTGACTTCGATGGCGGTTTTTTCGACGACCTCCAATTCTTCGCGTCGCCGCTCGCTTTCGTAGTGCTCGGCCTCGCTGCGGGCCGCCAGATAGCCGCCCAATCCCATCGCGATTGAGCCAGCGGCGATCTCGGCCAGGCCGGCGGTGACGATGATGAATGACGTGTTGACAGTGGTTGACTGGCTCACCACTCCGGTCAGGCCGGCGGCCAGAGCGAATGGCACCGTCAGCCCGTCGGACATGCCGATCACGATGTCGCGCACAGTTTCGCTGGCTGTAAAATGAGATTCGCGGTGGCCGCCGAAGCGGGGGGACCCCGGGCTGAATGTGTTGTTCATAGTCGGAAAGAAACTGTTGTTACAGCAATTCTCATTATGTGGGGCAGACCTCTGGTCTGCCGGTTGCGGTGCCTCTGGCTCCGCAGGGAGTTGAAAACTTCGTGCGCATGCAGATCATCGTTTTCCCCCCTTCGTTGTTCAAAATGAGAATTGCTGCTGTTGTCACGGGTTAAATTGCGGGTGCTCAAGCAGCTTGTTCCAGGATAACTCCGAGATCGGGGACTGCCTGTACACGGGTTCCCACATAGGCTCGGCGCTGGTGGAATGGCGCGCCCGTTGCAGCCATGCCTGCGGCAGCGGATCCTCCAGCAGTTCCGGGGTGTTGGCGGCGATGGTTGTCTCCTCCTTCTCGCCAGTGGCATGGCCTACGCCGACATAAAATCCGGCCAGCAGGAGGGTTACTCGCAACATCGTGCTGCGAGAGTAGGTCGGCATGGAGCAGGGACGCTCCGGGTCGAGCATCCGGTGAATGCCTGCGAACAGCGGAGCCGTCCACATCGCCGGGTTTTTGGCCGGCGAATAGGCGTCAAATAAAATAGCGTGCGGCGCGGGCAATGACAGGGCTGCTCTAGAATCGGTTAGCGGCCACGGAGCCAGAGGCTCATGGAACCGGCAGACCGGAGGTCTGCCCCACAGGGGAGCGAGTTTAGAACACCCTTGGGGCAATGAGTGCTCCGGCCCGGACTGCGCGATAAGCGTCGGAAAATCTCCCAGCCGCAGTTCCCAGCGAATCCGCTGGGCAGCTTCGGAGAATTCGACATGCGAATGTTCGAGCAAATTCTTCACCTGTGACGCGTAACGGTCGATGTATTCCAGAGCATCGCCATGGCGCAGGGCAAATTCAAGCGGCCCGATGGTGCGGTCAAAACTCACCACGCGGATTGAGCAGGCAATGTCGCGGGTAGCCTCGAACGCGGTCAGGACATTCGCCGCGGCGCCAAGTCCAACATCCCAAATGACAAACTCGCTCTGGCACGCGGCGACCCGGCTCGGCAGCCGGAGCTGGTTGACGTAAAGGGCGCGCGCCTCCCGCACAGGACCGATCACGGGGTGGAATGTCTCATCTTCCGCGCAGGAGCGGATGCTATACGTTCCATTGTCCAGGCGGACGACTTCGTAATCGCTCTGCATCGGCTATGCCGCCGCCTTGGGCGCCGCTGCGCCGGTTGTCCCTTTTTGTTGCTGGATCAAGCTCATCGCCTCGTATAATGACTTTATCCTCATCAGATGCAAGCGCCGCTGATTGTGCCTCTCAGATTCTTTTTGGCAACTATGTCGCGCCTACAGTGCTTTGGAGTGCGTTCTTTTCACTATTGGTTTGATGCGTTAGCCCTGTTTCGACGGCTTTTAAGGTTCAACCGCCGCTACGCGACGGGCATGATCTTCCATCAACGGGCATACCGGGCGTTGAAACGCCCGGCTACTATCAAGGCTCGCTCCGCGAGCGGGCCGGTCGCGTAGCGATCACATGACGGTAGCCGTGGGTTTTAACCCACGGCCACAGTTTGCACCGACGCCCCGCGTCGCGTGCAGATGTCCTCAATGAACTCATTCAATTCTGAAACGAAGTGGAAACGAAACACATTGTCGCAGCATGCCAAGAATCTGAAATTGGGCGGCGGCGTTTCCGCGTGATACGAAAAAAAAGATAAGTTGAGTGGTAGATGTAATTATTTTACAATCTGACGATTGCGGCGATCATCCTCCCTAGCGGCTCTCCGTGGCAATTTTCATAATGAGAATCGCTGGACTTCGCCAAACTCTCCTTGCCCTGCCGGTTGAATTCCGGCTAAGGTAAGTCATCAATGATGGAAATGACAGACCCCATCGGGCTTATTGCGGGAAACCGGAGTTTGCCGTTGCTTTTCGCGCGGCAGGCGCGGCAATTGGGTGTCCAACGAATCGTAGCCGTCGGATTCGAGGGCGAAACCGATCCGGAACTGGCCGCCTCGGTTGACGAGTTGGTATGGACGCGGGTTGGCCAGTTGGGCAAGTTGATCGAGGCTTTCAAGAAACGCGGGGTCACACGATGTGTCATGCTCGGACAGGTCGCGCCCAAGAGCTTGTTTGATGTCCGGCCCGACCTGCGGGCCATGGCGTTGCTGCTCAAACTGAAAGAAAAAAATGCGCACACGATCTTCGGGGCCATGGCCGACGAATTGCGCAAAGACGGGATTGATCTCATTGACCCGCGTCCGTGGTTGCAATCCTCCATGCCTGCCGTCGGTTTTTGCATCGGCCCGAAATTGAACGCCGAGCAACAATCTGATGTTCAGTTCGGTTTCCGCATGGCCAAGGAAATTTCGCGGCTGGAGATTGGCCAGTCGGTTGTGGTCAAAGGGGGCACCGTTTTGGCGGTGGAAGGATTCGAAGGCACCGATCAATGCCTGCGACGCGGCGGGGAACTTGCGGGACGGGACGGCGGGGCGGTGGCCACGAAAGTGGCCAAGGAACGGCACGATGTGCGCTTTGACATCCCATGCATCGGCCCCACCACAATGGATATCTGCCGCGAGGCTCGCATTTCTGTTCTGGCTTTCGAGGCGGACATGACACTTGTTCTGGAAATGGATCGCGTGACGGAAATGGCAAGAAAGTCGAAAATTGCTGTTGTGGCAGTTGGGCCACAGCAATTCTCATGATGTGGGGTAGGCATTGTACAGCATGCGCAGCGTTTCCGGCGCTGAACACTGAACACTGAAAACTGAAAACCAGCAAACTCTCTAACGCACTTCCCGAATGCGGATCGTAAACTTCACAGCCGCCGTGTTCATGGCGGTGTAAGTGACCGTTTCCTGAGCGTTCTCGGTGAGAAGCATGTTTTGCCAGGGCGTTTCGTCGCCGCTGGAGAAACCGTCGGGGCCTTTGAACACGCAGCTCACCTGCACTTGGATCGGTTTCTCCAGGCGATTGCGCAAATTGGCCTGCACCTTCAAGCGTCCTTCTGGCGAGACCCCTTGGATCAGTTCGGAAACAGTGATCGAACGTTGGACCCGCCGGTCCATCAACACGATGGGGTCGCGGTTTTCCAGATCGTATTTATCGGTGTTTTTTGGGACGTAAGCTCCGCCCATGTGGCCGGTAACGACGGTTTGGGTGGTGTCATGCACGGCGGTGCGCGTCTGTGCGCAACCAGCAAGGATCAGGGTGGTAATGGTGGTAAGAATCAGATGTGTTTTCATGGTGTCAAAAACTTGTGGATTGATCGCTGATATAAATAATGCTGTCCCGAGACCCGACGGGGATATTCAAGGTAATAGTCTTGCTGAGCCCTTCAACAGCGTCCCCGTAAGCGTCCTGGAAATCAATGCGCATGGTGTGCTGGCCGGGCGAAGCGGTCAGCGCCACAAAACTCAGATACTGGGGAAGGTTGTCCCATGCGCGTATATCCGCCTCGGGCGTTGTGGCGGCTGAAACAACCTCACTCAGCACGCCCAACGCCAGCAACCCGGCGCCCACTTCGCGCGTTCCGCGGTTCTGCAGGAGAACCGCTCCGCCAACAATCGCGCCCATCCCCGCAATGGCTGTGGTCTCCTTGAACACCGCTTTGTTTCCAAGAATGTGATCCATCACACGTCCGCCGCGAGTGATCGCCTGAAAGTAAAGATCATCGAACGCTGGCGCTCTGACCGATTGATTATCCACGGTCACCAAGGCATTGCGAACACGCTGGTTCCCCTCGCCAAACCTCAGTTCCTGACCATACTCGCCAGTGGCAAATTTGTGCGGGCCCTGGCCAAAATCCAGAAAAATCAAAACATTCGCCTTGGGATCGCAGGCTGGGAGCGAACCGGTTTTATCCAGCTTGCGCGCCCGTTTGTCCGCATCCGAGCCATCGCCAGCGAGTTTGGCAGTTGCCAGTCCGTCGAGATAATCCAGCAGCACGTAGTCCGCTGAGTACGTTTTGTTCTCGTTATCGCTGTCCTCAATTTGCGCGCTTCGGAAACAAGCCCTGGCGTTGTCTGGTTCGCCATCCATCCAATATAGAATGCCCCGATAATAAAAGGCCATCACCCGCTCGTAGGGTTCGCCGAGGAAAGTCTTCTTGGATTCGCTGTGGAAATAGCCCCGCGCCTTGCGCGAGTCGGAGTCGGCAGTCTTGATGCCACCGATGCTCAGGATGGCATCGTCAAGCAACCGTTTGGCCTCTTCAAACTGACCTTTGCGCATATAGGCCAGCCCTGCTCGATATTCCCACAGGACACGGTCACGCTTTGGCCCACGCTCAATCGCCACCCGCGAGTCGGCGATTGGGTCGCCGGTCAGGCGCAGCGAGGAATAGTCAGAATCGGTGGCGCAGCCCGTCGGGATGATCAACAACAACCCCCCGAGCAAGCTGGCACACAGCACAGCTTTCATACGCATTCCAGCGGTGTCTTAACGATAAACCGCATCATCCTGCCCCTGCTTCTTAATCCGGTGCGAGCCGTTCCAGATGATTTCGCTCGTATCCGGATTGATCAGCTCAAACGAGTAAAGTATGTAATCACTCGTGCCGGCTGAGGTCCGAGTGGTCTGGCCGACCAGTTTGCCGGTCAGCATGTAGTCAGCGCCCTTGAACTTGTTGACACTCACATCGGTGCTGCTGGTCACCTGACCACTACGCTTGAGATCGCGCTCCTTTTCCAACTCGGCCATCCGGTCGCGCGCCAGGAAACGCACTTTGCCGCCCGAGCGTTCGTTCAGCAATGCCATGATTTCCTCCAAAAAGATGTTTTTGTTGATAGGAAACCGAGTGTCGTTCTGTACCGGCAGCACCACAATGCGCGGCGCGGTCTGAGCGTTGGCGATTTCGGGAATGCCCATAATCCCGCGCGCCATCTTATCAGTCACAGCCACAATGTCCTGCGACTCAATGCCAGTGCCGCTGACAAATCCGCGTTCGTCGGGTTTCATTTCGCGAGCCGCCACGCCGGAAGGCTGCTTGACGCCGTAAGAAGCGCATCCACTGACAACAGCGGCTGCCAGAACTGCCGAAAGAGAACGAAGAAAACTTAATTTCATACTATCGTGGTTAGACTAACAAACGGCCAAAATGTTCATTTGGCCAATCAGAATTACAATACGGAATTCGCAGAGCTATTACAGCAAGGCGTAAGTTTAGAAGCGATGAATTGGTGGATTTTACTGGGTAAAATGAGAGTCCAACCGACTCACGAACTTACGACTTACTGAACTATTTGCCTACTTTTTCTGGGCAGGCTGGCGTTTGGCTTCCCAATCGCGGCTCTGGATATGGCCATCTGGTCCAAATTCGGACTTTCCTTTGATTCCTTCAGCGGTGACTTTGCCAGAGTATTTGGTGACCATTTTGTTGCCGCTAAACTCGTGTGTCAGCGCAAAGGAGACCGTGCCGTCCACCAGTTTGGCATCCTCGATCTTGGTTTCGTTGGGCTCGTTTTTGCGCAAGGCCGAGACCGTGCCGGTCAGTTTCTCGCCTTCAAGCTTCAAGACTAGGGTGTTCGTCCGATCTGGAGCGCCATTGCGTCCGGGCACGGTCCATTGATAAACACCGGCGACACTGGCTTTTTCCTGCGCCTGTACCTGCGCCAACGCACCCAGAGCAAAAACTGCGCAGATTGCCAACATTGAGACAAAAGCTTTACGATTAAGTTTCATATAACATTTAGAAGGATGCTCCCCTTGCAGGCATTGGCAAGCACTTTCATATTGAGGCTGGAAACTGCCCACTTTTCCACAGGATGGAGACCCTCCGAAGATTCTTCCGGGGCGCTTACCGCCGCAGCATTGCCGCGAGTGTGCCCAATACAATGATTGCCAACAAGATCGCCCAGGCGACAAACCGGTTGCGGGCGACTCGTTTTTCGTAGCGCAATGATCTCAGTCCCTGAACGCTTCCGGCCGCCAAATAATTGACAAGCCTCGGATTGGATACCGGTGGCCCGTAGAAATGTTTGCGAATGCGGTCGATCAGGCCGATCAGGTGATACTTGCGCAACCCCAGTTCGTTGAGCGCATGCGGGGTGGCTGGCTGCGATTGCTCTTTAAGACGGTTTTGATCGACTCTTTCGAAAATCGGCTCGACGCTGCGTGTCCCAGCCAATTGCGCCTGAATGATCGGACCGCTGGAACTGCGCCGCATTGGAGCCTCAGATTGAGCTTGGTTGTTCACCTCTTTAATCCTGGCTTCCAGAGCGGCAATCTCAGAATTCAACGCGCGGGCGCGATCTGAGATGGGGTCGTGTTTATTCTTGAAAATCCCCATGCGGTTCAAAGACTAACGGCGCAGCAGCAACGTGAGAAAAATAACCAGGCCGAGAGCCACCAAAGGCCAGGTCAGAGCGAAACCGAGCTTGCAGAGTTGCTGCATGCTCAAGGAAGCCAGGTCGGATGTCTTTTCGCCGCCAGGTTTCGCATCGGCATCGGCCATTCCATTGAGCAGCGGAAACTTCAATCGCGCCGAGTTCCATTCCATCCGCGCGTTTTCAATCGTGGTCAGCGCCCGTGTCAGTTCAACGGTCAAATTTTCCTGGGTCCAGACATTTTCGTTGATCGCCTGCACTTTGTCCGAGGCTACGCGAAATTCCCCCAGAAACCGCGCCATTTGTTCGGCTTCGCGCCGGGTGGTCAACTCCATGTCTTCGAGCAATCCGATGCCTCGGGTGAGGTTTTGCAGCATCTCCTCGCGCCCGTTGTGATACTCGGCTTGCCGACGGCGCATTTCCTCCAGAGCGGCGCGTTCGCGCTCAAGTTCCTCCTGGGCGCGTTTGAGCTTGGCAAGTTCCTGCTGCTTGGCGCTTACCTGCGCTTCAATTTCCTCGCGTGTCGGCGGCCGGCTGCCGCTTGCGACATGGTTGCCGCCGCCAATACTGCTGGTCAGTACAGGGCTGATCTCCACAGCAGGCAACGGCGCGGTATAAGCACTCTTCCGCGCTGACTGAAATTCGCTGTCGATGAAATCAGAGCCATCATTAGACATGCGCACAGCGTATCACGCCTGTTTCGAGTGTAAAGCCCCTGCTTCAGGAGCGCTCACGCGGAGGCGCGGAGAGCGCGGAGGCTGAAATCTTCCACTCAATGGTGGGTATATTGCCTGCCTGCCATAATGAGAATTGCTGGTTGCGCACCGAACCGGTTCGGATGTTATATAAAATCGAATGAAACGCTGGGTGTTAGCTCTTATATGCGCCATCTTCGGATTGGCGCTGCTGTTTTGCGGCCTGCTGGTGCCGATGCACCTGCAAGCGGTGGATGTCGGCGTCATCCAGCGCGCCGGCAAAGACACCTCCACCGTGGTGGTTCACGGGATGAATTGGGTCAACGGAGAGAATTGGGGCGCCGCTCAAATGCTCATGGACGCTTCGACGGGCGTGGTTGGACGCAACAGGTTGGCGATTGCAGTCACGAATCTCGCTCAACTGCATCCGGAACTCATTTCCTGGGGCGGTGGCGATCCCCGTTTTCGAGCTCTTTTCAAGCCCGATTCCAAAAAGCTCAGCACTGGTACATATCCGTTTGCCGGATATGTTTTACGCCTTGAGAACCGGGGCAGACTGCTTGATTTTCTGCGCGCTTCGACTCGTTCCGATGTAAAGGAATTGCTGCGCTGCCGCGAACTGAAAGAAACCGCAATTTTCGATCCATCGCTTTCAAGTTCCGGCCAGGCATTCGATGCCGCGCTGACCCTCTGCGGGCTTTTGATGGAAGGTGGGCGCTTAAATCCACGCTTGAACGAGACCGTGTATCTGCTGGCGATCAAAGCCAACCGGAACGAGGGTTCGCGCGAACTGGAAGCCCTGCTGCTTGATCTCACCTCGCTGGCGCAGCGGATGAACTGGGGGCAGTTGACTGTATTTGTCAGCCAGATCAGTACCTCCGATACCCTGCATATTCTTGCCGACCAAGCCATCAAAGCGCGGGCAGACCTTGATCTCGCCCAGATTTTTGCCGCCGTTTGCCTCACCGGAAAACCCGCTGCTGTGGCCAATTACCTCGCAAACTTCAGCCAGACCGGCCTGGATGATATGGGACTGACCCTCCGATTTGGCGCTGGCGCTGTCAACGAACTTCTGCAACGCAATCAGAGGCTTCATGTATCGAGTTGGCGGATGCGCATGGGGACAATTCCCCCTTTCGGACTGTTTCTGAGGTTTGCCGCAGACCTCTGCTGGCTGGCTCCCGCGCTGGGGTTTGCCTTGAAATGGCTTTTTATCCTTGCGTCCGGTTTTCTGTTCGCTCTGACGCTGCACTTCTGCAAACTCTCTCCCACGGATATGGAACGGCCATTGCAAGTGCGCGGCTTGCATCTGATCCGCGAGTTTCTCTTTGCGCTGGGCTTCCTGCTGATGGTCCTTATTCTGAGCGAGCCATTTCTTGCCCAGAAAAGCCAGAAAGTGGAAAATGCCTTTCGATTGCGCGTGCCCACGGTGGGTGCCGTCGTCTCCGCTGGAAAGATCGGCGCTGCCTCAACAATTATGAACCAACTCAATGTGTTAACTCTGCTCGTGTTTTTCGTGCTCCAGGGGCTGATCTACACGGTTTGCCTGGTGAAACTAGCTGAAATACGCCGACAAAACGTGCCACCGAGACTCAAGCTCAAACTGCTCGATAACGAGGATCACCTCTTCGACGCCGGCCTCTACCTCGGCTTCGTCGGCACGATCATATCGCTCATCCTGGTATCGCTGGGCATCATTGAGTTTAGCCTTATGGCAGCGTACTCATCCACATCATTCGGCATCATCTTTGTCTCAATCTTCAAGATATTCCACTTGCGGGGCACCCGCCGAAAGTTGTTGCTTGAGGTCGAAGCTGAGATCGCCATATCCGAACATCAAAGCGCACAGGTTGTCCTGCCGTCATGAACCGCTCCATACTCATCGTCATTTGCGATTTCCTATTGATCAGCCTGCTGGCGTTCTCGTCTGCGGATATCAATAATGTCGCCAAGAACGGCAGCGAGCGGACTGCCAAGTTGACCTTGGCCACCAATCAGACCGATCCCAAGCAGGAACTCGGCAATGTCATGCGTCTGGCTCTTCAGGAAGAAAAGCGCAGCCAGGAAATGCTCGTGGGTGAACTCAAAGAAACCCGCCAAGTCGCTGAGCAAAGGCAGACTCAGTTGACCGAGCGTGAGAAGCAATTGGTCGAAGAACGCAAGAATCGCGAGAGCCTCGCAAGCGAATTGAACAAGACCATCACGGTGGCCGAGGAAGAACGCAAAACCAGCCAGCAATTGGCGGGACAACTCACTGAAACCCGCCAGATCGCCGAACAACGGCAGGCTGCTCTGAGCGAACGGGAAAAACAGCTTGCCGCCGAGCGCAAAAAACGCGAGCAACTGGAGGCGCAGCTCGAAACGACCCGTCAAGAAGCCGCGCGCGCGTCAACGCTCGTCGCAGAATTGGATAAGCGTCTCGATCAAACAACGGCGCTTCAACAGCAACTGTCGCAACTCCAGCAGAGCAACCAAGTCATGCAGACAGAGAAACAGAGGCTGTCCACTCAACTCCAAGTTACCGAAGCTCAAAAGAAGGCCGCAGCCGATCAAGCCGCTCATTTGGAGGAAGAGGTCAAGATCGAGCGTCAGGAGAAAGACAAACTTGCGCAGAACATCGATGCCCTCTCCAAGAATTCCGGCCAGTTGGCGGCGGAAATCCGGGACAATCGCTCGCTTACCCCCAATAACGTGTTCTCCGAGTTCGCCAGCAATCGCGTTCAGGCTCATTTCAAGGCCACGAGGACCGCGTTGTTTGGCGTGGACTCGATTCGCAATCGTCAGACTCATGCCATCCTTGTAACCGACGGCAAGACCACCTACGGCCTCTGCCATGTGCAGGAAACCCCAATGATCTTCTCCGATCCAGGTTTGGACTGGGAATCGCTGGAAGGCGCGCTTTCGCGCGAGGCCATATCGTTTCCGATCCGATGCATTTCATTCCATCGATTCGACCCCCGTGTGATCCTGATTCCGATCTCTGAACCAGAAGCCAAGGCTCTGCGCTGCCGGATCTATCGCACGTCGGCTGAGCCCTTCAAATTCGCTGATGCGGTGGTGGTTGGCCCGAAAGAAGGTTATTACGGCGAGTGCAAATTCCAGATTGATCTCTCCACCCCAGGGTATGTCCAGATGGACCGCAATTCACTGACCGGCTTGTTTGGCAAATTCAATCCGTCCACCGGCGATCTGGTGTTCAGCAAAACCGGCGAGTTGCTGGGTGTCATGGCCAACAGCACCTACTGCATGGTGATTCGCGATTTCAGCGCTGCGGCAACCTTCAAGTTTGGTCCCGGAACTCCAGATCAGCACACCGGCTTGACACTGGCGCAGTTCTATGGGTTTCTTGCCCAACTGCCGTTCAAGCTGCAATAAGCCGGGAACAGTGAAATCAACCCGCTTTAACAAAAACCGCAGAACTTTTCACAAACTGTCAAAGATGAAGAATTCCTGGATTGAAAACTCCGCGAGGGTGTGTGACCGGAAAGTAACCTAAAGCAGAAATACGACTTCTGACGGCGTATTTTTTGTGGTCTATCCTATCAAGTTGGATGTAATACATTCCATGCCAGACACCAGACCCAATCCGAAATGGCC
>CAIUEN010000447.1 GCA_903898185.1 uncultured Verrucomicrobiales bacterium
CAGGAGGACTTGATTCAGGATGTGGTCAAACTTGGTGCAAAGGGTGCCGTGAATAAGCCGTATGGAATAAGACAGATACTAGGGATGGTTCGACAGGTACTGGATGGGGATTGACGAGACCTGGATTTGAGGATTGCTCACTCAAGGAATCAGAAAAAGGTACGTATGCCCATGACATGACAAGTTGTAGAATTTTTTAGCTAAGGCTGCGGTCCTTCAGGTAACCTCCTAGTCGCCACAAAATTAAGTTCATGAAGATTTGGAAATGAAGTGACCCATAGTACCTCCCTTTCGAAGAGGAATTCTACATGAACGTGCGAGCCGTTGTACTCATGTTGGGACTGTTGTCAGTGGTGTCTACCGGAGCAGGGGGATACCTCTACTACCACTCCGCTCAAGAATCTGCTCTTAAAGAGGCTGAAAACCAGTTTGTAGTCACTAACGAAGCCCTCAGGGACGATGTTCTTCGGCTCATTTTTGTAAATCGGAACGAGGTGCGGGCTTTGGCTCAGTTTGAGCAGCTCTCGGAAGCGCTCCAAAAAAGAAATGATGAGACCCTGTTGCAGTCCAACCGTGTTCTGGACCATTTTGCGCTGGGTCTTGCTTACGATGTCTGCTTTCTGATTGACAGCTCCGGCAACGCCATAGCGTCAAGCAATCGCAATCAGCCTGACAGCTTTGTTGGGGTCAACTATTCTTTCCGCTCCTATTTCCGGGATGCCATGCAAGGAATGCCGGGCATTGAATTGGCCCTCGGCGTGGTGACGGGAGTACGGGGAATCTTTTTTAGCCATCCGGTATATGCTGTAGATGGTGGAGGCCCCATAGGAGTGGTGGTCATCAAGGTTTCAACACGGGATCTTGACAGGGTTTTCCTTCGCACAAGAAACATGATCGGGTTGTTAGTGCATAAAAGTGGGATCATATTTGTTTCCAGCCGACCAAACTGGATCTTGAAACTCTTATGGAGAGCTTCGCCTGAAGAGCAGTCCGAAATTGCAAAGACTAAGCAATTTGGCAAAGTACCTTGGGATTGGACTGGTTTGGAGAAAAGGGCGGACAGCCAAGCTGTGGCTAGCTCAGGAGAAGATTACCTCTTTAAGGAGACCATTCTCGAAAACTGCCCTGGCTGGAGGATCGTTTCATTATACAGACCAAAATCGGTCTCTGACAAGATTTTAGATCCCTTGTTAGGG
Organism: uncultured Verrucomicrobiales bacterium; assembly: GCA_903898185.1. Lineage (GTDB taxonomy): Bacteria > Verrucomicrobiota > Verrucomicrobiia > Limisphaerales > Palsa-1400 > CAIUEN01. The sequence goes on from CAIUEN010000447.1 coordinate 1,197, forward strand.
AAAACTGGTTACGTTGCCATTACTTTATGCTTGCTTGTGGGAGGGGTAGTAATTGTCCTGTACGGGATGGCCCAGCGTGATATCCGAAGCCGTAACCATGCTGAGTTAGAGCAACAGAAGTCTCTCTCACTCCTTTCTTCAACCCTCGAATCTACTGCTGACGGAATTCTCGTCTCGGATAGCCAAGGGAAAATAGTCATTTTCAACCAGCGCTTTGTAAACATGTGGCGAATTCCGGAAGATGTCGTCGAGTCCAGAGATGATGACAAAGCACTGGCCATTGTTTTGGATCAGCTATGCAATCCTGAGGCTTTTCTCGAGAAGGCGAGATATTTCCGTAACGAGCAAGCAGCAAACAGCTTTGACATCCTCGATTTCAAGGATGGGAGAGTATTCGAAAGACGTTCACAACCACAAAAGATCGGCGAAAAAGTTATTGGCAGAGTGTGGAGCTTTCGAGATGTGACTGAGCAGAAACAGGCTGATGAAAAGCTCAGTCTGAGCGAGGCCCGTTACCGTCGCCTGGTCGAAAAGGCCGATGACATCATCTTTGAGGCGGATCCTAACGGGTTCTTCACTCTTGTAAACCCGGTGGGATTGAAAATAACCGGGTACTCCGAGGATGAGGTTATCGGCAAGCATTTCCTCGAGTTCATTCACCCGGAATTCCGAGACGAGGCCATGCATTTTTATGGTAGGCAATACGTCAAGTCCATTCCAGCCACTTATTATGAATACCCGGTTCTGACGAAACAGGGAGAGGTCGTTTGGCTTGGTCAGCATACGCAGTTAATAATGGAAGGTGATCGTGTCGTAGGGGTTCAATCAATTGCAAGAAATATCACAGATCGCAAACTTGCTGAAGAGGCATTGACGTCAGCATATCAGATCCAGGAGCAGATTCTATCTACGGCCGCTACAGCAATATTCATGGTGGATTCGGACCGGATAATCACGAGTGTCAATGAAGAATTCTCTAACGTAACAGGATATGGGAAAGAGGAGGTTGTTGGGAAACCGTGCACAATGTTTGCTTATGACCAGTGTA
>CAIUEN010000448.1 GCA_903898185.1 uncultured Verrucomicrobiales bacterium
CTTCCAATTCTTTGAGACGAGTGGTGACTTCTTCGAGTTTGGCATTGGGCAGGAAATGAGCCAAACCGCCTAAGAACGGGAATGTGTTTTGCTCGATATACGCATGTACGCGTCCTTCGATTAGGCTCAATTTCTCGAAGCATTCGCGTGGCAACAGTCGCTTGTGACCTAAGCAGACCAGTCGGTCGGAGATTTTCGATGGTTCCAATCCGACTTCCTCCGGTCGCAATTTTTTGTGCCCGCGCCAATAGCTCAGGCTGGTTGTTATGAGGACGCCTTCACGGGCCAATGCCTGGAAGACTTCATTGTTTTGATGATTTTCCATAATATTTGAATTTGTTGCTAATGACGCAAAGAATGAATTTTCAAACTGGAAGCGACGCGGAGCGGAGCGGGTGGAGTTGTCCCATGCACTGTTGATGGGTTTGCTGGACAAAGGAATCGTTAATCCTAAATTCGGCAGTTGCTCGCCCCCAAAAAGCACCCTTCACCTTATGTTGCAAGCCGTTGCAGAAGAAATGGTTCTCACCGAAAAGGTGAACTGCAGAGCAGTTGGAAATCAGCCCAAATGAGGCAGTTGCAAAACGAAGGATGTTCCAACTGCTGAATTTAGGTTAATCGGTTACCGTTAACATCGTTGCCTTGGGACAGTAACCATGGTGTTTCGGTTGAATCGACTAAAGTGACGCAGAGATATGACTTTGACTAAGAAGATAATGGCGCCATCCGTGGCTAGCGAGATCGGTCTCCCATTTAAGAACCGCTGACCATGGCTTGCCCTTTGACCCGGCCATATGTACAACGACAATTACTTTTCCTCTCTAACGACAATTACAAACTTACGTAAGTCGCATTTTTCTTTTCTAACCCAACCGATGCTAACGCTCTCATATCGGCTGGGTTAGAAATGAAAAATGCTTATACTTGGAGAAATACTTACAAAAGCTGGTAATTGTCGTTAGAGACCGTTTCTAATTGTCGCTGAACAGCCATAAGCCGGTCGGCGCGAAATCGTGTTGGCGGTATCACAAGAAAGGTGCGCCGAGGCGGGCGAAATTCCCGCCAGCAATAAAAAGCAGATTGTAATGACCGACAAACGGCGCACGGCTGGAAACTAATCGGACGACATCTTGTTTGCCAGCCCTTTGTGAATCTCAAACCGATAACGATTGACACAGACCAGCAGTTCGATTAAATGCAAGCGGACATAGTTGGAGCAGTCGCCGCCATTATCAAAAACGATCTGGACGTGCTGAGTTGAAAAACTCGCCAAAACCACGCCCTTGGTTAACTGAGACAGCGCCACGAGGCGGGCAAGGCGTTTGGCGGTTCAGTTTGATGTAGGCGACCTTTCCTTCGTTTCGAGAAGCGTTCGTAGCCGAGAAGCCGCGCCAGCGTTAAAATTCATGGCACCACGCGTGCTATGGTTGGCGCGTACGAGTTCTGAAATTCATGGCACCGCACATGCTATGGTTGGCATGTACGAGTTCAAACACATTAAATGCGCTTTTCGTGCCACGCTAATAGTTGACATTTTGTCTGCTGTTGGTTGGCACATTTCCGTCCAGTCAGGGGCTCAGGGAACAGACGAGCCAGTCTCAGCGCAGGGGGCGTGCCTGAACAATTCCGGTTTCCCGTTGGTAACTCAACCAGCCACCAACAACCCAAGGCATTCCACCGCCACTTTTGGAAAGGTACTCCGCGCTCGTAACAACAGCATTTTCTGGCTCCCATGCTTGAATGGCCTTTTTTAGTAATAACGTGATTTCCTGATGGAACGTGGCATCGATTGACTCTTGTTTTGGCAAATACAGCACAGCGGAGTTCTTTACCTGCCGCGAGAATGCTCCACACGTAACAGCAAACGAAGCTGGGGCATTTTCATTGCCGTTCCAAACGTTCAAGTTAAAGCCTAGTTCCAAAATAGCGGCTCCATCAATGTCCCTATTGTTGGTTCTTAACTCTTCACCAATTGCTGGAACTGAGATTTCCAAAGGCAAAGAAGTAGCTTTGCGACTGCGTTTTTTTAAAAACCACCGTCGGAAGGACGGTCGATCAGCAATGGATTCAAGGAACATCGCAATCCGTTTTGCACACTCTTCTCGCGTCTCTTTCCGAGAAGACCAGTACGCGCCAACAAAAGAACTTTCCATAACAACTTTACGGAGTGTGAATGATCTGTATCCCGCTAATTCCATGTGTCTGGAACAGATTTTGCGTCGCATTAGCAGCCGCTTCCTCTGCAAAGTGCCACTGGATTGGGGTACCTCCGGCCACTTGCAATTGGCGCTGGGCTTGCGCAACCAGGCTATCGGCACCATTCCACCAAGGTTGAAACTGACCACCCTTAACGAAAGTCGCATAACCAGGTCCTTTCGCATCAAGTAGCGCCCCATTTGCGAATCCATCGAATTTCACACCATCGACTACATAACCGACATTATTGCCCAATCCGGTAATTCGACTCTGGTAGGCTGCAGCCCGATCACTCATCGACTCGGCAACTCGCATAAACTGGCCGGGGCTTGCTGCAGTCTCTGTAACTATTGTTTCCGACCAGAGTTCGTTTATTACAGCGCCAGCCGAGTTTCCGAGAAGCGTGCCGCCTGGTGCGTTCAATATTTGCGTGGCATATCCATTGGCTAGTTGCTGCCCGAGCGGTGAATCAATAATACCTTGGGGCGAGTCGAGCAAGAGACCCTGATAAACCAGCGGATTCGGCGAAACCGGGCCGATGCTCCCCGGGTTATACGGTGTAACCGGACTTGTGGCGGTGTTTTGAGAGCCCGAGCTAATATTGATGCTTGGCGGGGAGTTTTCTCTGCTGAGTTTTCCATTCGAGTCCGTTCGATTGATCGGGTCCCCGCCGCAGTAGGTAAACCCGGAGGGGTCTCTATCGTTCCAGATTGGATCATATGAGAGCCAGCTACCAGTTTCTGGAACGTAATACCGCGCACCCATCCAGATATAACCGGTAATATCAGACCATTTGCCCCGCAATGCGCTGGAACGCTGGACGTTTGCTCCACCGCCCAAGGGCAACGGGCGATAGCCCGGAACCGCCCCATAGCCGGTCACCCGGCTTGGATACCACGAAAAACCGTTGGTTGCGTATTCGGCCAGCAAGTCTCCGTTTGCGTCGGCGACCAATGGAACAAAGACATTATGGATTAGACTGACACCCTCAAAGCCGCCCACCCCATTCATGCCCCCGTAGCGACCATTAAGATCAGGCCCATAAAGCTTCCAAGTGGTTATTCCGCCATCGGCCTCGCCCAATTCCAGAAATTCGACTTCAGGATCAAAATACTGGCTGATGGTTTGCGGTGATGAGAGGTTCGTAACCCCGTTTGTCACCATCAGAGCAATCGTTTCCAAGCGTCTTCCCAGGCCATCATAAACAGCCGTCCAGTTGAACCCGGAGTTGGTTGAATCGCGGTCTGTAATTCCATGCAGTCTCCCCTTTGCATCCCAAGAGAACGTTTGCATGCGGTTGGTCACGCCACCCGAGACCCAGACGCGGGCGGTCAATTCCCCATTGGCGCTGTAGGCGCTGCCTACGCTCTGCGAGGCGATGTTGTTGGTGAACGTGTTGGTTGTCCACGCGGTGAACATGCCGCTGGGATGATCAGCCCGAAGAATCAGTTGATGCCCCCCGTGAGCCATTTCAAGCATGGCCTGCCATTGCATCTTGTTGGTGCCAGCAGACGCCACCGCCATTGGCTTGCCATCCAAGTAAGCGCTGACCGTGGCTTGCCCATTGACCCGGCCATAAGCCGGTCGGCGCGAAATCGTGTTGGCTTCCGAACTCACGCGGGAGAACGTGTCAATCCCGCCCGTCCACGAATTGTTCCCCGGTTCATTGACTTTGGTCAGCACCCCCGGCCCAGAAGCCAAACCGCTGTCGTAGACAAAGTTGTTCGTCCACTGGGTTGAGGCATCCAGTTTCAGTTGCTCGGAAGCCAGACGGCGGGTTAAAGGCGCATAGCCGTAATTGCGTTGATCAGTGAAATCCCCCGCCCGCACCAATGTTTCGGCACTCAACAAGCCGTCCCCGGTGTAACTGAGTGTTTCGGTCAGGACGTTGGTGTTGTTGATGGTTGTGGTAATCCCCAGCGGCCTGCCCAGCCCGTCACGTTGCGTAATCGAGGTTGAACGATTTGCAACGGTTCGAGTCTGCAACAGTCCCCCCAAGTCATAACTGTAATTGCCGATGCCAGACAAACCCTGAACACTGGTCAGCAAGCCATCGGCCCGCCAACCATAAGCAAATCCAAAGTTGGCTATTCCCAGAACCTTGCGCCGACCCGCAGCGTCCTGGCTTTGATTTGCGTTGTAACTGGTGTCCCCACCGGATACTGACTCGCTAAGAATCTGACTGTAAGCGTCATACGTACGATTGATCGACGTCCCAGGCCCTGTGTTGGTCAGGGTAAAACTTTCCGAAATCGTCGTGACCAATCCCCGAACATCATATCCCCATGACGTCGTCAAATTCTGTTCCGCCAGCGTCCCTGAATAAACGTTGGTAATCGGACGCAACCAGTCATCATAGGTCAATGTGCTGGTGATGCCCCTGCCATCGACCCGGCTTTGGAGCAGACCGGTGGTTGGATTGTAGGTGTAATGGTTGCTGCGAGTGACGCTGCCGTCGGCCCCGGCGTTGAAGTCCCACTGCTTCTGAGATGCGCTGTTGTAAGCGGCCCGCCACGAGTTGGTTCCGGGCGATAGCTGGTTGGTCAGGTTGTTGGCTGGATCATACCAAAGATAGGTCAACGCGTTGTCCCTATCCGCCTTCACCCGCAACCGGTTCAGACCATCATACAAAAAAGCGGCGCTGGTCCATTGCGAAACCGCCCCGCCACCGGCCGAATTGCGCGTTTCAGAAATGAGGTTTCCGCCAAGATCATACCGGCGCAACGTGAACTCGGTTATACCCGCCGATGGGTAGCCAATGGACAGCACCGGGTGCCCCCGATTATCGGTATAGGTCGTCGAAGCAACCGCCGTCGCCCCAGAGCCTACCGTAGTGGTTGCGCTCTGGTGGTTGGCCGCATACGTGGTGACACTCTGCCGAATGAGCGTGTTAGACGCATCGCGCACTTCGGTTCTTGTAACCCGCCCCAGAACATCCGACCACGCCACCGTCTTTTCACCAAGGGCGTTGACGTTGCTAACCATCAATCCCGCGGCATCATAATAATTGGTGCTGGCCTGTTGGACTGATGATGGACTGCCGCCGAGAACTGGCGGCGTGTTGCTTGGCGAGTTAAACGAAATCACAGGTCCTGCCGTGGCCTTAACACGGTCAAGTCCATCGAAATAATTTGTGAAGGCATTGTTGCCTGCGTCCACCCGGCGAACCCGATTCATACGCCCATCCAGTTCGACAATGTTTGTGGCCAGAACCACGCCCCCCGCACTATAAAACACCTTGGTCACCCGTCGCTCCGAATCGGTATAAGTCGTTTCCCAATACGAGCCGTTGGCCGCGTATTCACGGCGGACACGCCCGTCCAGCCAGTACGTCCAACCGTTGGTCGAACCGTCGAAATTCATGCGGTAATACGGTTTGCCGGTTCCAGTATAGAGCGTGAGACTTGTTGACCCCAAGGCATTGGTTTCAACAGCAACAGCCCCTCCCGGCTCGTAGCTGAACCCTTCCGATTTCAGTTGGGTTTTGTCAGTTTCCAAAACAACTCTCCGAGTCAGGCGTCCCAAAACGTCCCAGGTATTGGTCACCACCACGCCGCGAGGATCAATAGTGCGTTTCAAGTTTCCAAACGCATCGAATTCCTGGAACGTCGTTGCAAATTGGCTCGACCCCGCCGGAGCCTCGACCCCACTGCCATTCGCCTTGGCTTGCGAACGCCAGCGTGTTTGCTGGATCACATGCCCGGCTCCATCGTAATGATTCCAAACGTGGTCTTCCGGACCAGAACGGGGACCGTCATACCATTCGAGTTCTCCGTTGCGGTTGAAGTAAAAATACTCTTGTGAGAGGTTGTTGTTGTTTTGGTCGAACACCCCGCGAGCGGTCATTCTCCCCATTGGGTCGAAATCCATCTGGGTTAATGCCCCGCCCGCAGTCTGGTCTTGATACATCTGCCCCCGCAAATTGTAGCCAAAATAATGCACCACGACAGGGTCGGTGTTGCCCGGATTATCCGCTGTGGCGGGATACGCGATGCTCTGGATCAAAAACCCGTTGCCGTTAAACGCGTAATCATTGGTTGCCCCTGACTTGATCTCGCGCCAGCGCAATCCGTAAGCGTAGTTGGTCACGCCCTGAGCATTGATCTGTAAAGTATTAGTATAATAGTAATAATTGGTCGAAACCGGAGTTCCCCCGCCGCTGCGCACCATCTGAGCAACCCGGAACGGGTCGGCACTATCGTACGTTAACTGGACACTGTTTCCAACAGGGTCAGTGATCATCCAGGGAAGGTTGTTGGTGGTAAACGTAGCGGAGTTTGTGGCCGGTTGGTTGTTGGCGTCAGCAGTGATGTTCCCGATAACCACTGTCTGTGTCACATTTCCAAAATTATCATAGTAAAACTGATTGGTCAGCCCTCGCTTATCCACCGTGAATTTCAGGCTGCGCGGATAATTGGTTTCCGTATCGGGTTGCCAGATCTGAACCGATGAATATCCCAAGGCATCGACCGTGTTGGTGATGAGGTTGTTGGCGTAATAAACAGTTGTTGGATTATGAGACACATCTTCCACCCGCGTGTACCCTTCCACGAACTGATTGGTCAGGCTGGCCTGATTGGTGATGTTGTTGGAGTAATAAAACCATGCGTTTGTCACCATTACCAGATTCGTCCCGACGGTGGACATCTGATTGGTCACCCGTCGCAGACTATCATAATTATTGGCCACAACCCGCCCGTTGGGTTTGATTTCCTGAGTCATCAGGTGGTAGGAATCCGTGTAGGTCGTCCCATTGGTAGCGAACGTGTAGTGCTGATACTGATACTGGCATTGTGAGGCGTCGGGAAGCGTCACCGTGATCAGGTCGCCGTAAGTGTCATACTCGTAATTGACGAAACGGCCATCCCCGCTGATGGCCTGAACAATACGCCCGTAAAAATCATACTTGAACACCAGCGAATTGCCGTTGGCCATGTTGATCCGGTTGAGCTTGCCAAAGTCATTCGCCGCCGCGTTGGTGCCATAATAAAACAAGGCGTAGTTGCCCGCATGATCCTGCCATCGGGTCAGATAGGGTCGCAACCGGTTGATGGCACTGGTTCCGCCCGCCACACCAAAACTGTTGGTCTGATAGGTTCGAGTGCTTCCATCCGGCGCGTTGATGACCCAACTGCCGTTGGCATTGGTGCGCAACACCGAGTTGAACAGGTTGGCGGTCGAACCCGTGCCATAAGTGCTGTTATTGTTGAGTGTCGGATTATCCTGTGGCAACACCTTCCAAAGCGAGTTGGTCAGACGATACGCAATCACCGACCCGTCGAGTTCAGCACCATAAGCAATCCTCAGGCCCGCCGTGTTGGTGGTCACCACTAGATACGGTGTGAAATTGATCTTCCAGCCGTAGCCGAACTCATTGCAGAAAAGGTTTTGGCTCAGATAATTACGCCGTAAATGGAGAGGAAACGGGCCAGGCAGAACCAAATCAACCGCATCCACATAGAACCCACCGGACACCGGGTCCACCGGGTCCCCAAAGGTCTGCAACTTGGACTGAATCCAAGCCGAGGCATTGCCGAAAAGACCATTATCCGCACCCGCCTGAGTGTTTTGCGCCGCAGTTGCGCCGGTCTGTCCCAAGGTTACACCCGACTGCTTGGCTGCCGTGACTTGCTGGGGCGTCAACACGAAGTTGTTTCCTGAACTCCCAAGCAAGGCGCTATCAATGGGAGTGTAGCTCGGGAATATGCTCTGGCTGCTTGATCCCGACGGCAAGAAAGAGAAGCCGCTGGAACTTTGGGACAAGTTGTATGAAAGAGTGACGCTCGAAGAGAGGTCGCTAAACCCAGCCAATTCGCTACCCCAGCCGCCTTTGAGCACGGCGGAATTGCCTGAAATCAATGCGCCCTGAGAATTGTAACTCAAAATCAACGCTCCCATGCCAATGTAGGTCTTGGGTCCGTTGGTCATCTTTCCCGGTGTAATCAGGACCCTAGCATAGTCCCCGCCCACTTGCGTAAATATGTTGGTTACGGAATTCCAGACATTGGTATCCTGACTTTTCAACGGACCGGGATAACCGGTGTAGGTCAGATTGCCCGCCGCCATGACATTGTTGTTTACCAGTTCGAGAATGGGTGAGTTGCCATTGGTAGCGCGGACCTGAGCCAGTTGAAGCAATCGCACCGTCGAAATGGCGTTTTGGTCTGGAAACATCGATTGAATAATGGCGTGCTCTTGCGCCGACCCGGCAACGATATTAAGAGTGAAGTAGTCCAGAGAAGCTGTGAATTCAGGCACGCCGCTGTCAGGACGAAGTGAGGCATTGCCCAGGAAAACCTCACTCGAGTTAAACATATCCACTTTGGCCTGCATATTCGTCGCGGTGGGACAAACGCCAACCACTCCAAGGCCCGATGAAAACTTGATCAAGCTGTGAATCTTGTGCCATTGCTGATTCCAGACGTCAAACGCGTCGTTCTTCTGGAAATACCCCATGCCCAGCATGTAGGCCGCTGTTCCCTGATAATCCCAGACTTTCGGAGTGAATGAGTTATTGGTTGCCCGCTGGCGCTGCAATCCCCAATACGTTTCGGCGTGCTGCTGCATCATTAGCGGCGTCACCCGGCCAATATCCAGCGCAATAGCCGCAACGTCCCCGTAATTGCAGTGGGACAAGTTGGTTGAACCTGTTGCCTCGCTAATGGGAAACTGCGCGCAAACGTTTGTGCCAAGGCTTGCAATCTGCCGTTTATGGATCGTTTGTACCGCAATCGAAGTGATTCCATTGGTTCCCACCGAGTTCGAGAGAATGGAAGTCGAACTAGGCGCTCCCGCTGAGAACGTTTGAACCGTCGTCACATTGGTTGTGTAGGGGGCCAACCACAGCGATAGACAGGCGTTGTTGGTAAAGATAAGGAACTTGCGGTTATCGAAATCGCACGAATACCAGTTTCCAGTGTCTATCAGCAGGTTGCTGGCAACCACGCTGCCTTTGTACACCTGAACCTGCAACGTATTAAACATGTTGGCCAAGAACGGAAAACTGGCGGTATTAGCAAGCTTATCCACGACCGAAAGAGTCCCGACGTTGGTGATCAAATCCGGTTGCGGCAAATACGACCATGTGGGGAATTGATGACGGCGATTGAACGCCCGAACGCCAAACGCATCCATCGAGAAGGTTGGGTCTTGCGCATTGAGATACTGCTGAATGAACTTCGGGAACAGCTTGGAAACCACGTTCTCGCTATCGAGACTGAGAATGTTGGTGTCGCCGCGAACATAATGTTCAACCCATTTCAAGGCGGTGTTGTAGTTGGTGGGAAGGTAATCGTAAATGTTTACACCCTCTTGTATTGAAGTGTCTTTGAGCCATGGGAATATGTGAACCGTGTTCGTTCCAATATTAGCCACCACCCACGGATAATTGACCGTCAAAAGACTGTTTGTCAGACATGGGAATCCATCATAATAGACAACTCCTTTGACCTGAACGCGCCACAATTGGCTGATATGCGTGTCCTGCATGAACAGGTTGTTATTAGTCGGAAACACATAAGCAGCCGGGTATCCCGCCTGACGCAATAAGTAAACCAGCAATTCACACTGCTCAATGGGCGAGCCTTGCCCTTCCAAGAATGTCCCCAAGGCACTGCGATCAACACCACCGCAGTTGATTTGAGCATTTACCGTGCTGCTTTTGAGCGCCTGTGCATAAGGGTCGGTCAGATCAATCTCGTTGATCACGTAACTGGCCAAGGCTAGCGGGTCTTTGTTTAGGTCCAAAACGAATTGGTCCAGAAGGGGATGGCGTCGCAACTCGGGGCTGTTATCGACATTGGTATATGTCGAACCGGCCAAAGAGATGTTTGTGATTGTGGTTGCAATTCCATCAGGGCCACTAAACGAGGCTTGTTCATACGTCGGCGGCTTGGGAGTACCCTCAAAAAATAGTCGGCTTGCATAGATCGATTGCAATGGATCAGGCTGGGCAAAATCCAGCGTGTAGAGCGGCGTTGGCATCCAAGTGCCAGCGGCGTTAGTCGCCATGAACACTAAGGCGTTCGTCGCCACCTGCACCTTGCCGAAAGCCTCAACCTTATAGAAATAGTTGGTCGAACTGGCCGTGTGGGTCAGCTTGTAGCCCGTAAGAATGAAATTCGTCATGATCGGCCCTGGCAGCCAACTCAATCCAAACGGCGGCTGGGCTGGATCATCGCTATCGAGAAACTCGACGGTCGTCGTCAAACCGTTGGTGCTTACGGTCACCGAGGCTCCATTGGTCATGAACGAATACCAAGCATTTGAATCCGCCGCCACGGTCCGACGCGGCAAGGCAATGGTGAAAATGTTGACCGGAGTGATGTTGGTCGTGTAGCCATTAAAGGCGGTTCTATCGTAAACGGATATGCGAATAACATTGGTTGCCGTAGCCTTGCTTTCGTCCAATCCGCCCGCATACACGCCGAACCGATACGGTTGGTTCAGATTCAGCCCGGAGCCGCCCCCCTGAGAGCCGAAGGCCACAATAGGGTTGTTCACGGCAAAGAGATTCAAATTCGTCCCGGTGCTGATGGAATCAGGTAAAAACAACGTCTGGTTTGAAACGCAGAGAAACCATGGAATTGCGCCATTGTAACAATAAGCATCGCTGCCTGTGCGATTGAGATGAACTCCTTGCTCCAAATCAATCGGCACGACCAACGAACAGTAGTTTATATTATTGCCATTGGTTGACTTCCACACATTGCCGCGAAGAAATTCACCCCATTGCGCCGGAGGCACCGCCGCAAAGCTTGCCGTCGGAGCGAACAACGCATCGGTTAGGGCGGGTGATTGTGTTATGTCATCGCCATACTGCCCCAAGTTGTTTGCCCCCCAAGCCCATACCGCGCCATCGGCGGTTAACCCGAAATGAGCGTCGGGATTGCTCCCGATATTGGCCAACTTAACAAAGGCAGGAGTGCTGCCAATGGGCGAGGGCGTTGTTATACTCACGTTATTGAATCCCCAAACGTAGGTCTGCCCATTGATACAAGTGGCAACGGAATTTACCATTCCAGCCGAAATTGCTTGCACCCCGGAAATGGCATTCACTTGGACTGGAATTGTAGAAGAAGTGGTATTCCCAATTCCCAGTTCCCCAGCGGAATTGCCGCCCCACGCCCAGACCGTTCCATCCGTTTTCAACGCCATCGTGTGGACGTATCCAGCAACCACATCCACCACGTTGCTCAACACTTTAACAGGCGTGGCTATACTGGCATTGTTCCCATTGCCGATTTGTCCCGAACTGCCCTGCCCCCAGCACCAAACAACGCCGTTGCTATCCAAAACCGCATTATGATTGGCCCCTGCCGAGATTTTCGAAATTCCAGTCAAGTTGATAACAAATCCCGGTTGATTCGTGATTGACGGCAAACCGCTGCCGTTGCCTAACTGATTAGCGCCGTTCACCCCCCAAGCCATCACTTGCCCATTGGCCAATAATGTCAGAGAATGGCTCTGACCTCCGGAAACCGCAATGGCGTTGGTAATTCGGGTTACCTGTGCCGACACCGCGCTGGTTGCGTTTGTCGTTCCATTTCCAAGCTGGCCGCTGTCGTTGGCGCCCCAAGTCCAAACCGTTCCGTTGGTCAAAGCCGCCAGCGAATGATTCCACCCCGCCCCAATACCAGCGGCTACACCCAGACCGGGCACGCGAACCGGGAAAACGCTGTTGGGTATTCCCGTCCCCAACTGTCCTGTCTGGTTCGTTCCCCACGACCAAACACTGCCGTCTGAGCGCAAGGCCAACGCATGATACTGCCCGCCGCTAACTCCTAGCGTGTTCATCTGCCCGGACGCCGCCTGTGCAGACCCTGCGCCAATCGCCAAAACTCCAACCAACAAGAGAAGATTCTTTAAGTTCATAGAGAGAAAAATTGGACAGTTTGAAATGAGCGACCTTGATTACTGGAAAATCCCGCCTTGTGTCGGGCTGTCGATGGTGACGGTTAGAATTCCGACAGCCGGGTACAACGGATCTCCGTCATCAAAGTTTGGGGCACCATCACCATCCCAGTTTGTCCCCACACCTACTTGAAAAAAGCTGAGATCAACCCTCATATCTGCTATAAAATTGGTTTGCCCCTGAGCCCCGGACGTCCCCTCCTGCTTCCATAAATGACCGGCGTCAATAAGCGTTCGCCGGTAAAGCTCGTAATTGGCGAAACTGGCTCCATTGGTAATCGTAATCAGAACTTGGTTCGTATTTATCACCGCTATCGTGATGCCGGGTTGCGGTATTTCCGGCAACTGCAACGTGACGTTGTTCGTTCCGTCCAACAACGACAGCAACCCGTTTGTGCCAGTCGCAATCTGGGCATGGCTAGTGCAAACGCAAATCCATACTAAGAATGCCACGGCTATCCTTGCCAGCAGACAGTCTCGTTTGGGTCGCAATCCGGTCAATTGAGGTTGGAAAACCGCCAATGATTGATGTGCTAACAGTTTTTTCATATTCGTTCCTATCCGGTCGATTTAAGTTTCACTGCTGAGTTCTGTCGATTAAAGCCCAAATCATTTTTGAGTCGAGCTTTTTGAGATTCGTCACAAACATTTAACATTACTTGTAAGCATGCCAATAAATAGAGGCGTGCTTACTCACGCCTCGCTACAGGTACTGGTATCCCCCCACAGGAACCTTTTCGACGCGCCCGATTCGGGCGTTCTTTGAAAGATGTCCTGTGGTGAAGTTACCAGTTTCGTAGCAGAAAGCGGCCAAAAGCTCGCAATTTGACTGTAATTTGCCGTTTGTTTTACATATTGGATATTACTGGACGTTTGACGAATCCCCTAAAACGTCTGGATTGTCGAGAAAATAAGACGGCAACTTTAGTGCATGGGACGCATCTTACATTTTTCTGGAGCGCGGACATTCTTGTCCGCCTCGTGTTGTACGGCTCATCAAGGTGGACAAGGTTTGGGCACGAAGCGTGGCTTCGGTAATGGCTTGGACATTGGCCAACGGTGCCACAACCTGAAACATATGGGTCTCAAAACCAAAGAATCGATCCATTCGATGTTGAGCCGGGTGCGATGCCTCAATATTCCCCTTGGTGGTGATACCTTAGAGAGTTGGAATTTTAAGAATTACCAATGAATCGGCGCAAGATGGTCAAAAAGCAGGTGCTTTTGAATCTTCCAACTCCCTTAGTTCAAGCATGAGGTTCCCATTCTGTTGGGAATTCTGGCATTGGCCCGTTTCTGCCGAAAGGCCCATTTTCTAAATTCCAATGCTCACGGTTTTCTTGCCTTTTTATTCCTCTTTTTGCCTTCTTTTTCCCTCTCCGTTTATATGTTTGGGCCATTATAATATAACGGGCTTGCAATTAGCATGTTACAGAAGTCACTACTTGCAGATTTCAACATTTTGGGCACCCAAGGAATCAAGCATAGCCGATCACTGTTTTCGGATTTCTAAACGAATTCAAAAGTGCCTAATTCTGTCTCGGGTCTGGCACGGAAGTCACAGCAGTTCTTCGCTTCTCCCTTACCGATGATTCGGTGCACCACACAAGCATCGCCACGTCGAATGAATTGGTTGCATCAAACATGACGTTTATTTGCCCAGATCTCTCAAACGCCGCATGGGCTGTCACAAGCGCGGTAGCCATGACATACCATTCAGGGAGGGATTTGTCGCTCAACACCCCA
>CAIUEN010000449.1 GCA_903898185.1 uncultured Verrucomicrobiales bacterium
ATTGGACAAATTAGAAAAGCGCGTGAAAGCATCCATCGCCAAGGAGCGACTTGCTCTCAGTAAGCAACGCCTAAAGAAGGCACACCAAACTCAGGGCGGTTGATGGTTCCAAAAAGTGGGAATTCTCAGAGGCTGGAAACTGGCTGGTTTTCTACGGGCTAGACTACGCCTACCTCCTGCACATCATCCGCTCCCTGAAGAGCACGGGCAAAGGCGCGTGCATTCTCCCGCACGGCGTCCTCTTCCGGGGCAATGCCGAGTCCGTCATCCGCCAGCAGTTCGTCCGCTCCGGCTACCTCAAGGCCATCATCGGCCTGCCCGCCAATCTCTTTTACGGCACCGGCATCCCGGCCTGCATTGTCGTGCTCGACAAGGAAAATGCCACCGCCCGCAAGGGCATCTTCATGATTGACGCCAGCAAGGGCTTCAAGAAGGACGGCCCGAAAAACCGCCTCCGCGAGCAGGATCTGCACAAGATCGTGGATACCTTCACCCGACAGGATGAAAGCGACCCGCGTTACGCCCGCATGGTGCCAGTCGCGGAAATCGCAGACCCGAAGAACGACTACAACCTCAACCTCCCGCGCTACATCGACAGTACAGAGCAGGAGGATTTGCAGGACATCGACGGCCACCTGCGCGGCGGCATCCATGAGCGCGACCTTGATGCACTCGGCAACTACTGGAAAATCATGCCGAACGTGCGCGCTGCTTTGTTCAAGCCGATCCGTTCGGGCTATTCTCAATTGTCCATTGTCCCTTCTCAATTGAAGGAAACCATTTTCAGCCACACCGAGTTCACCGCCTTCACCACCAAGGCCAGGAAGCTCTTCACGAAATGGCAGACGACCTCCGTCCCGCGGCTCAAAGGCTTCGCACAGAACGGCCACCCCAAGCCGCTCATCGAAACCATTGCCGAGGACCTTCTCGCCACCTTCAAAACCGCGCCGCTGCTCGACGCCTACGATGTTTATCAGCACCTCATGGACTACTGGGCCGAAACCATGCAGGACGATTGCTACCTCATCGCCGAGGCGGGTTGGAAGGCCGGTGCCCAGCCCCGCGAAATCCGCCAAGTCAAAAACAAGGAAGGCAAGCTCGTCTGGTCCGAGAAGGAAGACTTCAAGAAGGGCAAGCGCCGCTTCAAATCCGACCTCATCCCCGCCGCTATTCTTATCGCCCGCTATTTCGTCGCCGAGCGCGATGCCATTGCAGCCTTGGAAGCCGAACTCGCTGGCATCGAGCAGCAGCTCGATGAAAAGCGCGAAGAGCAGGGCGGCGAGGAAGGGCTGCTCGCGGAAGTCATTGAGGGTGAGGGCGAGAAGCAGAAAATCACCGCCAAAGCCGTGAAGGCCCGCCTCAAGGAAATCGGAAACGACCCGGACTACGCCGAGGAACGCCAAGCGCTCGAAGACTACTCCGCGCTGCTCGACCAGCAGGCCGACGCCAAGGCCCGGCTCAAAGCCGCGCAGGAAGACCTCGAAGCCAAACTCGACGCCAAATACCCCGCGCTCACCGAGGAAGAAATCAAGACCCTCGTGGTGGACGACAAATGGCTGGTCATCATTGCCGCCGCCGTGCAGGGGGAACTGGACCGCGTCTCACAGACCCTCACCGGACGCATCCGCCAGCTCGCCGAACGCTATGCCGCCCCGTTGCCCGACCTCGAAAGCGAAGTGGATAAGCTCGCCAGAAAAGTCACCGGCCACCTGAAAAAAATGGGTTTTAAGCCATGATCAAAATTTTTATTCCACTTCCCTTTGATAAGCGTTTGTAGTGTTTGTGGCGATTATAGCGTTTGCTTTTTCTTAAACATCGCCGATAGTGAAAGTATGAATATGAATGAAAACCGATTGGATCCATCTCTGTTGGATCCCGCCGAATTGGATCGGTTGATGGTTTTGGTAAACGCCGAAGAGAAGCCCGCCTTGGTCGGGCGGGAAGGGCTGCGGATTGAATTGCCAGACCCGATTTTCCATCTGCTGGTCCATGTCATTCGGCAAATGCAACAAGGCCGCGCCCTCGTGATGCTGCCCGAGGACGAGACCTTCACAACCCAGGCGGCAGCGAACTTTCTCGGTGTTTCACGGCAGTTTTTTGTGAACCAGCTTGAAAAGGGGAAAATCCCTCACCATCGCGTTGGCGCCCATCGCCGGGTGACGCTCAAAGACTTGATCGCCTATCAAAAAACACGGGATAAGACCCGCCACGAGGCCTTGGGTGGGTTGTTCAAAAAGCTGAAAGAAACCGGCCACGACGATGAAGAATAAGGATGCATGCTGATTTCAAAGTCGTGCTGGACGCTTGTGTTCTGGCCAACGCAGGTCTCTGCGACCTGTTTTCTGCAGCGCGTTGGTATCTGCATCTCGACGTCCGCTCTAGGTTCGGGTAGTATTCCAGTCATTGTGAATGCTGCTGAAAGAATACTCTAATGCATGGCCATAAATAAATCCGACCTTTACATGAGCACCCCCAAGAAGTCCACCATCGAAGTCCAAGGCATCGCCATTACCATCATCGCCCAGAAGGCCGACGACTACATTAGCCTCACCGACATCGCCAAGCACAAGGAGCCGGATCGTGCGGACCACGTCATCCAGAATTGGATGCGGAATCGCAACACGGTGGAGTTCTTGGGAGTGTGGGAACGTTTGCATAACGCCGATTTTAAACCCCTCGAATTCGAGGGGTTTAGAAACCGCGCAGGACTCAACAGCTTCGTCTTGACGCCGCGACAATGGATTGACGTCACCGGGGCCATCGGCCTTCTTTCCAAGTCAGGTCGCTACGGCGGAACATACGCCCACAAGGACATCGCTTTCGAATTTGCCTCGTGGATCTCGGTCGAATTCAAGCTCTACCTCATCAAGGAATTCCAACGCCTTAAGGAGGATGAAAACCGCCGCCTCTCGCTCGCTTGGAATCTCAACCGCACCCTCTCCAAGCTCAATTACCGCATCCATACCGACGCGATCAAGGCGCATCTGATTCCGCCGGAGGTCACGCCCGCGCAGGCCGCCATCACCTACGCTACTGAGGCGGATGTGCTCAACGTGGCGCTCTTCGGCCAGACGGCGAAACAGTGGCGCGATGCCAATCCCAAGCTCGATGGCAATATGCGCGACCACGCCACCATCGAGCAATTGCTCGTGCTGGCCAACATTGAGGGCATGAATGCCGAGTTCATCCACATGAGCCTGCCCCAAGGTGACCGCCTCAAGCGGCTGAATCAAATCGCCATCCGCCAGATGCAGACACTCACCGCTCCTGCCGCAATCCGTAAGCTTGCTCCGCCCACGAAGGAAAAAGAATGAGCGCCCCTCAACTATCACCTATCAACCATCAACCAATTCCCCCCGGCTACAAACAGACTGAAATCGGCGTCATCCCGGCGGAGTGGGAGGTGAAACGCCTTGGAGAGGTGGCGACCATTGCGACCGGCAACACTCCTCCGACCAGCGATGTTTCCAATTACGGCGACGAGTTTCTCTTTGTTGGTCCGGTGGACATGGGTGAGGCTAAGTTCATATCCAAGACCGAGAAGATGTTGTCGAAAAAGGGATTCGCGATGTCTCGCCGATTCCCTAAAGATTCAATCCTATTTGTCAGTATCGGCTCCACAATCGGGAAGTGTGGGATTGCTCCGGTGGATCTAACTTCAAATCAGCAAATCAATGCAGTCTTCCCTTCGCCAAGCTTTTCGGCTGATTACCTCTTCTATGCAGTCTGCACAGCTGCGCCACGAATCAGAGCACAAGCTGGAGAACAAGCTGTGCCGATCGTCAACAAAACTCAGTTCTTGGAGACGGCAGTAGCCTTTCCACATCTCCCCGAACAACGTGCCATCGCTACGGCGTTGAGCGATGTGGATGGGCTGCTGGGCGGGCTGAACCGGCTAATCGCCAAGAAGCGCGACCTCAAACAGGCCGCCATGCAGCAACTCCTCACCGGCCAAACCCGCATCCCCGGCTTCCACGAAGAGTGGGCGGAAACAGCGCTTGGCAACATCGGCAATTTCAAAAATGGCCTCAACAAGGACAGTAGCGCATTTGGGCACGGCTCGCCATTCGTGAACTTGATGGACGTTTTTGGAGTAAATGCGGTCAGTTCCACAAGTCATCTTGGTCTTGTGGCCAGCACAAAGTTGGATCAGGAGGTTTATGATCTCCGAAAAGGCGATGTGCTTTTCATTCGATCTTCGGTTAAGCCTTCAGGCGTGGGCTTAACCGCTGTCGTCGAATGCGATCTCACTGAAACCGTTTATTCCGGTTTTCTCATCAGATTTCGAGACTGTGGCGTTCTTGATGGCGGCTTCAAAAAACACTGCTTCTACGCGGAGGGTTTCCGCAAGCAGATCATCGCCGCCAGTTCCGTGAGCGCAAACACCAACATCAATCAGAACGCTCTGCGGGTACTGACTCTTCTGCTACCGCCAACGAAAGAGGAACAAACCGCCATCGCCGAGGTGCTGACGGACATGGACGCGGAGCTGGCGGCGTTGGAGCGGCGGCGGGAGAAGACCCGTGCCCTCAAGCAGGCCATGATGCAGGAACTCCTCACCGGGAGGACGCGATTAGTATAAACATTACAATCCTGTTCGTTTATGAAACTTGTATCCAACATTCGTGAAGGTCTAGCCGAGATTGAATGGGCTTTGCGTGTATTTCAGCCCGGTACTGGCTACGAGGGCATTCAAGAAGCCGTTTATTCAACTCGGACAATCTGGTCGGGGGAAAACCCCAATCTGCTTGCGCAAGTCAATGCTGTGGCCAAAGCGGAGCTTTGTGAGGATGAGTTAGACGATGATGGTTTCGGTATGGACGGCAGCGACAAATGGTTTGATCCCATCTTTGAAGTCGGTGCAGATGTGGACGAGCGCTTTCCCGGTCTTGGCGGTCAAGAGGGAAAGAAGATCCAACAAAGTGTGCAACTTCATGGCATGGATGCATTGGGTTGGTATGTTTCGTTCCATAACCCCGGACTACAATGGGGCATCTATGTCCCCATCTCCGGAATTGTTTACCTGATCCAACACGCCTTCGCAGGTCTTTCAGCCCCGATTGCCACCAAAAGCCATCTAGCTTTCCACGCGATTCTGAATCACGAACTTTTCCACTTCGCGACGGACTATGCAATCGCCCAAGCGGAGTTGTCACATCAAGAGCCGTGGTATGTTCCGGCCCAAGAAGCCTTCCGTGCAGATAAGCCGGATTACTGCGTTACGGAGGAGCAACTGGCCAATGCTTACATGCTTTCGGCCTTCCGTTCGATGAAATCGGATCTGAGGGTGAGGGGGAAACAGGCGGCGCTGCGTGCCTTCGTCAAGCAACAACCAGAAGGGTATCGCGATGCGTTAAGCGTCCGATCTCTGCACTGGGATCGCCTGCTGGCAACCTTGGCCTGTCGCTACGGATCTTGCGGCAAAAAGAGCGCTGGCCATTCATTCTTATGGAACCCGTCTCTCGGATACGACTGGCTGCGCCAGTTCACAATCCACCCGCGCGTCGATTGGCGCTATTGCCCGATTCATTTGGTGGCCGACAGCGCACGGCTTGGCATTCCACCAGGATGGTTGAGCGTCTTCTCACGCTTATCATCTATCGAGGAAACAGTCGAGTTCCGAAAGACGCTGGAGACGTTGACCTCGCCCATTCAGCGCGCCTGGGAGCGGACTAAGCACAAACTCGGCATTGCCATCACGGCAGGGGTGGACTTCAAGAAATGGGACAACGGCGGGAATGATCTTTTCTCAGTTCGAGTCAACGACAATTTCCGGGCGCACTTGCGGCGTCGAAAGGAATCAGATGACTGGTTGGCGGTGGCTATCGGAAACCACAAGGAAATGGGGCACGGATGAGCATTACTGGCAAACCAGAGCGCGTGAAGCAGAACCAGGTGGTCACCTTGTTCCGCGATGAACATTCTGTGCCTGCGGAGCTGGCGGCGTTGGAGCGGCGGCGGGAGAAGACCCGTGCCCTCAAGCAGGCCATGATGCAGGAACTCCTCACCGGTCGAACCAGATTAGTCGCACGCGAAGCCGCGAAGAACGCGAAAGAAGAAAAATAGACGATGAAACATACTCAAAGCCTCCACAAAAAACCTTCGCGCCTTTGCGGCTTCGCGTGAGCCCTTTTCAACCATGAATATTGAAGAAATCTCAGCCATCGTCGTGGACGCGGCTTTTCATCTGCACAAGGACTTGGGGCCGGGGCTTCTCGAATCGGTTTACGAAGCAGTCCTCGCCCGGAAATTGGAACAGCGCGGACTGAAAGTGGAACGTCAGCGGGTGGTGTCCTTCGACTTTCAAGGGATGCATTTCGACGAGGGTTTGCGCGCGGACCTCCTCATCAACGACTGCCTGGTAGTGGAACTTAAGTCTGTCGAGAACCTGACACCGGTTCACGCCAAGCAAGTTCTGACCTACCTTCGCCTGCTTGATCTGCGGTTGGGTCTGCTGATCAACTTTGGCGCTGCCACATTCAAAGAAGGCATCAAGCGTATCGCCAACAATCATCAGGCCTTCGCGTCTTCGCGCCTTCGCGTGAACCAACATCCCGAGGATTCCCATGCCTGAACAACCTCGCTCCGAACGCAAAACACAAAACCGTGTCATCGCCCTGTTCACGGACAAGGCCCGTCCCGATTGTCTCGGCTACGATTACCTCGGCGAGTGGCACGAGTGCCCGAACAATCGCTGCATTGAGGCGGAATACCTGCGGAGGAATCTCACAAAGCGCGGCTATTCCGCCGCGCACATCTCCGCCGCCTTGCAAAAACTCATGGCCGCTGCCGACGCCACCGGAATCACGCTGTATCAGGCCAGCCTGCGCGCCTACCAACTGCTGCGCTACGGTGTCTCTGTGCAGACCGCCGCCGGAAAGCCGAACGAAACGGTGCGTCTGGTGGATTGGGATCACCCGGAAAACAACCATTTCGCCCTGGCCGAGGAAGTGACCTTGCGCGGCGGCTACGAGCGTCGGCCCGACCTCGTCATCTACCTGAACGGCATCGCCGTCGGCGTCATCGAATTGAAGCGAAGTTCGGTCGAGATTGCCGATGGCGTGCGCCAGCTCATCACCAACCAGGAGGAGATTTTCAACCTTGGGTTCTTTCCCACGGTGCAGTTGGTCTTCGCCGGCAACGATTCGCAGGGGTTGCGCTACGGCACCGTCACCTCGCGCGCTGAGTTCTTCGTCGAATGGAAGTCGGTGGACACCAGCCCCATCACCCACGGGGCGCTGTTGGACCGGCCTCTGGCCGAGATGTGCGAGAAATCCCGCATGCTCGATTTCATCCGAAACTTCATCATCTTCGACGCAGGCTGCAAGAAGGTGCCGCGCCCACATCAGTTCATCGGCGTGAAGCTCGCACAGGAACGTATCCGCCAGCGCGAGGGCGGCGTGATCTGGCACACGCAGGGCAGCGGCAAGAGCATCCTCATGGTGTTGCTTGCCATGTGGTTGCTGGAGCACGATCCCGAGGCTCGCATTCTCATCGTCACCGACCGCGAGGAGCTGGATAAGCAGATCGAGGCCGTAATGAAGAATGCCGGCGTCATTGGGCCGGATTCGCCTTCGCCCCGCATCCAGAACCGGGCGGAGTTTGTCGCCAAGCTCGGTGCCACCACGCCCCGGTTGCTATGCGCGCTAATCCACAAGTTTGACCCCGCTGACTTGACCGGCCCGCTGCCATCGGTTCACGGCCGCTTTTACGTTTTCGTGGACGAATGTCACCGCACCCAGGGCGGCGACATGAACAAACAGATGAAACGCTGGCTGAAGGATGCGATTTTCATCGGCTTCACCGGCACGCCGCTGCTCAAAAAGGACGCGGTCAAACTGAGAACCCGTGATATCTTCGGCACATATATCCACACCTACAAGTTCCATGAGGCCGTGGCAGACAAGGTGGTGCTCGATTTGAAATATGAGGCTCGTGACGTGCCCCAGCGTCTCACATCGCCGAAAGCCATCGAGGCGTATTTCGAGCAAAAGACCAAGACGCTGAACAATTTTCAGAAGGCCATCCTCCGCAAACGCTGGGCCACCATGGAGGAGCTGATGAGCGCGGGCGAGCGCAAGCAGCGCATCATCCACAGCATTATTGAGGACTTCAGCCTCAAGCCGCGGCTCAACAACGACCGCGGCACCGCCATTCTTGTGGTCGCATCCATCTACGACGCATGCCATTACTACCGACTCTTCCAGAACACCGCTTTCGGCCAGTTCTGCGGCATCATCACATCGTTCGATCCGCAACCCGGTGAGATTGTGCTGGAGCCACCGAACAGCGACAAACGTTATAAGTTCGATACCTACACCAAGCACGTTCTCAAGAACGGCCAGACCACCAAAGCCTACGAGGACAAAACCAAGCGCCTGTTCATTGAGGAACCGGCGAACTGCAAGCTGCTCATCGTCGTGAGCAAGCTCCTTACCGGCTTCGATGCCCCAAGTTGCACCTACATCTACCTGGACAGCAAAAAGATCCACGACCACGACCTCTTTCAAGCCATCTGCCGCACCAACCGGCTCGACGGTGTCGATAAGGACTACGGCTACATCGTGGATTTCAAAAAGCTGTTTAATGACGTGCAGGACGCCATTGCCGTCTATAGCTCGGACGAACTGGACATTGATCAGGGCAACGGCGGCACCAACAACGCGGAGATGAAAGACTGGCTCAAGGAAGGAAAGAAACAGCTTGATGTCGCCCGCGAGGCGTTGCGCTATCTCTGCGAACCAGTGCCGCTCCCGCGTGAGGTGGAGCAGTTTCTCCATTACTTCTGCGGTGATGCGGCCAACCCTCAGGCGCTGACGGATACCGAGCCGTTGCGCATTTCCTTCTACAAGTCTGCGGCCACCTTCGTCCGCGCCTACGCCGATATCGCACAAAACCTCACCGAGGCCGGTTACTCCGATGCCGAGGCCGCCGCGTTGCAAAAAGAAGTGGATTTTTACAGCGACACCCGCGCCGCCATTAAAAAGCATTCAGGCGAGGAGTTGGACATCAAGCCCTACGAAGCCGACATGAGGCACTTGCTCAACACCTACATCCAAGCCGACCCGGCGACGAACATGGGCAACCTCAATTCGCTGTCGCTCACGGATCTCATCATCAAGACAGGCATCCACAACGCCATCGCCCGCAAGCTGAACGCGAAGGGGAAGCTGTCGAAGAATGCCATTGCCGAGGGCATCATCAACAACGTCCGCAAGACCATCATCCGCGACCAGCTTACCGACCCCCGGTTTTATGCCGAGATGTCTCAACTGCTGGCCGATCTCATTCAGCAATATCGCGCCGACGCCACCGCCTACGAGGCGTTCCTCAAGCAGGCGGAGGACTTGGTAAAGCGCATTGCGAAAAAAGAGGCGGTTGCCGGTGTGCCGGCGGTGCTTCACGGCAAGCCCGAAGCTATCGTGATCTATAATAACCTGCTCGACATTCTGGCTGGAGGGGCGCTCGCCCTTCGTGAGGAAAGCGAGTTGGAAAAAACGGAGCGCGCGACGCTGGCCCTCAAGATTGATCAAGCCATGCGCGAACACGCGCCGGCGGGCTGGAAGGGCGATGACATCCGCGAGAAGCAGGTTCTGAACGCGCTTTTCCCAATCATGTCGCTGGATCGCACAGCGACGCAGGCGATTTTTGAAATCATCAAAAAACAACACGGCTATTGAAAACGGAAACGATCCAGCTCGGTGAACTTTCAATTCAGGTGACCCGCAAGGCCATCAAGAACGTTCATCTCTCCGTGCATCCGCCGGATGGTCGCGTGACCTTGGCCGCGCCCACGGCCACGCGGTTGGAAGTGGCCCGTGCTTACGCAATATCCAAGTTGGCTTGGATTCGCAAGCAGCAGTCGCAGCTTCGTAATCAGTCCCGCGAGACCCCACGGCAATTTGTCGAGCGGGAGAGTCATTACCTGTGGGGGCGGCGGCATCTGCTCACCGTCATCAAGCGAGACACTAAACCTTCGGTGGTTCGTGACCACAAACGCCTGACACTCACCGTACGCCCAGGGAGTCCCAAGGCGAAGCGCGCGGAAATTATCCACGAATGGCATAAGTCTCTGCTACACGGGTTAGTGCCTGCGCTGATCAAGAAATGGGAATCGAAGCTGGGAGTGAAGGTCTCCGCGTATTATTTGCAGCGGATGAAAACCAAGTGGGGCAGTTGCAACCATCGCTTCAGCCACATTCGCCTGAATACGGAGCTCGTCAAGAAACCGAAAGACTTGCTCGAATATGTTGTCGTGCATGAGATGGCACACCTGCTGGAGCCAACCCATAGCGAGCGATTCATGGCTATTCTCAGCGACCATTACCCGACTTGGAGGGATGCCCGTACAGAGCTAAACGAACTATCTTTAAGCGCAGAAGTTTGGAAGGAATAGTCATCCCCATGTCAGCAATTCTCATTGTGTGGGGTAAACTCTGGTCTGCCAGCACCTCGTTACCGAGGTGCAGTGTACACCCTTTCGCGGAACCCGTTTCAGGCAATGCCAGAGCGGGTAACGCGCTGCTCATTGACATGAGATATATGAAATCGCCAAACAGAACTCGCGCGGTTTGCGAAAAGGCACTACAAAACTGCTGTTGCTCAACCGATTGGGTGAGCAACGGTCGCCCCAGAGTTCGCTCTGGGGCGCGGATTGAAACCATGAATGCTGCCAGCCTTGCGTTATGTTGACATGTGTATGAAAAGACGGGTTGGCAACAGCGTGGAAAATTTGCTCAAGGGCGACAAACAAAAGGTGGAGTTGGCAAGCCATTTGCGGAGGTAAACAACGATGAGGGAGTTGGAAGATTCAAAAGTACCCGCGATTTTTGGGCAGCGATCAGCCATTTTGCCTAATGGGAAGGTCTCATTGAGCTCCGCCCTCTGGTATGATATTTTCTTCCAACTCCC
>CAIUEN010000450.1 GCA_903898185.1 uncultured Verrucomicrobiales bacterium
AGCCGGTCTCCTTGGTAGCGGGCCAGGACGACGAAGTCGTCCGCGTAGCGCACAAGTCGTGCTTTGGCCCACTGTGCCGGCCCATCGTAGCGATGGAACAATTTGTCAAACCAGTGCAGGTAGATGTTGGCCAGAAGGGGGGAGATGACTCCTCCCTGGGGCGTTCCTTTTGGGTTCGCCTTGGGGGGGTTGTTTCTTCCCCTCTTTTACATCAATCACTGGAGCTTTCAGCCACATTTTAATGAGCCCCAGCACGCTTCGATCAGCGACCCTCATTTTCACGCAAGCCATCAGCTTGTCGTGTGGAATACTATCAAAATATCCCTTGAGGTCAGCGTCGTAAATCGCGTTGTGCCCATCGTTTATCCCCTGCTTGATTTGCTCCAGTGCTTGGCGCGCCGAGTGTCCGGGCCGGAATCCGTAGGAGCAATCCACCAAAGGGTCTCCCAGGTTTCTGGCATGTCTTTCTGCACGCGCTCTCTCCTATCACTCCGACCGGCCCCGCCAGGTGCTTTTGTTCCGTTTCTTCCCTGACTGGTGGCAGGCTTCACCATCTCCGAGAGGTTGGCCGCCGGTGTTTTTTTTGCGTAACGAAGCTGAACCGAGTTCACCCCTTGCGGGATTAGGGCTCGCGCATTTGTTGTCGGGGGCTTCTTCTTCCCCCTCGCCTGGGTTTCCCCAGACCGCAGCGTTTCGCGGGCTTCATCTCTTCGGCTCGCCGCCGCGCATCTATATGTTGATATCTCCGCGTTCTCCGCGCCTCCGCGTGAGTTTTCCTCCCACTCACAGTTGGGCAAATGCGAGGAGAAATTCTGCCATCTGATCCTTTTTCTGTTCGCCTGTGGCCAGAACATTCTGATGAAGCAATCCGCCGGGGTCGCGTCCGGCTGCTTTATTGGTAATGCAGGATAACCCCGCGACTGCCATCTCGTATTGGCGCGCGACAATGGCCTCGGGCACTGTGCTCATTCCAACGGCGTCCGCTCCCAAGCGCCGGAAAGCCCTAATTTCCGCCGGGGTTTCGTAATTGGGTCCGCTCACCGCCAGGTAAATCCCCTTTCGCAATCGTAATTTACTCTTCTTTGCGGCTTGTTCGATCCGCTTGATTAACTTGGGATCGTACACTTGGCTCAGATCGACAAACCGCTGCAATCCTGGTACATCCGGCCCGCGCAAGGGGTTGACGCCCATAAAATTAATGTGATCTTCGATGACCATGAAATCGCCCGGCATATAAAGGCGGTTGATTGCGCCGGCTGCGTTCGTCAGCAGAATCGTGCGAACACCAAACTCCGCAAGCACGCGTATGGGAAAGACGATTTTATCCATCGAATGCCCCTCGTAGTAGTGGGCGCGGCCATTGAGAATGACGACGGAAACCTTGCCGAATCGCCCGATAAGAAGCTTGCCGGCGTGGCCAGTCACCCCAACCGTTGGGAATCCTGGCAATTCGCCATACGCGAATTCACGAACAGAATCGAAATGGGCCAAGGCGTGATGGAACCCGCTCCCCAGCACCATGGCAAGGGTTGGGCGAAGAGTCGTCTCTTTCTTCAATAACGCGGCGGTATCTTTCACATTTTGCATAAAGGCATTAAGCGCATGTTGGGGAGCACAATACTGAACGAGTTTCGAACTGGTTTTGTGTAGAGAGCAAGAAAAACAGTAACTATTCACGTAGCATAGACATACTTGCCTGCTCCCCTTCCTTCAGCGAGCGTCAGTAAGACTCTAATTCTTCCCTCTAATCAGAATAGTTACGAAAAACAGTTGGACATTGGCGCTCGCTCCTTGGAGATTGAATTATGTTGAACGATGAACAGATGCAACGCTACTCGCGGCATATTCTTCTCCCGGATGTTGGTCTTGCCGGGCAGGAAAGGCTCCGTTCCGCCAGTGTGCTATGCATCGGAGCCGGTGGGTTGGGCTCACCCATTCTTATGTATTTGGCTGCGGCGGGAATCGGGCGCATCGGCATTGTGGATTTCGATCGTGTGGAACTCACCAATCTCCAGCGCCAGGTCATTCATGGAACCGGCGACGTTGGACGCCTTAAAACCGAGTCCGCGCAGGAAGCGGTTGGCCGGATCAATCCAGATGTCAAAGTGGAACTGTATAATACCAGAATTCAAAGTGTAAACGCATTGGACATCATCCGCCCTTACGATGTGGTCGTCGATTGCACTGACAATTTTCCCACTCGTTACCTGACCAACGACACCTGCGTGTTGCTCGGCAAACCGAACGTTTACGGCTCGATATCCCATTTCGAAGGTCAAGCCAGCGTGTTCGCCCCGCACTTGGGCGGACCGTGTTACCGATGCCTTTTCCCCGAACCACCACCGCCGGGTTCGGTTCCCAGTTGCGCGGAAGGCGGAGTGCTCGGGGTGCTTCCGGGTTTGATCGGCAGCATCCAAGCGACTGAAATTCTCAAACTGGCGCTTGGAAAAGGCCAACCGCTCATCGGACGGTTGCTGATCGTTGACGCCCTGCAAATGCGTTTCCGCGAACTCAAGCTGCGGCGTGATCCCCAGTGCCCGCTCTGCGGCGAAAAGCCGTCCATAACCAAACTGATCGATTATGAACAATTTTGCGGTCTAAAACCGGCTGTTGCGGCGGCTCCGACTAATCCCGACGAAGTGACCGTTCACGACATGAAACGGGCGTTGGAGACCCCGGCTCTGGGCATCACGGTCATTGACGTGCGCGAACCTAACGAACACCGCATGGCACATATCGAAGGAGTGCGTCTGATCCCTCTAAGCGCATTCTCATGTCGTTTCACCGAATTGGACCCCAATCAAAAGCTATATATCCATTGCAAGAGCGGCGCGCGCTCACTCAAAGCCATGCAATTCCTCCGAAATCAGGGATTCAAAGACGTCAAGAGCGTCCGGGGGGGCATCCTAGCATGGTCGAACGAAATCGATCCGCCCGTGGCAAAATACTGAAGCAAAATGAGCATTCTATCCGATACCAAACCGCAGGATCAAATCAATGGAACGACTTGAATGAAATGAAATCAAACTGTCACGATTGACATTGCTGTCGCGCTCGGAATAGGGCATATTTATTTCATGAGCTATCTCACACTGGAAGTTCAAATAGATCATGGACGGTTGGTTGCCAAAGAGCCTCAAAAATTGCCGGAAAAGGCCGATGGTTTGCTCACTATTTTGCCACTGGACTCGCACGTTCACAATTACAGAACACCACTTGAAGCTTTAGAAGCACTGCAAAAACACTTGGGCATGGATTCGGAGAAAGCGGCAAACTGGATGGCCGGTGTTCGCGAGGCACGACGGTAGGATGGTGCATCTCGACACCAACTTTTTGATACAGGCAACCATACCAGGTTCTTTGGCGCATGGATTATTTAGCTCATGGTCCACAACAGAAGAGCCCGTCAATATCAGCACTATTGTGTGGGCTGAGTTTCTGTGCGACCCTTTGGAGCCGATGGCCGAGCAAATCGCCTGTGAGATTTTTCCAAATCCAGAAGTATTTCTAAGCGTGGATTCGAAGCTGGCAGCGGGATTGTTTAACAAAACAGGTCGGCGGTCACGTTCGTTGGCCGATTGCATGATAGCGGCTGTGGCTATTCGGTGTCAGGCATCCTTGGCAACAATAAATCGAACAGATTTTAAGCCTTTCGTGATGTATGGTCTGACCTTGGCTTGAAAAGAACTTTCGCCAAGTTTATCAGAATCCGCTAAATCTTCGGCTAAGAGATTTCCGAAGCAGCAATGAACCAAGCGGGCATTGATAAATGATTGGGGTGGGGAATCTTGCCAACAGCGTTCTGAGTTACAGACAGCAGTTTCGGTGTTTTGATGGCAAATCAATGGAAAGACTTGAATGAAATCAAACTGTCGCACTCAGGCTGCAGCTCATATTGGCCGAACACAGCCAAGTGCTTGGCCCTTTTCCAAGGCTCAACTTCACATGTGATCGGACGGATGCCCGTACCGGCAAATTGGTAATCAATGCGCAGCCACGGGCGATGGAGGCTTACAATGGTATCGGAATTTCCAGGAAACGTCAGGCCATACCCACATCCAGCGCTGGCGAAAGAATCGACGCAACGGGATTTGAATTCCCGGTACATCGTTCCATGGTCCGGCATGTTGAAGTCTCCGGCCAGCACGAAGGGTTCTTGCTCGCGATCCATCGCGGCGACCAGCAGACGCGTCAATTCGATGCGTTGCGACCAGTAATCAGCGTATGACCGCCAGGACTGCCGCGTGGCAATCTGCGCTTGGGGTAATAAAGGATCGCTGAGCACCCCGTCCCTCAAGGCAAGAAAATAGGAGCGCGGGGTGGGCATGTGTATGTTGTAAACCACAAATGATCGTCCGTCGCGAAGCAACTTGTAACGCACAGCCAGTGGAAACCCGCCGCGGTTCATGCCCAC
Organism: uncultured Verrucomicrobiales bacterium; assembly: GCA_903898185.1. Classification (GTDB taxonomy): domain Bacteria; phylum Verrucomicrobiota; class Verrucomicrobiia; order Limisphaerales; family Palsa-1400; genus CAIUEN01. The sequence continues at coordinate 4,415 of CAIUEN010000450.1, forward strand.
CACGGGCGTGGCGCTGATGATCGGAAAACGGCTGACAATGGCAAACTCGCCGTTGATGGATATGTGGCGGTTGTTGAACCGTTTCCTGATGGTTTGAGCCCAGTATTTCGCCTCCTGAAGGGCCAGCACATCCGGATTGCAGAACTCGATAAACGACCAAAGTCCGGCCAGGTCGCGATCAGCAATATTGTTGCTCAGCAATGTGATGTCCGCCGGGTGGGCTGTGCGTCCCATCGAACAATGGAAACGCATGTAAACAAAACAAACAAGAATGACCGGAACCAGAAGCAGCCAGCATAAACGCCGGTTTAACAGGAGCGCCGCCGGAAAAAGAACCACCAGCGGAGCCAGCCAGCATTGCGACGGAAAAAAAAGCGGAAGACTCGACCACCACGAGCGCCCGCCGCGCCAGTCCAAGAAAACAAGGACCAGCGTCAGCAGTATTACGAATCCGAAGCTGGCGCGTCCCAACCAAAGCCGCAGTCCATATTGCTTTTTCTGGTCGCTCAACCGTGTCAATCCTCCTGCTTGAGGGCGCGCGACATCAGGTCGCGAAGAGACTCGTGAATCTCCTTGCCGTCGTAAAGCATTGCATAAACTTCGTCGATGATCGGCGTCTCGACATTGAGTTTTCGAGCCAATTGATACGCAGAACGCGCCGTCGGATAGCCCTCGGCAACACTAACCATGCTGCCAATAATGGCGTCCACCTTTTCGCCCCGGCCAACCCGTTCGCCAAAAGCCCGGTTTCGGCTCAGGCGTGAAAAGCAGGTCACAGTCAAGTCCCCCAGTCCGCTCAATCCGCCAAAGGTTTCAGCGCGCGCTCCGCAAGCAATCCCGAACCGGCGCATCTCCGCAAGAGCACGGGTGATCATCGCGGCTTTCGCGTTATCGCCAAAGCCAAGGCCATCGGCAATCCCGGCGGCTATGGCGAGAACATTCTTGAGCGCGCCGCCCAACTCCACACCAAGAACATCGCTGCTGGTGTAAACGCGAAAGGTAGGCTGATTGAAAAGCAGTTGAATATCCGAAGCAATGCGCGAATCAGGATGCGCCGCCACTATCGCCGCTGGAATATTGCGTGCGACCTCCAGCGCCAGGGTCGGCCCCGAGAGTGCGGCAACGGTTGCCTTGGGCATGGTTTTTTCCAAAACACCCGACATGGTCAGGCCCGAATCATACTCGATGCCTTTGGTCACGCTGACAGCAATCTTATCGAAACCGGAAACGCGACTGGTCACCGCCCGGAAAAACTTGGAAGGAACCGCGATAACGGCGTATTGACAATCAGCAAGGGCGCGGTACAAGTCGCACTCGAAATTCATTTGAGAATCAAGCGGCACGCCGGGCAAAAACACATCATTGAGCCTGGCCGCGCTCATCTCGTTGACCTGGGCGGGCTCATGAGCCCACAGTGTCACAGCATGTTGGTTACGGCAAAGTAAGTTGGCCAAGGCTGTGCCCCAAGCACCCGCGCCGATTACAGTGACTTTCATTCGATTGTATTCTTTTTCCGAGCGACAATGCGATTTTCCGTGCCGCTCAAAAGGCGCCGAATATTGCTCTTATGCTTGATGATCGCCATCAGCCCCAAACCCACAAAAACCCAAAATTTGGCGGAACTTCCATGCCAGAACCATGCGGCCACCGGTAGTGAAACCGCCGCTGAGATCGATGCCAGCGAAACGTAGCGGCTGACGGTAAAAACGGCCGCCCAGACAACAACGGCGGTTCCCGCCGCCGGCAGTGACAGCGCAAACAAAACTCCCGCGCTTGTCGCCACGCCCTTGCCCCCCTTGAACCGCAGCCAGCAGGTGAAGTTATGCCCCAAGATGGCCCCCACCCCGGCGGCAAGGGCCAGGTAATCCTCCTGCGATTTCATCGATGGAAAGAAATGAACGACGACTGGCGCGACAAAACTGCACGCGCAAAACCCCTTCAAAGCGTCCACCAGCAGCACCAATACCCCCACTTTCGTTCCAAGAATCCGAAACGCATTGGTTGCCCCGATATTCCCGCTCCCAACCGTCCTGATGTCGAGTCCCTTGACCCGCCCAGCCAAATAGCCGGTCGGCAGCGAACCAACCAAGTACGCCACCGCAAGTGTAATCAAATACACGACAATATCCACGATGAAAACTCCTAACATTCAGTTGCATCCTTGCCTGCGCCCCTCTTTCCAACGAGCGTCAGCGAGACGCTGACTACTTGGCCTCTTTTCTAGCCTGTTCGTCCAGTTTCTTCAGATGCTTGGCCTGTTCTTTCTTGAAATCCTTCAGGCAGCCTTTGCAGCAAAGCTTGATCTCTTGCAGGTCATTGGTGAAGACGTAAGGAGTCATGCCGCCTTCTCCAAGCTTCTCACCGGAAACCAGGCAGGTCTTAAGCGGATAGGGTTTCACCTTTGTTGCTTCGTCAGCCAGAGCAAGTGTGGCGCCGGTGATGACGGCAGCAAGGGTCATTACGGTGATCAATTTTTTCATTCTCATTAAATAATTAAGGTTACTACACTTACTGATATGCGACAAAAGCGCAAGCGCTTCGAATTCCATCACTACACACGCTTCGTCGTTGCGAGTCCGAATTTATTCGCCTCTTGGGCATAAGCAAGCGCCAGAGCCAAGGCATCGGCCGCATCGGGATCAGGCGGTTCTGGAAGGTGTAGCATTCGTTGCACCATTTTTGCCACAGCAATTTTTTGGGCCGCTCCGTAACCAACAATCGCCTGCTTAACCTTGCGCGGTGCCATTTCAAAAATATCAAGGCGAGACTCGGCAATCGCCGCCAAGGCCGCCCCCCGCGCCTCACCCATGATCAAGGCAGTTTGGAGATTCTGGGCATAAAACAGCCCTTCAATCGCGCAAACCGTGGGATGCGTTTTGGCCACCACCTCGCGGAGCGTTTGCGAGATTTTGACCAGGCAACGCGATCTTTCCCAGCCAGCCGGACATGAGATTGTGCCTTGCGCCAAAACAGTCGGGTGCGGTTTGGCCATCTGCACCACCCCAAAACCGGTGCCGCGCAGGGACGGATCGACTCCGATGACGATCTGGTGTTTGGTCGTCGAGGAACGGTAACTACCTTCCATCACCGGCCCTGCCACCCGCTGGGGTTTATTGAGCCTGGCCTTGAGCTGTTCGAATTGTTTGGGAGTAACACCCATTTTTTCAAAGACCTACCATTGGCTCCTTCCAATTACGAGATCAATTGGCTGATCAGTCTGCTTTTCTTTCATCATGGACGCAGGTAGAGTTTGTCACGCCGACCTTTGTTCGGCGTATTGTCCATGCCAGACATCATCCTTTCAACGCTTAATGCGAAGTACATCCACTGCGGATTCGGCTTGCGCTATTTGCTAGCCAACCTGGGCGAGTTACAGACGCGGGCGCGGATTGTGGAACTTGATATTCAGCAGCGTCCCTTGGAAATCGTCGAATCCCTCCTAGCCGAGGATCCAAAGATCATCGGATTTGGCGTTTATATATGGAACGTCAGCCTCTTAACCGAGGTGGTAATGCTGCTCAAGCGAGTTTGTCCGGAGGTCATCGTCATTGTCGGCGGACCGGAGGTGAGCTATGAATGGGAGCAAGAGGAGATTGTCCGTCACTCCGATTATTTGATCGCTGGCGAAGCAGATCTGGAATTCGCCCAACTTTGCCGGGAATTGCTTGGCGGAGGACGCCCCACCGCCCGAATCATCAGAGCGCCGCTGCCGGAGTTGGAGCAATTGGAACTCCCGTATGCATTCTATTCGGATGAGGATCTGTCGCGCCGAACTCTCTACGTCGAAGCCTCTCGGGGATGTCCGTTTTCGTGTGAGTTTTGTCTTTCGGCTCTGGATGATGCGGTACGCCCATTTCCACTCACCCGTTTCCTGGAAGAGATGAAGAAGCTGCTGGCTCGTGGAGCGCGGCATTTCAAGTTCGTGGACCGAACCTTCAATACCAGCCTCAAGACAGCCCAGGCAATCCTGGAATTCTTCCTGGAGCGAATCGAACCGGGCATGCTGTTGCACTTCGAGCTGATTCCCGACCGTTTGCCAGAGGAATTGCGAGGCATTATCGCCCGATTCCCAGCCGGAACTCTGCAATTTGAGGTCGGCATTCAGACGTTCAACACTGCGGTTGCTCACAACATCAATCGACGTCAGGATTATGAGGCATTGGAGCGCAACCTTCTCTTTCTCCGGAAGCATACAAAAGTCCATCTCCACGCCGACCTGATTGTGGGGTTGCCGGGAGAAACGATCGAGAGCTTTGGGGCCGGCTTCGACCGTCTGGCGCGGATGGGGCCACAGGAAATACAGGTGGGCATTCTCAAGCGTCTGCGTGGAGCGCCGATTGCCCGACACGACGACGAAATGGTTTACAGCCCGCTTCCGCCTTACGAAATCGTCCGCAATCGACGTATTGATTTTGCAGAACTGCAGCGGATGCGGCGTTTTGCGCGTTTCTGGGACCTGGTCGCCAACAGTGGTAATTTTATTGATAGCGCGCCGTTGATTTGGGAGGGCCTCGATTCGCCCTTCGATGCGTTTGCGAAGTTCAGCGATTGGTTATACCAGCAGGTTGGACGCTGTCACGGCATTGCATTGGAGCGTCTTGCGGAATGGGTGTTTATTTATTTGACACAGGTTCGCGGATTGGCTGCGGCCATCGCAGCCGCGAGCCTGTGGCAGGACTGGCACCGCTCGGGACGTTGCGAGAAGCCTGCTTTTCTTTCCGGGCTGGTTTCGAACGAGGAAGTTTCGCGGGCGCGAACACTCAAGTTCGGGGCCAAACGCCAAGCCAGATGGGCAGGGCCAGTGACAAAGTAGTCCGTGCGTCTCGCCCGGAGTTTCCGACTCCCTGCGGAGCCAGAGGCACCGCAACAGTCAGCACAATAATCACTGCGCCTCGATAACGAGGTGCTGGCAGACCAGAGGTTTACCCCACATAATGAAAATTGCTGATCATTTGCCAGCAATTCTCATTTTGGCAGGCAGGCAAGATACCCAACATTGAGTGGAAGATTTCAGCCTCCGCGCTCTCCGCGCCTTCGCGTGAATGCTCCTGAATATCCAATATCGAACAAGGAATTTCCAATAATGAAGTAGGAAGCGGCCAACGCAAGTCCAGTGCCAGCTTCCAATTGCGCCTGCGGCCAGGCCAAAATGAAAATTGCTGATCATTTGCTGGCCACTCTGGTTTTGTTGGGATAGCATTGAATCAATGGAAGCATTGCCTAAACCAGAAGTCATCATCACACATGAGAGCGATCTCGATGGGTTTGTATCCGGATTACTTCTTCAGCGGTTGGCCAAACACCTTTTTGGATTGGATGTTCGCCTTGAGGCCTATCATTACAACAACTGGAAACTCAGGGAACTGCGCGAGAAATCGGCGTGGATCTGCGATATCAATTACGAGTCCCGCATGGATAAGGCCAACTGGTTGATTGTGGACCATCACGCCACTGAATCGCGCCCAGCTCAGGCGCAGATGATCCATGACATTGGAAAATCCGCTGGACTGCTGGCCTATGACCTGTGCAAGGAATGCGGATTGGGTTCCCCTGAACTGGATCGACTGGTCGGGCTCAATAACGTCTCGGATTTGTTTCTGGAAGACCACCCCGATTTCGTGGTGGCCAATGACTACAGCAACCTGGTCAAAACCTACCAGTTCTGGAATCTCCATGCCCTGATCAACGGACGGTTGGAGAGCTTGCTTGACCACCCTCTGCTGCAAGTAATGGAGGTCAAACGGCGTATTGAAGACCCGATGGGCCTGCAATGGAGCAAGCGTAACGTGAGTGAGATTTCGCCCAGCATCGGCTACGTGGAAACGGTGCTCGGAAACACCAATTTGATCGTTCACCACCTTTTGGAAAGCAAAGCGACACCTTACTCGGTGCTGTTGACGATATTCCGCAAGGGCAACATGGGGGTTGTCGTAAGCCTGCGCAGCCGCAATGGCGAAGCGCTCAAAATCGCCGAAAAGCTACAGGGAGGTGGCCATGCGAATGCTTGCGGCGCAACCCTCCCTCGCTCCGTCAAAAACATCCCGGATGCGGTCACGTATTTGCGCCAGTTGCTCAATCCTCCTCCGGCCAGACGCGACATTCCGTTGAACAATCTCGAAACTCTATTCTCGGGGCTTGATTTAAGCCAAAATCCTCGTCCAAGAGCAGCCGACTGAATAGTTATGTTTTGAACGGTAAGAATGTTACTTCTTGCACCGAGAAAAAGGAACGATCTTACCCGTTTACAGTATAACAAGAACCCGAATCACTGAATATGCAGAGTCTGACCTGATGCATCACTGCGCCTTGATGTCGAGGTACTGGCAGGTCGGATGCCTGCACCACAGGGTTACTTTCCTGTCACGCACGCCATTCCGGCGACGCTGAGACTCAGAGTAATCGTATCTGATACCTTGTCCTCCATTTGCCCGGGCATGATGTTGAAATCGCCGCGTTTGATGGTGAAATCGGAACGTAGAACCAGCAGATCACCCTGTTTGGCCGGAAACCGTGCGCTGAGTTTGTCCTTGAGGTAGGTCAGTTTCACAGGGACTGTCAGTTCCTTGGTGACGTCCTTGATCGTCAGTTTCCCAGTCACATCGGCGGTGGTGACGGTTCCTTCGGTTTTGACGTTGGTCACGGAAGTGGTTTCAAATATAATCTGCGGGAACTTGGCAACATCCATCCATTTGTCACTCTGAAGATGCCCCTGCATCATGGGGTTGCCGACGTGAAGCGTCGAGGACTCCACGACGATTTTGCCTTTCAATGCTGCCGGTTTTTCAGTGTCAAACGTCACCATGCCCGAAAGCCCGTTCGCGCTGCCGCTGATGCTCTCCAACGGGGCGTCGAGTTTGAAGGATGCGTTATTGACGCCCTTGGGATCTTTGAAATCGAACTCCAGAGGAGCGGCGGTGAGAGATGTGGCAATGCCGATGATGGCAATGGCGGAAATTGAAGTGTTTTTCATAGGTGAATCAGGAATGTCATTACAAAACACGCTGTTTGCGTCGTACTGTGAAAGAAACGCCGAATAGCCCGGCTGCCGTCAAAACGCACACGGCCAAGAAATCGACTCCCGGATAGAAGCCGGCCTGGTAGGTCGGATAACGGATTTCAGTTACTGGATCGGTCTGCATGACGGTTTTAGAGGTCTTGGTCCAGCCCAAATTGAGACCGAAACCAAGCCAAGTTCCAAAGCCAGCCAGAGCAATCAATAATGCCGTGATTCGCAGTGCTTGTTTCATGAACGTCAGACCCCGTCACAACGGCGTCTGTCTAAACAACTAAACCGAGACGCGATTTTGTCAACCTATCCTGCAGCGCAACCAGCAATTCTCATTAGGCCGGTAAGAAAGAATCCCCCAATATACAATGGATATTTCTACCTCCGCGCCTCCGCGTGACTGCTTCTGAATATCCAATATCGAACAAGGAATTTCCAATAATGAAGTGAGAAATTCTGACAACAACTTCTGTTTCTCGCGCCCATCCTGATTTTCATGTGACGTCAGACGTTCAGTTGTGGATTTCAAATTTCAAATTTGAGATTCAACCCAACGCCCTCTGCCAAAATGCGAATTGCCGGGCAAAAGACTCCGGACGGTTAAAAAATCGGGCTCGTTATTTCGCCCTTTCAGTGCTAAAACCGGGGCTGAAATTATGCGAGACCAAAACTGAACTTCAGATTTCCTGACCTCGCCCACGCATTTTCAAATATCGAGGATTATGCGTGAGATCATCTAAGGCGTTTTAGCGATAACCTCCTTGGGAGACGAACGTTTTTTGGTATCAGGACAGTCTCAATTATCTTCCCTGACATCAGGAAGTCTGAACTTACGGTTGGCCGCCCTTTCCTACTACATTAATGGAAATTCCTTGTTCGATATTGGATATTCAATCCCAGTCATGCGCAGGCCAGGAAGGCGGGAACCTTCCATTGATTGGGTTTTCTTGCTTGCCTGCCATAATGAGAATTGCTGCAGCGCACGCGTCCATGCTCAATACCGACGAAGTGTTGGCCAACAAATTGCGGCCCAAATTATCGCCAAAATGTTATCAGCGTTACATGGCTATCCTATTAACGCAACCTACCCCAACTGGTTGTGGTTGGCGTGAGATTTTCCGCCCACTATGAGCTTGTAAGGCACGGGCGACACTTGCGTTGCCTGCTGAACTACCCGGTAAAACAACTTTCCTCGCGAGG
>CAIUEN010000451.1 GCA_903898185.1 uncultured Verrucomicrobiales bacterium
GCCGCAATCTCCGCCACGGATTACGCAGAAAGGAAACCTGCTGGACAATTGACTCTTGGTGCAGACCTTTTCAAAAAATCCCTATGTTTACGGGGATGCCTGCAATCCTAGACCCTCCAGTAGCGAAAGTCGGGCTAGCAATGTCTTGCCGCTGGAAGTCGGCATTTGCACCACAACTGCGCGGAGCGCAAGGCTCATTACCGAATGCACTGTATCCTGCTGAGGCGGCAGCAGTTCAAAAAGAGGCCGCCAATCGGCCTCGTCGCGGGTCAATGCCTGTTTAAATTCGGTGATACGATGGTTGTAGGCGGCCAGTTGGTGCCAGAGCGTCGTTTCGATGAGCCGCCTGAGCGCAGCGCGCAACCAACGCAACAACACCGCCCATTCGACAATGCCGCCGACATCGGCGGCTTCAATGGCATGTCTCATGTGCAACGACACATCGCCTAGTGCGTCGGCAGGCTTGCCATGTCCAGTGAACTCCGCCGCAGATTCAACGGCCTTAGCGAAATGGTAAAATGTGATGAGCTCTAATGCGGCAGCTTGCCGGATACCATTGTGGGCTTCAAGGTAAGCGGCCTCGTTATTGGCTTGATCGCGACGTAAGTCTGCCACGAAATTTGCAACCGCGCGAAGATCAGACCATCCTTGTTTGCGCACCAACCGCAGAAAGGCATCACTGGTGGAGAAGAAAAGGCGCCCAGCCCAGTCGTTTGGCTCACTGGCTTGGCCATCCAACGGCCATGTCGCATTTTTGATCCACCTCCGCCAGTCATCCACACGGCTTGCCAAGATGGCGACGCAGGCAGCAGTCAATGCACGTTTGACTGATTCTATTCCTCCACTGGTGTCGCCTAATGCACGATGAAATTCGAAGGCATTAGAACATAGCTCTCGAAGAGTCTTGCCTTCGGTTTCTTCTAAACGAGCAACATCATTCTCACCGCAAAGTGTAAGCGCGGCCAGTTCGCACGCTTCTAAATATTGTGGCCACATGGCACGCTCGGCGGCATCTATTGAGGCAGACGCTTCCGGCACAACCTTGCCCAGAACCTCTGCCCCAAAACAGTTTCGCGCTTGCCTAGCTGCAAGGGCGATACACTCCATACCCCCGACTCCAGCAACGATCTCCTTTGCTGTAATCATATCCGCCCTCCTTTCGCCAAGACAAGCGATGGCCATTCAGTTTTTTCAAACGGGAGGTAGAACCCCAAAAGCCATAGCTCCTGCTTCGCAACGCTTCCATCCAAAGCCACATGCGCACCAGCCAAATCAGATTCACTTTCAGCACGCTTGCCGCTGACGAGGCAGCCAACGATCAAACAATCGCCGCTATCACCGTATTGTTTAAACGCCGAGGCGAATCGGGAATCGCCTTTTGTTTCCCGCATTTCTCGGAAACCAAGCCAAGCGATAAGGGTCTGGCGGCGCGAAGGTTCTGTGAGAAGACGGCGCAATTGGCCGGTCAATGTCTCCTGACCTGCGTTTCCATCCACGCCAGAAATGACCGCCGGTGGTGATTTCTTCTGCCCCGAGGATTTCACTTCCCCAAAGGCAAAACGGATAGGCTTGTGAGCAGGCAGGTGATAGCCCGGCAAATCAGGCCCGGTTGCGTGTCCTTGCTTCTCGCGTTGATCGCGCGAAGTCGGCCATGGAAAAAGGCAGTCGAAGTGATCTTCTAGCACCGTTTCCACAAACGCCTCACCCACTTCCCAATCGCGTGGCGGAACGCTCTGGGCAGCCTCGGCACGCAAATGTGTGAGAGAAAAGCCTGTGTCCGGCATTCGATCAATATAGCTCCGAAGAAACTCCGCGCCATCTCCCTCCTTTAGTCTTCCAGCAACGCGTCCCTCGAAATATAAGCGGCAAGTTTCCGCATCACGCCAAGCATAACCATGACTCCTAATGCGGTTGGAACCAGTCCGAACATACACTTGTGCGAACGGGGCGTTCATCAATTTAGATATGAATCAAGTTTTCGCAAAAGATGGGCATATTTGTCGGCGTTGAGTTCAAGAATATTGGTCGAGATCCAATCCCAACGCTGGACCTCCTGGACCATTCCGGACAAGTTGCTTAGGGGCTGCGGAATCGCAACGAGCCAATTAAGACGTGCTGCAAGCTCTGGATGACGAGCGAGTTTTAGCGCGTCATCGCGCTCATCCTCTGTTTCGCAGAGAGGGATGACGATGGTTCCGTCCGATGTGGTTGTTGTGTTCGCAATAACGGATTCCATCTCTTGGATGGAACAATAGCGCACGTCGTAATGGCGGAGGTTGCCGGTTTTTATGTAATGACGGCGAGCCACGATTGGTCGCGTTTCGAGGTAGTCCTTGATCAGGCTTGCCATTCGTTGTGTTGTGACCGTGGCACGGCGAGCCTCCTCATACGCCTTCTCAAGATCAACCGAAGTGTGTGGCCACAGGCACAGCCCTCGCGCCCGGCCTCGGTCATATAGAACACGTTTGCCAGAACGCAGTTTTTCCAGCGTGGCACGAATCGTCTTTTGGTCATCACCGTCCGATCCCGCCAATGCGCAAACAATGGCATCCTCTGTGGAAACCAAGTCGTTGTCGTCGAGCAGATTTAGAATACCAACGGTCTTCAGAACCTTGACCTTTTCCGGGTTTTCCGTAGCGAAGCTTTCGACCAGCGAGTCGATCAGGTTCCAATGGCTCCGATAACTCTGCCCAGCCAGGCGGTGGCCGAGATTGGTGCGAACGTAATCGTAGAAATGGTGAAGCCGGTATGGTTCGGCTTCGGTGAGAGGTTTGGACGCAAAAGCCATCAGACCAAACGGCTCATTTGAAAGCAGAAAACTAAAGAGAGAACGCTCATTCTGCCCAAAGCGACGGAGAATACGAATGAGGACCGGAAGGACCGTCGGGTGCAACGGATAAAGCGACGGGGCCAAATCCAGCAGATTCGCAACGGGTGCAGACCCGAACCAACCGAGAGAAACAGTCTGCTTCATCGCCTGTTTCAAGGCGGCCTCTTGGGATCTGGGCAACAGGTCTCGATTTACATTCAGCGCCGAACCGATGAGCGTGGCAATCTGTTCAACGGGCTGATTAAAAATGATTTCATCAAAGCGTCCCGCCACCTTCTCCCATTCGCGCTGGGCCGACTGGTTCAAAAAGTCGGCGTAGGCGTTGAACCCCTGATGAAGCAAGCAAACCACGAACAATGGCTCTTTCCCGCTGCGGGAAGCCGTCTCAGCTAGGCGTTGAAGCAGAAAAATATCCTGGCGCTGGGGGTGGAGCGAGGCAAACTCCAAGAACTTTCCAAGCTCGTCCATGATCAACATCAGCCCTTTGCCTTTTCCATCAGCGATAAGGCGTGAGTTGACTTCGACTATGGTTTCCAGGACCTGGTCATCGGTGGGTTCTTGGTCACCGTCCAACAGGCGTTGCACTCCAACGGCGATTGGAGCTTTTTGACCACGTTCATATTTTGCAATCAGGGCTCGACGGAGCGATTTAAGGATGGAAGTGCCCAACGGTTCACGGGAACAGGTCACCAACACGGGGAGGAAATTCGGATTCTTGGCACCGAATTTGTGAAATTCGAGTGATGACCACAGGCGTGAAGGGAATGCTTGGTTGTTGCCAGCAAACCAGTGCGCGAGGAGAAGCGCAAAGCTGGATTTGCCCGATCCATAATCTCCCGTCATTCGCCAAGCGCGCTGGCCCGAGCCGGGGTGAAGTCCTCCCGCAAGTCGTTCCAGGCAGGTCCGGGTGAAATCGGTTAAGACATAGCCCGTGAATGCGGTGGGGTCTTCGAAATCGCGGTCGAGCTGGGTCGAACGAAAATATCTGGTTTTAACATCGAACAAGTCGGAGATGCGCTTCTCACCCATAAACGACCTCCGTGGAATAGACTTTCTTTAGCAAATCAATGCCGTCCCGCTTGCCCGTGCGCTGCACTTGTTGGATGTTCGCGCCTTCTGCGTACCTCATAAATCCCCGCGTTTGTTTTTCGAGAAGCTCCAGGCGGGACCGAATGTCCTCATCCGGTAGTTTGAAAATCTGGCCTGGGCTTCCGTGACCATGGGCGATTTGCTGAAATGTGATCGTCCCGTCATTCGCATGGCGTTTCTGCCAGAAATCGTTCAGGCAATAAAGAAACAGCTCCGGAGTGATTTCAGGTTTTTCTTCTCGGCGAAATATGTAGATTGGCTCGCGCCGCCCTGCAGACTGATCTAGTTCGCGGTCTCCAATTTTGAGGATAAGTTCCAATTCCACGAGAGGACAATCGAGATTATCCTCCTGCACCTCGCCCTTGCGTCCGCGAGTTGGGACATATGTGTGCAGGAATGTTTCAAAATGCTGTTCCAACGTGACGGGGGAGTGTTTGGTGTCCTGTTTTGCCGCCTCCTGCTGCAACGCCTTCATAACCCTGGTCTGCGTCATTTCTGGATCTTGCCACCGATTCAGCAGGAAATCCCAAGCGAATAACGGGTTTTCGATATTCGTCGAGAGATTCCAGTGGATCAACCAAAGCGTTCGGACATCTTCGAGAAAAGGGTCGAGATTGCCGTCGCCAAGGATTTGATGCCCAATTTCAGTGGGCTCGTGGCCGCCGCCTGCCACCGCCGCCTGGATCATGCCGGACGCGTGTGCCCAAAACTTGATGGAGCGCACCATGTTTTTTCCGACGCCCAATTCCACCATCGCGTGTTGTTCCTCCGCAAATAGTTTTGGATCATGGCTGAGGCCCTGCACGGCCTTGGGCAACCATGTGTAACGGCAGGGGAAAGATTCATGCCCCGCGATTCGATAATTGTTAGCCACTTCCAGACGGTTTTGACGCGCATAGGGTTGCCGGTTTCTCGGAGATTGTAAAGGGGATCGTTTGGCGATGCATCGAAATCGCCAATCTTCAAAACGATTGCAATAAGCCGTTTTAGCTTCCGGTGGTAGAAAAGAAGGTCGAGGTAATAATCACGTCCGTCGATCTGCACACGACGGAGATGGGACCAACTCAATTTTGCACACACTGCGTGCAAAATCTTCGGGTCCGGGAAAGTCTCCGCAAAACGGGCCATGTTCGCCAAGTTTCGCTCTGAAAATCCGCGCCCAAACTCGAGTGCCAATTTTCCACTCAGCGTGTGGAAAATCTTTTCGCCGTAACCGGCCCGTTGCTCTTTGAGGATGTCCATGCGAATACGCGCGCCGATTTGCCAGTAGAGAATTACCAGAGCGGAATTGATGTTATGCGCAACTGTCCCGCGCGTGGCAAGAATCAGTGTGCGCATGGCTTGGCAGCTTCAGCACCCCCTTTTAAGGCGGGAAACCTCACTCCGCAAGGAATTGAGAAAATCGAGAACCTCTGAGTTAAATTGTATCGACGAATCAAGCGCGGCTTGCTACAGTGTGGTAAATATAAGTCAGATGTTTGGCGCTCTTAAACGACTTTTTTCAAAAACGGGCAAATCCGTGAGCGAATCGGGGAATGTCCCGGTTCGCCCCTCATCGCCTCGCGCTTCCTCGACGGGTGGTGTCGGCATGCAGGGGACGCCAGGCAAGGTTGTCGAGCCTGCCCGCTCTTCAACATCAACGCAAACCTCTGTTTTGCAGCGGGCTTCGACGGCAGACTCGCCGTCACAGTCGGTTCCGGCCCAGCGAACCACACCCGTGACGACGGTAAGGGCCTTCGTGCGCCTGCCATTGGAACCGATCCTGGCCCGTATGCCGACGACCCTGACCGCCCTTGTGCGTCGGCCCGAAACGCGCGAAATCGCCATTCCTCTGCCGGTCATTACGGCTCAGCTCAGCACCGGAACGGTGCGCGTTACATTTGGAGAATTTCGCAAATTTGGTCCCGATGGCACGTTTGCCGACAATCCGGCCCACGACCAAGTTGTCATCGAATTACCGTTGCGCGATGTTCTGGCGCGGGTAAGCCCTCAGTTGCTTCAACGCCGGATGCAGCGCCGAGTGGTCGTGCCGGAGTCGGTCACCAGCATTTTTGAGCCGGCGGCAATAGTCGGTCAGCAATCCGCTGCCGTTTCTTCAAGAGCTCCTGCAGCTCAACCAGTTGCCGGTTTCTCTGGCGTGGCTGCCGATCGCACGCCAGTCGCGCCTGCCCCTGCTCCTCCGCCGCCTTCTGCGCCACAGGAATCTCCCTCGCTTAGTCTGGTTGTTTCCACTGTCAGCGCTGCCTGGCCCGACCGTGTTCGCGCCGAGATCGACCAATATGGACTTCAGCAGGCGGCGTTGGTAATGCCGATAAATCGACTGGAACCGGCGGTCAAATCAGGACGGGTAACCTTCGAGTGGGCGGAGCTGGCTCTCTGGCTTAAACCGGGGCTGCCGCCCGATGTGACGCCCGACCCGACAGCCTGGGTGGATCTGCCACTTAACATTGTCGCGCCCCTGTTCTTGTCGCGCTTGGGCGGAACAGTCAAACCCCGAAAAAAAGCGGCGTCGGTCGAGAACATGCCGGATCTCTTCACAGGCAAGGCGGACGTGCCGTCCACAGTGCTGCCCCCTGCTCACTCAATGCCGTCAAACATTGCGGATCTGGTTCCCCAGTCGGTGCCGTTCGTTCCCAAGCAGGCTCCTGCCCCCGAGGTTAAAACCGATTCTGTCACCGAAATTCTGAGCGGGCTCTTCAAGTCCGACTGGTCGCCATTTGAGTTGGTTAACAAAACTGCCTGCCTTGTCGGAACAGTGGGGGCGCTCCTGGCTACCAAAGATGGGCTGCTGGTGGCTGACAAGCTCCCCCCACATCTCAATCCCGAGACGGTGAGCGCGTTTCTGCCTCAGATGTTCACCCGGATGGACCACTACTCCACGGAATTGCAGTTGGGACCTTTGAGCTCCCTGACACTGATGCTGGGCGCGGTGCCCTGCATGATCTTGGATGCGGGCGCTCTTTACTTGATCGTGCTGGGGCGGGCTGGAGAGCAACTTCCCACGCTTCATGTTCATCAAATCGCGGCCGCATTGGCCAAACGAACTTCCTAGATCACACTATGGCCATCATCAATCAAGCCACCAAAGAACTTCAGGTCAAGATCGTCTATTACGGCCCGGGAAAGGGCGGCAAGACCACCAACCTGGAACAAGTCCACGCCCACGTTCAAAACGTGCGCGAGAAAGGCAAGCTCGTCTCCCTGGCCACCAATGCGGACCGCACTCTTTTCTTTGACTTCCTGCCCATTGAGGCGGTCGCCATCAAGGGGTTTCGCACCAAGTTCCAGCTCTACACCGTGCCGGGCCAGGTCATATACAACACCACCCGCCAGTTGGTCTTGCGCGGGGTGGACGGCGTCATTTTTGTCGCCGACTCGCAGTATGAAAAAATGGCCGAGAACGTCGATAGCTTCCGCAACCTGGAGGAGAACCTGGCCGCCCTCAAACTCAACCTGGCTGACATCCCTTACGTGCTTCAGTATAATAAACGCGATGTGCCCAGCGCCGCGCCGGTTGAATACATGGAATACCTGCTGAACAATCGCGATGTCGAAGCGCCCTCGTTCGTGTCGGTGGCGGCAAAGTGCGAAGGCGTGTTCGAGTCTCTGAACATGATCACGCGAATGCTTCTCAACAAGTTCATCAACGAAAACTCCCGCAATTCGGCATGACCTATGGCTACGCTCCCACCATTGACTGAAGAAGATGTCCAACTCATTGACAAAACCCTGGACGAACTCCTGAGCAAAACCGAGGCGACAGCCGCCTTCATCATTGACAAAGGGGGGCCGCTGCTAAGCCAGCGCGGCCAGATCGGCCAGATGGACACCACGGCCGTCGCGGCTCTGGCCGCAGGCTCATTTTCCGCCACCCAGGCCATCGCCGAGCGCGTCGGCGAAACCAATTTCAACAGCATTTACCAGCAGGGCGACCAGAGCAGCATTTTTGTTGTCAGCATCGACGACAACCTGTTGTTGATTGTTATTTTCAAAGCCACCCTGAGTGTCGGCGTCATTAAACATTACGCCAAGAGCGGAATCATCGCCATCGCCCAGCAGTTGGAGTGCGCCCGCAAGAGATCCCCAAACGTCCACATGGATATGGTCGCGATGGAGAACATTGAGACAAACGTCTTCCGCAAGAAGGCGGATTGAATACAATATCGAACAAGGAATTTCCCTTTTGCGTGTATTCCGTGGTTCCTTTTCCCCTCACAATGAGAGGTTTTCCCTTTGAATATTCGACTTGCCACCGCTGACGACGCTTCCAGGTGGCTTGAGCTATTTCGAGCAACCTTCGGCGAGCAGCATCCCGCCAGAACCGTTTATAGTGAGAGTTGGATCGCTGAACAGTTGATCCCGCTCTCGGGTCATGAAACATGGGTTTCGGAAAGCTCCAGTCGGCTGGAAAGCTCTGTTTCGTTTCTAACTCCTTCGTCTAAAGTTGCGGCGGGGCCGATCATCAATCTTGGGCGCAATCTTCATCGTTCGGAAAGCATCGTCAATGGCAGCGCGGAGACCTTGCTCAATGCCATTAACGAGATCGCCGCTCAGCGGTTCCAGTCGGTGGTTACGCGCATTCAGGCGCATGGTAATTCACAGCAGATTCTTTACGAGAATGCCGGCTACGTGTGTGTGGGGTTCCAGCCACTCAAGCACCAGTTGCAGAACCGGGTTGGGATGCTTTTTTACATGCGTCCGGAGGCAGACTGGGTGCGCTCGAATCCGCGAAGCGTTGTTTCGCAGGCTTTCCCCGAGGTGGCGGAGTTGGCGACCATTGTCCTGAGTCGATTGCGTCTGCCGACACCGCGAATCATCGCCGATGACATCATCGGATACCCGCTGCAGACTGATTTGACGATCACTTCGTCCACATTCGAAAGCTTCGAAGAGAGTCGCGAGCAGTCGCGGAATTCCAATCCGCCCATCGAGATTTTCAGCCCGTTCAACATGGGCCACGGACTGATGCGGATTTCCAGCTCGCAGCCGTGTAGGGCGCTCTTGTGCGTGGACCACGAACGAACGGTCGGTGGTCTGCTTTTTCGATTCGACGAGATGGACAAGTGCGCCCGTATTGTGGACGCCTTCGCCACCGACGGCATGTCGATGGGGGCGATGTTGGCTCGGACATTGAAGCTGGCGGAAGACCATCTGGGCGCGGTTTACACAGAGGTGGATTTGTTGTCCACCGCGTCGCGATTGCTCAAGACGACCGAGCAATTGGGTTTTGTGCCGGTAGCCTACCTGCCCGGATTCGGATGGCGCAAGGATGCTCGTGTCGATATGGTCAAATTGGCAAAGTTCAACATGCCCTATTCGGCGGAGACAAGCGACTTGACCAGGCATGCGCATGGAATCGTGGAGATCGTTGATCGGTGCTTCGACAATCAACGGATGGGGCTGGCCACCATCAAGCTGTTGCGTCCCCTGGCCATGTTCGCCGGATTGGGCGATGGGGAGATGAGAAAGATTTTGCGTCTGTTTACTCAAAGATTTTATCGCGTTGGAGAACGGGTGTTTGCTAAAGGGGACAACAGCAATGAGGCATACATCGTGTTGCGCGGGCAGATCGACATCTTGCTGGAGCCGAACTCGGAGCCGGTCGCGTCGTTATCCAACGGAAAGATTTTTGGCGAACTGGCGTTTTTGGACGGAGGCCCAAGGAGCACATTTGCCATCGCCGCCCAGCCAAGCATTCTGCTGGTTGTCCAACAGGCTGCGTTCTTGGAACTGACGCGCCGGGAGCCATCGTTGGGCATGGTCGTGATGCGCAATATTGCGGTGGACCTCACAGGCAAGCTTCGTGCGGCGGACGTTGCCATTGCCACGCACAGATCCGGGTAGCGCAAGCAGGGGAGAGCAGGCTGGAAGCACTGCTCTACGCAGCAATCCTGCGCCAAAAAGGGATTGTTTTCTTAAGAAATGCCTATATATTGTCGATATGGCCTGTTGGAATACTTGAGCGGAGATTGCTGTGTTGGCACACGTTCTTTGTCCAAGTTAGCTTGCAGGTGGAATCTGAAGCAACCGAGCGGCTGAACGCATGTTCAGAAACGAAGCTGATAACGTATCACGTTGCAAGAGAAAGGCGTCAGTGACAATTCAAAAGAGACTGATTTGGAGTTTGATGGCCGGAATGCTTGTCGTGCTTCCGGCGGTGCAGTTTTTCCAGCACTTGCATAATAAGAGTTCCACGCGTGAGGCGCAGAGGGAGAACGTGAGCTTGATGCAGGAGCGGGAACTTCAAAGCGTTCAAAACTTTCATCAGGCGCTCAACGTGGCGATATCCAGGGCGCTGGCTCGGGGCGACATGCAAATCTATGAAGAAATGATCCATCTTCAGCGCAAGGTGCCCGGATTCGCGGAGTTTTCTTTGTATAGCAAATCGGGAATAATCACCTATTCCTCAGAGAAGAAATTGCTCAACAAAGCGATCGACCCAGCCATGCTTCAGAGGATGATGGGCCAGACCAACCTGGTGATGTTCGCAAAAACCAACCAAATCGAAATATTTGATCCACTGATTGCCACTGCCCAATGTTTGGAATGCCATGACGACTTCAAGAATGAGTCGTTTTGCGGCATCAGCTATTTCCGGATGTCCAACAATGTGGCGATGCAGGCCGAACGGCAGATCAATGAAGTTGCCGCCAAGGCTGTCCGACAGGAGGTGGGCGATTCGATGATCGCGTTTGTGGCGCAGGTCGTGTTTTTGGGGCTCTTGATCTTGCTGGTGGCGCGTTCAATCACAAAAACGGTGTGGAGTGTTGTCAAAAACATCAAGGAGCGCACCGATGATTTGGAAAAGACCGCCGAGAACCTGGTTTCAGCGAGCCAATCCATGGCTGAAGGCGCCAGTAAACAGGCCGCGTCGGTTGAGGAAACAAGTTCAGCGCTCGAGGAAGTGTCGAGCATGAGCAAGCGAACGGCCAACAACGCTCACGATGCCAAAGGATTGGCAAGCCAGGCTCACGCCGCAGCCAGTTCTGGAATTGAGCAGATGGATCGCATGGGCCGCGCGATGGGGGATATAAAGGCTTCCACCGGTGACATCCAAAAAATCATCAAAACCATCGATGAAATTGCATTCCAGACCAATATTCTCGCCTTGAATGCGGCGGTTGAAGCCGCGCGCTTTGGTCAGGCTGGCGCGGGATTCGCCGTTGTTGCGGGTGAAGTGCGGTCACTGGCGCAACGTTCGGTCGTTTCCGCTCGAGAGACCTCGTCGCAGATCGAAGCTGCGATCGCCAAGACCGTAATGGGAGTTCAGATCAGTCGGGAGGTATCTGAGAATCTGCGGGAGATAGTGGAAAAAGTGGAGAAGGTGGACCAACTGATCGCCGAGACGGCTGTTGGCAGCAACGAGCAAAGTCAGGGTATCGCCCAAGTCAACACTGCTGTATCGGAAATCGACAAGGTGACGCAGGCGAATGCGGCCAGCGCCGAGGAAAGCGCCAGTGCTGCAGCCGAACTTAACGGTCAGGCGAACGCATTGAAAGTGGCACTCAAGGATCTGATGAGCTTGGTGGAACAGGAAAGTTGAACCACTAATGCCGTAATTCGTAATTCGTAAGTTCGTGAGTCGGATTGACGCTTCTTTTACCCAGTAAAATCCATCCATTCCTTGCTCACGAACTTACGAATTACGGTAATAGTATGGGGAATCTCCGCGTTCTCCGCGCCTCCGCGTGACTCTCTGCGCCAAGCGAGTATCCCAGTTGCAGCCCCTTAAGAACAAAGTGTTGGGACTGATTCCGCCTCGAACGGAATATGGCAGAGCAAAAAAAGAGGCGCTCTTTCGAGCGCCTCGGAAGTTAAAGACTTTGTAGCCGCAGATTACGGGAAGAGCACGCGAATGCTGTTACTGTTAGTGCCACCGCTGTCAATAGCGTTGACCAAGTAGTCGCTACGCAGGCGGGTTGAGGACGCCTGTTGTACTGAACCGTCACCCAATAGAAGGTTGCCAGCGCCTTGGGCAGCACCCCCAGAATGCATCTTCATCGACCAGCAGATACTAGAACTAGTTCCGTTTATGTCGGTGCTAATGTTTTTTTCAGCGCCACCACTGCTGTAACCATATGTGTTGTCATTTGCAGTTCCAGAGACGTTGCGGTCGCCAGCGAGCAAGGATTGCGGGAAGGCATCAGAGGCTCCAGCACCTACGAAGTAAGAGCAGTTGGTGTTACTGAAAGAGCCTACAGGAGTCGAGGCGCTATCATTGAAGTTAGAGTTCGCGCTCCGTTCGTCAGAAGGGCACACAACAACTCGGGGTGCTTGCCCCAACTCGCTAGCCATGACACTATAGACCTTATAAGTTTTTGTTGCGTCCGCGATCAACTCCTTCACGCCACCGTCATTGGTGCTGGTCACAGCAGGCATGCGGTCGTTGTTGTCACTCGCCCATACACGATAGGCCGTGCCAATCTGTTTCAGGTTGTTTACGCAAGAGATGCGTTGCGCCTTCTGCTTGGCGCGAGCCAAGGCAGGCAACAGCATACTGGCCAAGATAGCGATGATGGCGATAACGACCAACAACTCAATAAGAGTGAAAGCCCCTCGTTTCAAATTCAGTTTCATAGGGTTAAGGCTGCTCACGGCAACCTCATCTCTACTGTAACAGGCCATGCCATAGTGTCAATTCAATTCAACAATTCAACAATTCACGATTCAACAATTCACGATTCAACAATTCACGATTCAACAATTCACGATTCAACAATTCACGATTCAACGACATTACACATTAAACCGAAATAGAATCACATCGCCATCTTTCACCACGTATTCTTTTCCTTCCATCCGATACAGTCCCTTTTCGCGGGCGGCGGCAATGGAACCACAGCGTACCAAGTCCTCGTAAGCGACGGTTTCAGCTTTGATAAAGCCGCGTTCAAAATCAGAATGAATGACCCCTGCCGCTTTGGGAGCGGTGTCGCCAGCATGGATGGTCCATGCGCGGGTTTCTTTTTCGCCGGCGGTCAAGTACGTTCGTAATCCAAGCAGATGATAAGCGCTTTTGATCAAGTTGCCCACCCCAGACTCTTCCACTCCCAGTTCCTTAAGGAACTGACGAGCCTCTTCCGGAGGTAGATCGATCAGGTCGCTTTCGATCTGGGCGCTGATCACCACCGTTTCGCAGGCAATATGCTTTAGCGCATAATCCCGGACTTGAGCGACGAAAGGATTGGAATCGGCAGTGGCCAGATCGGACTCTTTGACGTTCGCAGCAAAAATCACCGGTTTATCGGTCAGCAGGCAGAAGCTTTTCACAACGAGCTTCTCTTCTGGCGTTAACCCAAGCGTGATGGCCGGTTTTCCGGTATTGAAATGGGCTTGGAGCTTCTTGAGCACTTCAGCTTCGGCAATCGCAGACTTGTCTCCCCGCTTGGCGTCTTTGGCCACCCGATCAAGTCGCTTCTGAACGGTTTCGAGATCCGCCAGCGCCAGTTCGGTCAAAATCGTTTCGATGTCGCGGATAGGGTCAATATTGCCCGCCACATGATGAATGTCCGGATCTTCAAAACACCGCACCACTTGGACAATGGCATCAACTTCCCGGATGTGGGTCAAAAACTTGTTGCCCAAGCCCTCGCCTTGGGATGCTCCCTTGACCAGGCCGGCAATATCAACAAACTCGATCGCTGTCGGAATGGTGGTGGCGCTTTTCGCGATTTTCGCAAGAACTTCCAAACGGCTGTCCGGCACCAAAACCATGCCCACGTTGGGATCAATGGTGCAAAAGGGGTAATTAGCGGCTTCGGCCTTGCGTGTGCGGGTCACCGCATTGAAGAGAGTGCTCTTACCAACATTGGGCAAACCGACGATTCCAGCTTTGAGCATAATAATGTAGAAAGATAAATTGAGTTATTGCAGAGCATTGGGACGCAATCCGATGAATTCCGGTTGGGTGACCCCCACTACGAAGCTTGTGTCACTGACGCCACAGCTTCTCGAATGGTGGCCTTGAATCGCTCCAATCCCTCATCATAAGCAGCGGAAATAGACAGCACTTCGGTCTTTCGAATGCGGCGTTTGAATTTCTTGAGATTCTCCTCCGCAACGGGTTCGTCCATTTTATTGGCAACGACCAAACGCGGCCTTTCGACCAACACAGGGTCATAAAGTTCGAGTTCCCGCAACAGTTGCCTGTAATCGTCCCAAGGATTGCGACCATCGGTCCCAGCCATGTCCAGAAGCAGTACCAGCACTTTGCACCGTTCGATATGACGGAGAAACTCGTGTCCTAGGCCGACATCCTGATGAGCGCCTTCAATCAAGCCGGGAATGTCACAGACCGTCAGACGGGTGAAATCAGAATACTCAAGGATGCCAATCTGGGGATGCAGAGTGGTAAAAGGGTAAGGCGCAACTTTGGGACGGGCCTTGGAAATAGCGCTCAAGAGTGTCGATTTTCCGGCATTGGGATAACCCACCAAACCGACTTCGGCAATGATGCGCATTTCAAAGAGGAACTCACCCTCATGGCCGGGTTCTCCCGGTTGAGCAAATCGAGGCGTTTGCCGACGTGCGGTGGCAAAATTCCGGTTGCCCAGTCCGCCACGCCCGCCTTTGCAAAGAACAAATTGCTGACCATTTTTCACCAAATCGGCGACCAATTCACCTTTGCCTTGGATGTCCTTGGATTGCCCTGAGGCATCGCCTTCCAAGTTAAGTTCCATCGCCCGTTCCGCGCCCGAATGTCTCAACACGGGGCGGTGACTGACCGAGGTCATGAGCGCTTTCGGAGCGGCTTTGGATGTGGATTCTGTGCCGTTCTCGTCTTCATCATCGTTGGCAGCGGAGCGTTTGGACGGCAATTCGGGAGGCGGGGTTGTGTCGCGCAGCTTCCAAATAAGTGTGCCGCAAGGAACCTTGATGATGAGATCCTTGCCTCCAAGTCCATCCATGCCTTTGCCCAGACCGGGATTGCCGTTGGACGCAATCAAACGAGGATTAAAAAACTGGTCAACGAGATTGTTGAGGTCGTGATCAGCCTGAAGAATCACATCGGCCCCGTGGCCGCCATTGCCGCCGCTGGGACCGCCCTTGGGCCGGAATGTTTCGCGCAAGAACGCCACACACCCTTTGCCACCGTGCCCTGCCCGGGCGTAGATTTTGACTTGGTCAACAAACACACTATGAGAATAAAAAAAGGCGAGGCTGATCACCTCGCCATAAAAGCGGTATTCAAACAGTTAATTGGTGGCAGCAACTTCCGCAACGACGATCTCGGGAACGACGTTCACACGCCGACTGTCCTTGTCAAACAAGACCTTGCCAGCCGTCAGCGCGAACAAAGTCCAGTCCCGGCCGGTGCCAACGTTCTTGCCGGCGATGAATTTGGAACCGCGTTGGCGGACCAAAATGCTGCCTGCGGTAACAAGCTGCCCGCCGTATTCTTTGACGCCAAGCCGCTTGCTTACGCTATCACGTCCATTACGGACGCTGCCTTGACCTTTCTTGTGTGCCATAAAATCTATTTAATTTCTTTAATTTTAACAATCGTAAGTTCCTGGCGATGGCCAACTTTACGATGGTAACCCTTGCGGCGTTTCATCTTGAACGCCACTTTCTTCTCACCGCGAATGTGATCAACAACGTCCGCCACCACAGCCGCTTGCGCCACTACGGGCGAACCGACACTGAGTTTTCCATCGTTATTCACGAGCAACACGCGCTCGAAGGTATAAGATTGACCCTTTTCAACGGCCAATCGTTCAATCTCCAGCGTATCTCCGGCGCTCACTTTATACTGCTTGCTTCCAGTTTCGATTACAGCGTACATAATTCCAAATTCAAAAAGGAGGTTGATAAAACCAAACCTGTGCCGACATGTCAACCTTCAATTCGTTGTCTGTTTGAATATCCGGGAAGAATCGTCAAAGTGCAAGCCTCGAAATTGAGCAATTCTCATTATGTGGAAAAAAGCCGGACTTGAGGTCCGGCCTTTCAATATGAAAACAAAGCAAATGTCTTTGTGTTGACCGCTGCGGCGCTGCAGACATTCGCCATTCCCACACACGGAAAACTGCATTTTTGCACCGTCAACGTCATTACATTACCTCAACTGCTGTCCCCTGCCAGTCACCAGTACTGGGGACAAACGGGAGTCGATTGAGCTTTATCTTGAAGAGTTCACTCTTGAGAGTGCTTTGACTTTTTCAGTAACACCTGACTTGAGTCGGGTGTTACGCTTGGAATAAAAGGCCCGCTACGGCTACAGCCGTGATCACCGCTTCGACTGCAAGCAAGTGGTGCTGGCCCTGGTGGTGACGCCTGAGGGGTTTCCCGTGGGTTATGAAATCATGGGTAGTGAAGAATAATTGTCGTTGACCAGCCTAAAGCAGAAATACGACTTCTGACGGCGTATTTATTGTGGTCTATCATATCAAGTTGGATATAATTCATTCCATGCCAGACACCAGACCCAATCCGAAATGGCAACCTTCCCACTCCGGAAGCCAGCGGCTTCCCAGCCTGTAGCCGGTGGTTGAGCGAAGCGACACCACCGGCTACAGGCTTTCATGCCTTCGGCATGAGGTTTCGTCTGCATAAAATCGAAAGTCCGGTTACTTTTCGGTCACACATCCCAAACATAATGAGAGCTTTCTTTGGCGTTGCGTTTTTTTGGAATGTCATTGAAGTTTGTTTAGATGCCGCATGACTATATTCTGCAACCCGTTCGCAAGCCGGTCAGTTTCCAGATTGACTACGCTGCGGAACTCAACGAGCAGCAATACGCGGCGGTGACGGCGCCACCCGGACCGTCGCTTGTTATCGCGGGAGCTGGGTCCGGCAAAACCCGCACTCTGACCTACAGGGTTGCCTATCTCCTGGAGCAAGGCATTGATCCAGAACGCATTCTCCTGCTGACTTTCACCAACAAGGCCGCCAAAGAGATGATGCGCAGGGTCGCTGAACTTCTGGGCAGCGAACTCTCCGGGCTGTGGGGCGGCACATTTCATTCCATCGGAAATCGCGTTCTCCGGCGTCATGCCAAGCTGCTCGGCTACCAGCAGGATTTTTCCATCCTGGACCGGAACGATGCCGAGTCGTTGTTGAAATCCTGCGTTACCGACATGAAAATCGATATTGCGGCAACCCGATTCCCGAAACCCGGCACGCTCGCCGACATGCTTTCGCTCAGCGCCAATAAGTCCGAACCGATCAAAACGATTCTTGGAGGGCAGTTCTCGGAATATCTGTTTTTGTCACCTCAAATTGAAGAACTGCAAACGCTTTACATCGCCC
Source organism: uncultured Verrucomicrobiales bacterium (assembly GCA_903898185.1). Lineage (GTDB taxonomy): Bacteria > Verrucomicrobiota > Verrucomicrobiia > Limisphaerales > Palsa-1400 > CAIUEN01. The sequence continues at coordinate 17,171 of CAIUEN010000451.1, forward strand.
GCAAGCTTTCGACCAATGGAATGGATTTTGACGATCTGTTGATTCTCTGGCTGCGACTCTTGAAGGAGAACGCCGACGTGCGTGAAGAGTATCAGCGTCGTTTTGCGTTTGTGATGGTCGATGAATACCAGGATACCAACCGGATCCAGGGCGAACTGATCGATCTGCTGGCTGCCAGGCAAAAAAACCTGATGGTTGTGGGCGACGATTCACAGAGCATCTACGCGTGGCGGGGGGCTCACTTTGAAAACATCATCCGGTTTCCTGAACGTTATCCAGACGCGAAGGTTTACCGCATCGAAACCAACTACCGCAGCACGCCCGAGATTCTGGAGGTGGCCAATGCCGCCATATCCCCAAACGTCCGCCAGTTCCGAAAAGCCCTTGCCCCAGCGCGCAATGCCGGCCCCAAACCGGTGGTCGTGGTTTGCGACACTGCATCTCAACAAGGAGCGTTTATCGCTCAACGCGCCTTGGAACTGCGGAATGAAGGCGTTGAGTTGCGCAATATCGCCGTGCTATACCGTTCGCATTTCCACGCCTTGGAACTGCAAATGGAACTGACGGCGCGCAACATTCCCTACAGCATCACGAGCGGCATCCGGTTTTATGAACAGGCGCACATCAAGGACGTGGTCGCCTGGCTCAAACTGGTAACCAACCCCGCCGATGAACTCGCTTTCAAGCGCATTGTTGGCCTTCTCAAAGGCGTCGGTGAGCGCAGCGCTGAAAAACTGTGGAAAACTTATTGCGTTGCCCGCGCCGAAACACTCTCCGCCACGTCCCCTCTGGCGACACTGCTGCAAAAATGCAGCCGCGCCATCCCGAAAAAATCGGAGGTCTCTTGGGCGCAGTTTCTTGCGACGGTCGCGCAACTTGAAGATTCATCGGTGCGCACGGACCCTTCAAAGATGATCCAGACCGTCACCGAGGCGGTTTACGAGGATTACCTGAAAGCGAATTACGCCAATTACCAGGCCAGAAGGGACGACTTGAATCAGCTTGCGGAATTTGCGCACACGATGAGTTCCCTTGATGAATTCCTCACCCAGATTGCCCTTCAGACCAGCGTTGAAGCCCAGTCGGAGGTTTCCGGCTCGGAAGGCAACGAAAAAATCCGCCTCTCGACCATTCACCAAGCCAAGGGATTGGAGTTCGACATCGTGTTCGTGATCACCTTATGCGAAGGGCTTTTTCCATCATCGAGATCGGCGAAGACCCAAGACGGGCTGGAAGAGGAGCGGCGGCTTTTTTATGTCGCGATCACACGGGCGCGAAACCAGCTCTATCTGAGTTATCCGGCGCGCCGATGGATGGCGGATACCCAGGCAGAGGTCAACCTGAAGCGTTCGGAGTTCTTGGATGACATTCCACCATTCCTCCTTGATGCGTGGAATTTGCGTTCGCCAGGATACTGAAACTCGAAGGCGGTTCAGGCGGATGAAATCATCCGGCAGGGATGAGCCGACGTGGTTCTGCTGGGACGCGAGATGCTGCGTGACCCGAACTGGCCCTTGCGCGCGGCCCAAAGCCTGGGGAAAAAAGAGGCGCTGTCCGCCCCGCTGCAATACCAGCGGGCGTGGTAATAGTTTCTTAATCGCGGGTGTAACTGTTAGGCAAATCTGCCGCCAAGGGCAGAGATTTATTAGGGGGAGATAATTGTGTCAGCACCAATACCCCCTTCCATTCGTTCAGAGCCATTTGAAACGGAAATCCAATTTGAAATTGTAGAGTCATGGAACCTTTGGATTAACTCCGTCATTGACCGCTCTTTCCACTGGTACTGGCTCTTTTCAAAAAAAGTGATCAACTTGTGCTTTGGGCTTTTGTAGGATTTTGCATTCATTGACTTTCTTGCGCTGATAGTACGAGGCTAAATCCATCAATATCAAAGAATAATTAAAGCATGAACTAATTTTCTTCAATTCAACACCCTACCTCCGGCCTGCCGGTTTGCGGGGCTCAGCCCCCTCGACACATCTTCCTCCAGAGCAAGTCAGCAATTCTCTTCGTGATTTCATTACTTGGTTCTCAATGCCAGAGGCAGAACTTCTGACAAAGTTCGCGCAAAATGGACGGTCATTTTGTCGCGGACCTCCGCAGGCACTTCAAGCCAGTCATTGCGGTTCTGATCGGGCAAAATCACCTGTTTGAGACCCGAACGAGCCGCCGCCATCACCTTTTCTTTGATGCCTCCCACGCGCAGAATTCTGCCGCGCAAGCTGATCTCGCCCGTCATGGCGACGTCCGAGCGCACGATGCGACCGCTCAAGAGCGAAGCCAGGGCGACTGCGATGGTCACGCCCGCGCTGGGACCGTCCTTGGGGGTGGCGCCGGCGGGCACATGGATGTGAATATCGCGTTTGTCGTGTCCGCTGAAATCGATGTTTAGTTCCTTCGCTTTGCTTCGCAGCAAGCTCAACGCGGTCTGTGCGCTTTCCTTCATCACTTCGCCCAGCGACCCTGTCAAAATCAAGCTGCCATGTCCGGGCATCTTGGTGGCTTCAATGAAAAGAATTTCACCGCCGACCGGCGTCCAGGCGAGCCCAATGGCAATGCCAAGATCGACAATGCGCTCCGCAAGCTCGGAAACAAACGGGGCCGGCCCAAGGTAATCTGAGAGTTCTTTTGGCGTGATGGCCACCGACTCATCAAGGGAGTGACCCACGCTGACAAGCTTGCGGGCGGCTTTGCGTGTTAACGCCGCGATTTCGCGGTCGAGTTGACGCACGCCCGCTTCGCGCGTGTAGTCTTGGATTAGCTTCTTCAGTGTGGCGTCCGGGAGCTTAAGCTGTTTCTTCTGAAGACCGTGTTCCTCAATAACCCGCGGAACCAAGTGCCGCCTGGCAATCTGGAGCTTCTCGGCAGCCGTGTAGCTGGGGAGTTCGATCACCTCCAAGCGGTCGCGCAAAGCAGGGTGGACCGGGTCAAGCCAGTTGGCCGTGGTGATGAACAATACCCGCGACAAATCATAAGGCATGTCCAGGTAATAGTCGGTAAAGGAGTTGTTTTGGGCGGGATCAAGCACCTCAAGCAGCGCTGCGGCAGGGTCGCCGCGATAATCGGAGCCGACCTTGTCCAGTTCATCCAGCAAAATAACGGGATTGCTCGATTCAGCGCGCCGGAGCGTCTGAATAATTCTGCCGGGCAGCGCCCCGACATACGTGCGCCGGTGTCCGCGAATCTCAACTTCATCACGCATGCCGCCCAAGGCAATGCGCGCAAACTTGCGACCAAGCGAGTCGGCCACACTCTTGCCCAGCGACGTTTTTCCAACTCCCGGTGGTCCCACAAGGCACAAAATCGGACCTTTCAACTGCTGCTTCAATTTGATGACGGCGAGAAACTCAAGCAACCGGTCCTTGACCTTGGCGAGACCGAAATGGTGGCGGTCGAGCAATTGCGCGGCGTCTTCGATGTTAAACTGGTCTTTGGTAAACTTGGTCCAAGGCAGGTTGATCAGCCAATCAAGGTAGTTGCGCGTCATGGTGTATTCCGCGACCGCTGGCGGCATCTGCTGGAGCCGATCCAATTCCTTAAGCGCAACTTTCCTGGGTTCCTCGGGCAGATTGTTCTGTTCGATCAACTCGCGTAATTGCTTGGCTTCGGCGGCACCCGGATCGGACTCTCCCAATTCGCGTTGAATCGCTCGAATTTGCTCGCGCAAATAGAACTCGCGCTGGTTATTGGAGAGCGAGGTTACGACATCATTTTGAATCTTGGAACCCAGCCGGAGCACCTCCAATTCGCGGCTCAAAAGCGGCAGCAACCGCACCAATCGCGTTTTGACGGATGGGATTTCGAGCAGGTGTTGGCGTTCTTCCAGGCTCAGATTGAGATTGCCGGCAATCAAGTCAGACAAGCGGGCCGGATCCTCGGTGTTCAATGCCGCCACTTTGACCTGTTCGGAAAGGGCGGGCAAGAGTTTGACGATTTCCTGATACTCGCGCTCAGCGTTGCGCGCCAAGGCAGTCATTTCGATGGAGTCCTCGACTTCGTCACTAAGTTTCTCGATTCGCGCGATCAAATACGGCTTTTCGGCGGTAAATTCGACAATGTGAAAACGGCGCAGTCCCTCGACCAGCAGGCGAACCGTGTTGTCGGGAAACTTGAGCATCTTTAACACCCGCGCGGCACAGCCGTGAGGCCAAAGCTCGGCAGGGCCGGGATTGTCATTCTCCGGGTTGCGCTGCAACACCAGCCCGAGAAATCGGTCTCCAGCAACAACATCGTCAATTAACCGGATGCTCTGTGCTGTTTCCACCAACAACGGCGTGACCGTGCCCGGGAAGATGACGATGTCGGAAAGGCCGAGAATAGGCAGGCACTCAGGAAGAGCATTAGACCAGGTTTTTGTGCCCGACGGGTCAGAGCTTCCCGTGGTGCCGAGAATATGGATTAGTTCGGATTCCGGTGTGGGCATGCTGTTTGGATAATTGGTACCGTTAAATCAGGGTGTTTTATCCTCGGGCGCGGATACCGGGATTGTCTTGGAAGAATTGGGCTGATGGGGAATGTCAATCCGCAGGAACCCGTTTAGGTAAGCGGCGCGAGCTTGCTTCAAATTGTAACCGGACGGGATCTCAATGACGCTTTGGAACGGGCCATAATTGATTTCCATGACCAGAAACTTGCATTTTGTGGCCCGGCAATCATCAGGCCGTTGGCCGCTGACCTTGATGCGATGACCCTCAATGGTGAGCTCTAGATCCTCCCGGCGCATTCCAGCCAGTTCGACCTTGATGACCAGCCCAGAATCGGCGATGTAAACGTCCGTGTTCGGAATCCAATGAGCTTCGGTTTCCTTACCCGTTTGAGCCAGGCGGGGCTTTGAAAAGTGCAATGACGAACTGGTTTTTTGCATCGTAACTACCCATCAATCGTAACCTACTCGCATTAACGGCGCAAGTGACATTACGCCGCTACTTCTTGCGGCTTGCCGCCGTTGATCAGGAAAAGCACGGCCATGCGCACGGCCAGTCCATTGGTTACCTGCTCAAGGATGACCGAACGCTTGCAATCGGCGATTTCGCTGTCGATTTCCACGCCACGGTTGATCGGACCGGGATGCATGATCAAAGCGTCCGGCTTGGTACGGTCCATGCGGGCGCGGGTCAGGCCAAAAAGACTCGTGTATTCATTGAGGCTCGGGAACATCGTTTGGCGCTGGCGCTCGTGCTGGATGCGCAAAAGATTGATAATATCCGCGTCCTTGATGGCTTCTTCAACGCTGTAGGTGACCCGGCATCCCATTTTCTCAAACACCTTAGGTACCAGCGTCGATGGTCCGCAGAGCGTCACGTTGGCCCCCAGTTTGGTTAACGCCCAGATATTCGAGCGCGCGACGCGGCTGTACAAAATGTCGCCCAGGATGGTCACGTTCAAGCCTGCAATCCGTCCCTTTTTTTCGCGTATGGTGAAAGCATCAAGCAGCGCCTGCGTGGGGTGTTCATGAGCGCCATCCCCGGCGTTGACGACGCTGGCGTTGAGAAAACGCGAAAGGAAATGAGGAGCGCCGCTGGCGCTGTGACGAATGACGATGAAATCCGCGTTAAGAGCCTCGAGATTACGCGCAGTGTCCTTGAGTGTCTCGCCTTTCTTGAGCGACGATGCCTCGGCTGTGAAATTAATGACGTCGGCGCTGAGGCGTTGCTCCGCTAATTCAAAACTGATCCGCGTGCGTGTCGAGGGCTCGACAAACAGGTTGATCACCGTCTTGCCGCGCAAGGCGGGGACTTTCTTGATCGCGCGGGTGCCGACCGCCTTGAATGCCCGAGCTGTGTCGAGAACGGTGTTGAGTTCGTCGGCGTCAAGCGATTCGATATCCAGAAGGTGCTTTCGATTCCAAGCCATGTTGGTTGCGGGGAGATAATGGTGATTACTGGTCTTTGCGAACCAGGGTTACTTCATCCTTGCCCCCATCTTCGCTGAAATTGACCAAAATTTGTTCAGTGAGAGCGGTGGGGACGTTCTTGCCGACAAAATCAGCTTTGATTGGCAGTTCGCGATGCCCGCGGTCCACCAGCACAGCCAGTTGAATTCGCTTGGCGCGGCCGAAATCATTGAGCGCATCCAAAGCGGCCCGGGTCGTGCGCCCGCTGAAGATAACGTCATCGACAATAACGACCGTCTGGCCGGTGACGTTAAACGGGATCACGGTAGGCTGAATGACTGGGGGGATGGCTTGGCCGACGTCGTCGCGGTGCATCGTGATATCCAAGCTTCCCACCAATACAGGTTGTCCCCAGATCGCGGTCAAAGATACTGCCAGGCGTTGCGCCAGGATAATCCCGCCACGCTGAATTCCTATCAGCACGGCGCTACGGTTGCGCTCGGCGATCTCATGGGCGATGCGGGTCAACGCTCTGTGAATGGCCGCGCCATCCAAAATGACGGTGTGCTCAGGCATGGCAAACGATTAAGTTGTTTGTAACTGTTCACTTAGCATAGGCACCCTGCCCGTGCTCCTCTTTGCGGCAAGCATCAGCAAGACGCTAATTTCTCCTTCTGACCTGAACACAGTTACGGTTAATTATTATTTCCAACGGGATGCTGCTGACGTCTCTTGCGCCATCTGGCGCGGTGCTTGATGATCCAGTCTGTCAGCGCCCGTTCAAATCCAATATCATAACCCGCTTTTTCGGATTCGATCCACTTGTGTCTCAATATCTCCTCACGCTCCGCCTGGAATTCTCGATATAAAGAAGAATTCTTTACCAAATCGTTGGCATTTGTGCCATCAAATGTTGTTGACATAAACTCAGCCTTCTCTGTTCATACCTTATGACCAAGCAAACTAGCCCCTTTCGCCAATGGAATCAATTAGTAATTAGGGGGTTTAATGACAATTTCACTGGGTATGTCCTATAAGTGTATGTACTCGTCCCATCAAATAAACCACAGTGATCGCTATTTGTAACTATTCAGCTCAGAGGGAGAAATTAGCGTCTCGCTGACGCTCGCCGGAGCGAGGGGCGCAGGCAAGGATGCCTACGCTACGTGAATAGTTACCGCTATTTAATGTTCGTTCGCAACCTGCGAGCGATTTCAATGAACGCCTGGCTTGGCGCGCCGGAAGGATTGCTCATGACCACCGGCAGACCTTGGTCGCCCCCGATGCGGATATCCATGAAAAGCGGAATTTCCCCCAAGAACGGCACGTTTTTGCGCCGGGCTTCGAGTTGTCCCCCTCCGTGCCCGAATATTTCGACCCGTTCGCCGCCGGGAGTGGTGAAGTAGCTCATGTTTTCCACAATCCCCAGAATCGGCACACTTACTTTCTCGAACATGGCAGCCCCCTTGCGCACCACACTCAGGGAAGCTTCTTGCGGGGTGGTGACAATCAAGCCTCCGTCCAGCGGCACTGTTTGGCAGACCGTCAATTGGGCGTCGCCAGTGCCGGGCGGCAGATCGATCAGCAGGTAATCCAATTCGCCCCACTCGACCTCAGTCAGAAACTGCTGAATGGTCTTCATGATCATTGGCCCCCGCCATATCACCGGGGCGTCGCCGTCGATCAAGAAACCGATGCTCATGAGTTTAATCCCGTGCTTTTGGGGTGGAACCATCTTCTGCGCCTCGCTCAGAGTGGGGCGTTCGTTGGTTCCCATCATGAGAGGAATACTGGGACCGTATATGTCGCAATCGAGCAATCCGACCTTCGCCCCGAGGTGTGCCAGGGCACATGCCAGGTTAACTGATACGGTGGACTTGCCGACGCCCCCTTTGCCGCTGGCCACGGCCACCACATGAGCAATGCCAGGAATCCGGCTCTGGTTTGTCCACGGATTCTGCGCCGCCGCTGCTGGAGAAACGGACTGAGTTTTCACCTCCACTTCGACACGCTGCACGCCGGGCAGCTTCCCCAGGACATTTTTGATCTCGGTTTTGATCTGAGCTTCGGCCTGGCCACTATTGGACGTGAGCAGAAGCTGCGCGGAAACCTTGTCGCCTTCGACTGTCACATTGCGGACAATGCCAAAGGACACAATATCCCTTGAGTAACCGGGATATTTTACCGCTTTAAGCGCATTGAGTATGGTTTCCTGAGTTTGCATGAGAATTTCGCTCGCCGAAGTAGAATGTAATCAACGGATCGCTATGCGGCAAGGCGGGATGTTGCGCCCCAGCAATTCTCATTATGCCAAGCAAGCAAGAATACCCAATATCGAACAAGGAATTTCCAATAATGAAGTAGGAAGCCATCAAACCGAGAATCCCAAATTTGTTGATAAACTTGATGTTGCGTATGAGTTATTTATTCAAACGAAAAAAATCGCATTCTTGGTATGCTCGCTGGCAGGTGAAGGCAAGGAGCATGTTGTCTCCACCAAACGCAGTGACCGCGCCCAAGCTGCCGCCCAGTTGCTGCGTCTGGAAGCCGACACCCCAGTGATCGATACCGCATTTCTAAACTGCCATTGAGTCGGGTCTGGAGGCGGTCAAGGCAATGCGGGTGCGTGACAGGAAAGTGAGCCTTCCCCTGTTTGGCAGTTATACTTTGAATGGGCAACAATGTTATTTTTGCGCCAAGAACAATGGATGATCTTACCCGTTTGCAGTAAATATGGATATTCGTTTCCGTGTATTGCGTGGTTCCTGTTTCTTATCTTGTTAATGGGTCTGCTTTATGCTAGAATGATATGAGTGATAAATCGAGATGTCGGCATCTTTGGAGCTTTGGTCGTTGGGCTTTTGTTTTTTGCGTTGGATGCCAACGCCTTCCGAAAGCCAGATAAAGCCCCATTGCCGGATATGGATGTCCGGCAGAAGGCTGGGACAAATTTGCCGCCAACGGAGCGCAAGGCGTCTCTTGCTCACATGCAATCGCTCCAGCCGGGGGTGAAAACATCGTTTGATCCGTTGATCGACTCTCCCCGACTGGTGGCGTCTGCGGAATCATTCCTAAGCGGCAGGGACGGCTCGGGGCGTGCGATTTCACCCGAAGTGGCGGCCCGGTTTGCGAACGACCCGAATGGCCCTACCAAAGCGTTTCTTGAAGAGCACCACGGGCTTTTTGGTCATGGATCGGAGGTTTTGCCGCAGGCGCGCATCAAGCGCGATTATGTTTCGGCTCACAATGGTTTGCGCACGACAGCATGGGAGCAGCAGGTCGGTGGCATAGGCGTGTTCGAAGGACTGCTGGTTTCCCACACGACTCGGAACGGCGAGTTGGTCAATATATCGAGTCGATTTCTGCCAAAGACCTTTGAGGCAGTCGCAGCGGGAACTCCAAGATCGGCGGCGGTTCCAAGAAAGTCGGCGTTATCCGCTGCGGAGGCGCTTGTCATCGCCGCCCAAGATGTGGGTGAAAATCTCGCTCTGAGCCAGGTTTCGAGCGTTGCCGGGCAAGCTGGAGATGCAGAACGGCATGAGACGTTTCGAGCCCCGGCATTGAAAGGTGACGCATACGCCAACCTCACCTGGCTTCCGATAAGCGCAAAGTCGTTTAGGCTTTCCTGGAAACTGATTTTTGAAAGCCAGTCGCGCCATGAGATGTTTCTGACCTTGGTGGATGCGCAAACGGGAAAGACGCTGCTGCGCCGGACACTGACACGCCATGCAAGCCCGGCGACTTTTCGTGTCTTTACCGGCGAAAGCCCCACCCCCCTGTCGCCTGGATTCTCCTCGCCAAACACATCCCAACCGCCACAGGTGTCGCGCGAACTGATCACCCTTGTGGCGCTGGACACCAACGCCTCGCCCGCCGGCTGGATTGACGAGGGCATCAACGAATTGCACGGAAATAACGTGAATGCCTACCTGGATCGCGATTCCAGTGACAGCCCGGATTTGCCGCTGACCCAAGGCTCGCCGAACCGTGTGTTTGATTTTCCCCTTGATTTGAAACTGAGTCCACGGGCGTACGGTGACGCGTCGGTGGCACAGCTCTTTTATGTCTGTAATTGGTATCACGATAAACTTTACCAACTGGGTTTCACAGAAGCGTCCGGCAATTTCCAAAATGACAATTTTGGCCGGGGCGGCTTGGCTGGCGATGCTGTTAACGCCGAAGCCCAGGACGGAAGCAGTATCAATAATGCAGACTTTTCTCCCGCACCGGATGGGCAGCCGCCGCGAATGCAAATGTATCTCTTCAACGGCCCTTCGCCACGACGGGACGGGACATTTGACACCGAAATCGTCCTGCACGAATACACGCATGGGTTGACAGACCGGATGGTGGGCGGCGGCATGGGATTAACCACGGTTCAATCGCTCGCGCTGAGCGAAGGCTGGTCGGATTTTTACGCGCTGGCCCTATTGACCGGCTCGGGAGACGATGTGGACGGCTCTTATCCGATGGCTCCCTACGCCTCGTATCTGCTGGATGGGGAAACACAGAATTATTATTATGGAATTCGCAGGTATCCTTACTCGACGGACATGGCAAAAAACCCGTTGACATTCAAGGATATCGATCCCGCTCAAGCCATCAGCCATTATGGAGCGCCAATGTCTCCCGCTTTCGTTTTCAAGGCAACGGATGCCATTGAAGTACACAACGCCGGAGAGGTCTGGTGCGCCACGTTATGGGAGGTGAGAGCCGGATTGATCAAGAAATACGGCTGGGCCACTGGAAATCAGCTCGTTCTCCAGTTGGTAACGGACGGTCTGAGACTCTCGCCGCCAAACCCCAGTTTTGTTGAGGCGCGCGATGCGATCATTCAGGCAGATCGAGTGAATAACGCCGGAGCCAATTACCGGGCGCTTTGGGCCGCGTTCGCCAAGCGCGGCCTAGGATTCCACGCCTATTCACCGGCAAGCGCTGACACGGCTGGCATCGTGGAGTCGTTCGCCGACGCGGACGACTTGGCGATCACAACCGACGGCGAAACCAGCTCCGGACCGGTTGGCGGACCGTTCACAGTTCTATCGCACGAATGGTTGCTCAGCGACAGTGGCGTCAACCCGGTGCCGTGGTCCGCCGGCACGGCCAGTTCATGGATTACGCTGTCGCAAACCTCCGGCACGCTGATTTCCAACCAACCTCCAGTTTCTGTAAGCGCGTATTTGAACTTGGCGGCATTGAATTTGACTGCCGGCATTTACACCAATTTCATTCGGTTCACCAACCAAGCTTCGGGCGTCACTCAGTCCCGACAGTTCGTGCTTTATGTTGGCCAGCCCGATTATTTCGCTGAATCTTTTGACACAACCACCAACGATCTCGCATGGCAGAGTTTTACCTTTACGCCCGACACTTCGCTCAGCGCCTACAACGTCTGCCGCGCGGACATTATTGATTTTCCCACTGACCCCACCGGCGGAGTTCCCGTGGCCATGAAGGACGACAACTGCGCGACGGTCACTCTTACGGGGAGTCACAAAGCCGTGTTATACGGAACAGCATCGAGCGCCTTTTACATCGGCAGCAACGGTTACATCACGTTCGGTTCCGGAGATTCCTCGAATGACCAGACCTTCGGTAATTTGTTCAAGTTTGCGAGGATTGCGCCGTTCCTCGACGACTTGGATCCTGGTACCAACGGCGTGGTTTCCTGGAAGGAGTTGTGCGACCGGGTTGCTGTGACTTGGAGCAACGTGCCTGAATACGGACTGGGGAACACGAATAGTTTCCAGGTGGAGCTATTCTATGACGGCAGAATCCGGCTGAGCTACCTGCGCATGGATGTCATTCACGGAATCGTCGGGCTCTCGCGCGGAGTCGGCATTCCGTGCAATTTCACGCCCTCGGATTTCTCGGGTTATCGCCGATGCTGCGCGCCAAATGCCTGGCTGAGCGTGGCGCTTCCCACATCGGTTGTTGAAGGAGTCGGCTCGCTTGTCGGCCAAGGAGCAGTGATGCTATCAAAACCGCTTGCTTATAATCTGGCAGTTGCGCTTGCTTCGAGCGACCCCGCCTCGATCACGGTGCCAGTTTGGGTGGTGGTTCCAGCGGGTTTGACAAACGCGGCATTCGACCTGACAGTGCCTGACAATACGGTAATCAACGGCCTGCGGACGGTTACAATCACCCCGACAGCGACGGGCTTGGCTGCCATGCCTGGGATCATGCAGGTATCGGACAGCAAAACACCGGTTCTGACAGTGAGGCTTCCCTCGATCTCCATAGCAGGATCGGTCGCGCAAGGCCAAGTCGGCATCAGTCCCACACCCTCGTTCAATGTCGGCGTTAAATTAAGCATGAGCGGTTCGGGTTCGGTTGGGGCGCAGATACCTTCCTGGATTGCCATTCCGGCGGGCCAAACCTCGGCAGTGTTCAATGTCCAGACAGGCAACACGCCGTTCTCCAATTCCCGATCTCTGATAGTGACAGCTCATGTGGATCAATGGGCTGACGCGTCAGCGGCAATGACGCTGCTTTACAGTCAAAGCACCAACCTCACTGTTTCAGTTCCTTCCAACGCGATTGCCGGCAACGGCACGCTTACCAACTACGGATGGCTGGCCCTGAGCAACGCGCTTGTGAGTTCGTTGACAGTGCCGCTGTTTTCGTCAAGCGCCAATGTGACTGTGCCCGCAAACGTCACCATTCCAGCAGGACGCAAGGGCGTGGCGTTCAATATCACCATTGCCGATCACATTGACGGCAGCCAAACGGCGGTGATTTCAGAGGGGCTGACCGGTTCCTCCTCTTCGATTTCTCTTTTGGATGACCAGACGCCGCTGCCGCCGTCCGTCGTGACGCCGGTGGACGGATCAGCCACCAATTCGTGCGTTGTCAGCTTGACATGGTGTTCGGGGCTGGGCGAAGGACGCGAATTGATTGTCAATGGTAATTTCGAGACGGGTGATCTCACCGGTTGGACCCTGGCGGGGAACACAAACGGGAGCTTCGTGATTGAAGATGGAACGGTGAGCCCCGCCAGCGGAGATAACCCGCCCCCACCCTACGCGGGAGGATACAGCGTGTTGGGCCAGAGGAGCGGCTCTGGCGTTTTCCAAATGAGCCAGGATATTGCGCTTCCAGCCAAGGCTTCGGTGATCGCCTTGGGATGGACAGACCGGCAGCGGAACTTTGCCGGCTTCACGAATATCAGCCAGCAATTCCGAGTGGAGCTCCGAACCACCAACAATGTTTCTTTATGCGCCGTATTCGCCTCAACCAACGGGATTTTCAGCGACTGGACAACGCGCATTTATGATATTTCCAGTTTTCGCGGTCAGACGCTGCGTCTCTGCTTCATCATCACCGCGGCTATGGCTCCATTGGATGTTTATATTGACAATATCACTGTTCGTGCCGCCAATCCTTCCGCGACACTCTACGATGTTTACCTCGGAACCAATGCCACGCTGGACGCAGCCCAGTTTCTCGGAACAACCACCAACACAACCTGGCCGGCGGTCACGCTGCCGGTCGGCGCTGAGTATTGGCAGGTTGTGGCCCGGCGAACCGGTTCGGCTGTATCACCTGTGTGGCGGTTCTCGACCGTGCCCACGGTGTTCTTGAGTAACACAGAAGTTCTGGAAGGCGCGGCGGGCACAACGACCAACGCGGTTTTTTCGGCAAGCCTCTCCGGTCCCAGCGCCCAGACCATCAGCCTGGCGTATGCGACATCCGACGGCACGGCCACAGCGGCAACCGATTACGTGGCAGTTGTGAATGGAACTCTGGTGTTCATGCCGGGTGAGGTCAGCAAAACGATCAGCGTTGCCGTGAACGGTGACGACATTCCCGAGCAGGACGAAACATTCTGGCTCAACATCACCAGCGCCACCAACGCTCCGCTGGCCACCAACCGCGCGATGTGCGTTATACGCAACGACGACCCGTGGCCGGGCGTGGTGGATCGTTTCGTCTGGAGCCAGATACCTTCGCCCCAGGAGGTCGGCGAGCCGTTCCGTGTCAACATTGCTGCGTATGACATTTTCGACAATCCGGTGACCAATCTGACCACACTGTTTCTCAGCGGCATCGCGCTGGGGCAGGAGACGAATATTTTGGGCAACCGCACTCCAAGCGGTTCCGACCATTTCTCCACCTACACGCTCGGCCTGGCTTTTACGCCAGACACGAACATCACCGTCACGCATGCGCGGCATTATGGAGGAGCCAAGGTCTCCATCTGGACCGAATCACAAACATTGATCGCAAGCGTCTCTGTTCAAAGTGTCGCCGGACAGTGGGTCGAGACTCCATTCTCGTCGCCGGTGCGACTGACAGCCGGAACGCGCTATCGCGTGGGCGTTTATACCGCCGGCCAGACCTATTCGTGGGTTTCGGATAGTTGGCCGCGAGCGTTTGCCGATGGAACGATTCATCAGCCGTGCTATTCCTCGACTGACTCGTTTCCGACCAACTCCGCCAGCCGCGGACTTTACCTGGTGGACCTGGGTTACTCGGTGGGTTGGCCTGCGCAGATCGCCGTAACTCCGGCTGTAGTCACCAATGTCGCAGATGCTGCCTGGACCGGCACAGTGACAGTGCCGATGCTGGCGACAAACTTTGAGCTGGTGGCCGACGACGGCGCGGGCCATCAGACCTGCAGCAACCCTTTTGACACCGTAATTGTCGGCCCCCGCCTTCTGAGCGCCGGGATGTCGTCAAGCGGATTTGTCATCTCGTGGCCTGCGCCCATCGGGACGTATGTCTTGGAAAGCACCGACAGCCTTGATCCTATGAACTGGCAACCGGTTGCTGAAGCGCCGGTTCAAGTTGGAAACACGCTGCTCGTGACAAACCCGCCAACCAACGGCGAACGCTATTTCCGATTGAGGAAGTAGCACACGGCCAGGGGAAGGCTCACAAAAAGGAACGCCACAGGGAGGAGTCATCTCCCCCCTTCTGGCCAACATCAACCCGGAAAGAGGAGCGCAGGCAAGGATGCCTATACAACTCTGAAAATTCTAAATTTCCGCTTAAGTTATCGTGTTCTTAGCCGATAAAGGAAGTTGGTATGGCAACATCAGGAGTCGATCTATCGATATCGGGTCTGGCCTCCGGCTTCGATTGGAAGACGGTGGTCAGCCAGCTTGCTGACGTCTCGCGGGCTCCGGAAAAAACGCTCCAGGCGGATCAAGCCAAGATTCAACAGCGCAATAGCGCGTACAAGAATCTCAATACGGAGATGAGCACGCTGAGCGACAAAATTGCAGCGCTCAAGGACTCAACGCTGTATGGAAAGCTCCTGGCCCAGAGTTCTGATTCAATGGCCGCGACGGCAACGGCCGCAACCGGAAGCGCGCCGGGTGTTTACTCGTTCGCAATCACCCAACTGGCCAAGGCTGCCGTGCAGCAGGGGACCACAAATGTCGCCGCTCCTCTCAGCGCCACCAGCGATGTCTCCAGCGTTGTGGTCGCAACCGCCGGACTGTCCACCCCCATTACGGCTGGGACGTTCTCGGTCAATGGCCAGCAGGTTACGGTTGCCTCCACCGACACGTTGCAGGCTGTTTTCGACAACATTTCCAAAGCCACCAGTGGCGCGGTGACGGCTTCCTATGATCCAAGCGCCGACAAGATTACGTTGCTGAGCGCCAGCAACATCGTGATCGGGAGCGCCACTGACACCAGCAGCTTCCTTCAAGCCGTCAAGCTCACCGATAACGGCGCCACCTCCATTTCCAGCAGCGCGGCCTTGGGCGGCATCAAGAAGACCGGCAGTCTGACCAATGCCAATTTTGCCACGCCGATTACTGGCGACACGAGCGGCAACGGGCAATTCAGCATCAATAATGTCACCATCGACTATTCGACGGGCGATAGTTTGTCGGATGTGCTTGGCCGGATTAACAATTCGACGGCAGGGGTTTCCGCCAGTTTCGACGCAGGCAAGGGCCAGTTCTCCATCACCAGCAAGAGCACTGGCGATCTTGGCGTCTCGCTGGCGGATGTGACCGGTAACTTCCTGACAGCCACAGGGTTGCTTGGGGGCTCGCTTCAGCGCGGCCAGAATCTTCTCTATTCCATCAATGGCGGCGGCCAATTGAGCAGTCAAAGCAACACAATCACCGAAGCCAGTTCAGGCATCGCGGGGCTCTCGGTGACGGCGCTCAAGGAATCGACGGTCACCATCACGACTTCCAGTGACTCCTCAGGCGTCAATACCGCGATCAATGATTTTGTCACCCAGTTCAACAAGGTTCAGTCGCTCGTTGACACCTACACCGCCAGCGCCACCGACTCCACTGGAAAGGTCACAGCCGGCATTCTGACTGGCGAGGGGGATGCCACGGATATCGCCTCCACACTGCGCAGGCTGGCTTACAACCCCATCGCGAACCACGCAACAGCCATCGGGAGCTTGGATGACTTGGGCATTACGACCACCGGCAATGACAATAAGTTGACGGTCACCGATAGCCAGAAACTGGCGGATACGCTGGCCAACAATTTGAATGGGGTGCAGGACCTATTTGCTAATTCGACGACTGGATTGACGGTCAAATTGACCGATTACATGACTCGGACGATTGGCGACTCCGGTTCTCTGGTGGCCAAGCAGAGCACCCTCACCAAACAAGCATCGGACATCGATACGCAAGTGGCCACTCTCGAACGGCGGGTTTTGGCCGAATCCGCCAGCATGACCTCCGAGTTTGTTGCCATGGAAACTGCCCAGCAGAATCTCAAAACCCAACTGAGTTACCTTCAACAGAACCTGGGTTTGACGACCTCATCCTCTTCCAAGACTGGTTAATTAATATGAGACGGTGGTTTGGATACTTAAAAGTGACAATTGCGCTGGCGTGTCTGACGGCATCGACTGGTTGCCGGTCGTTTTCATTCAGCGACCCGGTAATCGGCCCCAGTTACAAGCCCAAGAACATTTTTTCCAAAGCGGGTCCTTGGCCAAGAGAAATCCGCAGGGTGGCGATTCTGCCGATGGCTTACAACGAAAACCAGCCGAACACCGTCTCCGGGCGCGATTTGTTGGAGCCGATTTTACGTACGGAGCTGGCCAAAGCCCAACGGTTTGAGTGCATCAGTGTTTCGGCTGAATTCGTCAAAAAATGGACCCATAAGGAGAAGTGGTCATCGACCGAAATGCTGCCCGGCGACATGATTCAGATACTCAAGACCGAAATCGGGTGCGACGCGGTGCTGTTTGCCGAACTAACTCAATACCGGCCCTATCCCCCACTGGTCATCGGGTGGAATATGAAGCTGGTGTCGGTCAGCACGCAGGAGATTCTTTGGGCGGTGGACGAAACCTTTGATGCGGGCGAATTGGCGGTGGCCAACGCCGCGCGCCGGTTCGAGATGCAGCGGGAACAGCCCAATCCCGTCCTGGCCGAATCCCGCCAAGTGCTCATTTCGCCGCGGCGCTTTGGCCAATTTACGACGGAAACGCTGGTGGCGACTGTTCCAGAATACAAGGAACCTCCAAATTCGACACGGGCTGCCCATCGTGCTGCAGCTTCCAAAGCAGTGACTCCCGATGTAGCGGCCCCCGATGCAGCAGCTTCTAAAGCAGTGGCTCCCGATTCAACGGCTTCCGATGCAGCAGAGGTCAACGCAGCAGAGGCCAAGGCAGCAGAGGCTAAGGTAGCAGAGGCTAAGGTAGCAGAGGCCAAGGCAGCAGAGGCTAAGGTAGCAGAGGCCAAGGCAGCAGCGGCTAAGGTAGCAGAGGCCAAGGCAGCAGAGGCCAAGGCAGCAGAGGCCAAGGTAGCAGAGGCTAAGGTAGCAGAGGCTAAGGCAGCAGAGGTCAAGGCAGCAGCGGCTAAGGCAGCAGAGGTCAAGGCAGCAGCGGCTAAGGCAGCAGCGGCTAAGGCAGCAGCGGCTAAGGTAGCAGAGGCCAAGGTAGCAGCGGCTAAGGCAGCAGAGGTCAAGGCAGCAGCGGCTAAGGCAGCAGAGGCCAAGGCAGCAGCGGCTAAGGCAGCAGAGGTCAAGGCAGCAGAGGTCAAGGCAGCAGAGGTCAAGGCAGCAGAGGTCAAGGCAGCAGAGGCCAAGGCAACGGCTAATGATTCAACGACTCACGAAGTCAGCGTTTCTGGCGTTGGAGCTACTCGATTTGGGGATTCTGGGGTTGGCGGTTCCGGGAATCGGCAGAGTGGGTCTCTGCCCCAAAAAGGCGCTTCAGAGCAATCTAGCGCCGAAAATGATAAACGCTAAAGTTTCATTGCAAAGGGTCGATATATCCTGCGAGTGATAACATGCCTGACAGAAGTGGTGAGTTTATGGAAATCAAATTAAATACAAATGTAGATCCGATTGGCCGTGTTTCAGTCGGCCAGACAAAGAAGACCGAAGCGAAGGTGGAAAGCGAAGGGGCGGCGTTTACGCAATCCCAAGCCCTAAACCAGACGTTGAGCCAGTTGCCGGATTCGCGCGCGGATGAAGTGGCGAAGGGCAAGCAATTGGCAGGCACTTCAACCTATCCGCCGCCGGAGACCATCAAGAAGATAGCGTCTCTGCTGGCGACGCATGTGGAAGCATGAGAATCAAACCTCTTGTTGATTAAACTAGTTGAATTATGAGTTTTTCAAATCCTTGGAAGTCGTACCATAAAGTTGCGACGCAGACTGCTTCGCCGGGCCAGCTTGTGCTCATGCTCTATGATGGGGCGATTCGGTTTCTCGAACGGGCGCTTACCGGCTTTGCTTTTGACGATCCTGCCGAGTTCAATGCCAGCATCAGCAATAATATCCTGCGCGCTCAAGCCATCATCAACGAGCTTAATTCATCCTTGGATATGGAGAAGGGAGGCGATATCTCGATCAATCTGCGCCAACTCTACACCTACTTTGATCGCCGAATGACCGAGAGCAATATCCGCAAGGAACAGGAAGGCATCAAGGAAGTCATTGAACGGTTGACGGTGTTGCGCGATGCCTGGTCAACGATGCTCGGACGCCAGACGGCCAGCCAGCCACAGTTTGATAGTTCAGCGGAATCCGTCCTGGCAGCCGTTGGCGCATGACACTTGGTAGCACACGCATCCTTGCCTGTGCCCGGGCTAACCCTGTGGGGCAGGCCTCCGGCCTGCCGGTTGCGGTGCCTCTGGCTCCGCAGAGAGTTGGAGACCCAGTGCGCAGGCAGATCAGAGTTTTTCCCCCCCATATTTCCTCAAAATGAGAATTGCTGACTTGCTTGGAGGAAGATGGGTCGAGGGGGCCGAGACCCCGCGAACCGGCAGGCCGGAGGCCTGCCCCACAGGGCTGCTTTCCTGTCACGCATCCCCTATGCCCATTTCTCCTTCCAACCCTCACAGTCACCATGAATAATCCCCCTTCATTGTCGGTCTTGTTGGAAGAGTGGCGCGCGATAAGCGAAGTGGAAGGGGCGGGCATCCAGACGGGGGACTGGGATAAAGTTGCCCGGTGCCAGGAACGCAAACGCTTTCTCAAGGAAATAATTTCCTCATCGCCCGAGGCCGCCCCTGACAACCCGTCAAGAGAGGCTCTTCAAAAGACAGTGCGTGAACTTGCGGCTGTGGAGTTGCGCAACTCCCAGTGGCTCAATGAACGACGGGAAAAAGTGATGGCCGATAAATCGCGCATGCAAAGGGCTTCCGCCAATTTGCGGCGAGTGCGCTCCGCTTACGGAAACTCCGGCCCCAACGCCATCTGGAACTCGTTTTCATGAAATGTGTGACCACTGTTTATTTTCGGTTTCACACCCTTTGACGTGATCAGGGGAAGGTTTACACGAAGACACGAAGGCACGAAGAGGCAGGGAAGGAACTCTCTTTTTATACTTTGAACGGGTAAGAATCTTACTTTTTGCGCCAGATCTTCGGACGTAGCGCAGACATTCTTGTCTGCCGTTCCGCCGACTTTCCAGTCGGCAAAGCGTCGGCAGCAAGACAACCGCTGGAATTACCGACGC
>CAIUEN010000452.1 GCA_903898185.1 uncultured Verrucomicrobiales bacterium
CCTCAATGATCGTGCTCACTCTTCTTGTAATCAAATAATCCGAGGCTTTATTAAGCACGGAAAATGAGGCTTGATTGAAAAACAAGCAATCCATCAATTAGCGTGAATCAATCGCCATCAAATATCGCGCTCGCTCTCAGTGTTCTTCAAACGCGGTTACAATCACGATGGCCCGGTTGCGTTTGCGCGGTAATTGCCGCATTAACTCCACACCATTGATTGCTGACATGTGAATATCGATAAAAATTAAGTCTGGGTTGTGTTGAGCGATCAACCCAATGGTATCCATTCCACTATCGCACTCTCCGAGCAATTCAATATCGGTCTCCTGGCGCAGCAGTTGCCTGATGCGACTTCTGGCCAAGGGGTCATCATCCACAATCAATACTCGGATACTCATAAAATTACGCATGATGCTGGCGCTTTTCTGGCTGCTGATAACATTATCACCCCGGCTTTCCATCCCTTTGTTACTCTTGTTTGACTCCATATTCATTGGTAATGCCATGCACGCTTGAGTTGAAAAAATTTCACAAGAGTATTGACGCAATAGTCGAAAAAAGTCTAGCATAATTCAAACGAACGTATGAATGACATGGTTAAAGCAGGCCGAGGGAAACGCGCAACACAAGAGCTTTTCAAGCTTGGAACCAGGGAGCTTATTTTGGAAAAGGCAGAAGAGCTCTTTGCGGCCAAGGGAATTGAGGGAGCTTCCATTCGTGATATTACCGCTGCTGCAGGGGTTAATCTGGCCGCGATCAATTATCACTTTGAAACCAAGGAAGGTTTAGTTAAGGCCTTATTTATAAGTCGAATGGAGCCAATGGAGCAGAGGCGCCGACTGTTGCTTGATGCGGTGGAAGAAAAGGCTCGCCAATCATGTAAACCCCTAACAATCGAAGCTGTGATGGAGGCTTTCATTCTCCCCATGCTCGAGCAGGGATATCACAAACGCGGAAACCAAGCGTTCTTTAAAATGCTGGGACGCTCGTTTGGTGAGCCCAATAAGCAGATTCATGAGTTGGTGCGCAAACACGCCGATGAGACACGACGCCGGTTCGATGCGGCCCTGATTTCGATTTTCCCACATCTGCAACCAGAGGAGCTTTTTTGGAAAATAAATTTTACCATGGGGGCAGTACATCATTCCCTGCTCACCTTTGCGCATGTGGCATCTCTCCGTCAAAAGCCAGCCTATCACCCCACCTTGGAAGACATGATGCGCTGGCTGATTCCTTACGTTTCGGCAGGATTTCAAGCTAGTCCTTCACTTTAAATTACGACATATATTATGAAAGTTCATGCCCCACAATCAACAACCCCCGCAGTTTTGCAGCGCGCCATTCCTCTGATGCAGAAAGCATTTATTAGCGCCCTTGCAGTTGCTTGTCTTGTCGGATGCAAAAAGAATGAATCTGGTCCGCCGCCCATGAATGGGGGCGGCGACATGAAGATGCCGCCAGCCGAAGTTAGCGTTGTAACCATTGGCTCGGAATCCGTTCCCATGACGGTGCAACTCCCCGGCCGGGTAAATGCTGTGCGCGACGCTGAGGTGCGAGCGCGTGTTTCCGGCATTCTGCTCAAACGCTTTTTTGAGGAGGGCGCCGATGTAAAGGAGGGTGATTTGCTCTTTCAGATTGACCCGGCTCCCCTGCAAGCCAGTTACGATAGTGCCAAAGCCTCTTTGGCAAAGGCCGAGGCTGTTCTCAAACAGACCCAAAGCAAAGCTCAGCGTTACCAGGCACTGGCCAAAATCAATGCGGTGAGCGCTCAGGACGAAGTCGATGTCCTTTCTTCTCAGGCGCAGGCCGAAGCAGAGGTGTTAGCGGCAAAGGCAGCTTTGGAAACGGCTTCCATCAACCTTGGTTATACGAAAGTGACGGCTCCCATAAGCGGGCGCATTGGCAAAGCGCTTGTAACCGAGGGGACATTGGTCAGTTCCACTGACGCCACTCAGCTTGCCGTCCTCCGGCAGCTTGACCCTAGGGTGTTGAATTGAGCAAAAACAGGCTTAAGGAGCTTGTTCCTTGATTGGTATCGTGATTTGAGGAACAAATTCTGAATGAATCGACCAAGGCAAATCCCCATCAATTCAACACCCTAGCTTGACCCTATATAGTGTCTGGCAGAAAACGACTCTTTTTCAAAAATGCATTAGAAAACA
>CAIUEN010000453.1 GCA_903898185.1 uncultured Verrucomicrobiales bacterium
ATCGTTGAATCGTTGAATCGTTGAATCGTTGAATCGTTGAATCGTTGAATCGTTGAATCGTTGAATCGTTGAATCGTTGAATCGTTGAATCGTTGAATCGTTGAATCGTTGAATCGTTGAATCGTTGGCAGACAATTCAGGGCCTTCTCCTCGATTCAACGTTTTAACGAATTACGAATTACGATTCCCCGATTCAACGATTTCCCATAACACGAGCAATCGTATCCTTGAGAGCCGCCAACTCAAAAGGTTTGCATAAGAACGCTTGGGGCAGTTCGGGATGGTCGCCAGCCATCGCTTGGGCCTCGCTATAGCCGCTGCACAGGATTACCGGAAGTCCCGGCGCAAGTTTGCGCAAGGCCGTCAGCGTCTCCCAGCCATTCATACGGGGCATGGTCAGGTCACACAGGACACAACCAATTTCGTCACGATGCTGCTGGAACACCTCCACCGCTTCAACTCCATCCATCGCTTCGAACACCGCAAAACCAGATCGCCTGAGAACAATCGCAACCGATTTACGCAAGCACGGCTCGTCATCGACCACCAGAACCGTGCCGCCCGTCACCGTTCGAGGAGCTTGGGCCAGTGGCGCTGGCTTTATGGCGACAGCCTCAGCCGATAGCGGCAAGAAGACACGAAAGACGCTTCCTTTGCCTGGTTGACTTTCCACCGTGACGCACCCGCTGTGCGCCCGCACAATTCCCAGAACCACAGGCAAGCCCAAGCCGCGTCCTGTGAATTTGGTGGAGAAAAACGGGTCGAAGAGCATTTCGATGTCTTCGGCTGCGATCCCGCAGCCTGCATCTGTCACTTCCAGGCAGGCGCATTCGGCGCCTTGCGACTGCCAGTTTACGGGAAAACGGTTTTCGGCGGAAATCTCTGATGCGCAAATCGTCTTAACGGCCACGCGAATGGATCCCTTGGCGCCACCCAGCGCCTCCCATGCGTTGGTGACCAGATTCATCAACACCTGCTGAATCTGATTCGTGTTGGCGTGGATGACAGGGCCGGGTGTGGGGAAATCAGTCTCCAAGACCATGTCTTTGGGAAGGCCCGCCTCAAGCATGGGCAATTGTCGTTGACACGCTTCGCAAAGATACAACGGTTCATGTTTGGCAACGGTTTGCCCAAGGTAGGTCAGCATCAGGGTGCTCACCTCTGCCGCCTTGAGAGCCGACTGCTTGGCTTCGGTCAAGTTTCCAACGGGTTCCGCATTGCGGGGCAGATCGTTGATGGCCATCTCCAGGTTCATCATCACCGCTTGGAGTTGGTTGTTGAAGTGGTGGGCAATGGCGCCAGCCATGCGGCCCAAGCTTTCAGCCTTCTGAAGTTGCCGGTTTTGAAGTTCGAGTTTTTCCTTTTCCGCCTGCGCCCGCTTCCGTTCCGTAGTGACTTGGAAAAACACGGCGATTCCGTCGGAAAAAGGATGCACCCTGACATCATACCAGTTCACGAGCGGCTCAACGTCAAAATGCGACTCGAACGCCATAAACTCTCTGGTAGCCAGAGCTTGGCGATAGTTCCTTTCAAAAATGGAGCCTCGCGCCTCGGGAAATGCGTCAAGAAAGTGTCGTCCAAGCACTTCCGTATGCGAGCGCCGCAGCATCCGTTCCGCCGCCCTATTGTAGTAAACAACCACAAACTGATCATCCAAGGCGAAAAAGGCATCCGAGATGCTCTCCAAAATCGCATCCAATCGCTCATGGGTTCTTCGGAAGGCATCCTCAGCCTGCTCGCGATTGTCGATTTCTGTCTGCAGCTCTTCATTGGCATGGCGCAGCTCTTGCGTTCGCGTCTCCACGCGCTCCTCCAGTTCATCATACGACTGTTGCAGCCTATTCTCGCTCTCCCGCAACTCGCTGGTACGGTCTGAAACCAGCCATTCCAGTTGCTCACGCCGCCGGTGGAGAACGCCGATCAGGACGGCAAGCGAGGCAGTTGTGACCAACCCCGTCAGACCCGCCATCCATCCATCCCACATTGGGTGCAGGCGCATAAATTCCATCCCTGCGTAGGCCGTCACGGAATAAACCTTGCCGAAGGTCAGCACGGGCCGCGTCAGGGAAAGACCTGTGATTGGGGGACGGTCGGCCTGCCAGGAATTGGCCAGCGGTTCGGACGTTCCATCCTTGCGCTGCAACGCCACTTCCATAAGCACCGAATTGTTCGGCGCCGCGCTCCTCAACACGCTTCCCATCCGCAACGCGATCACGGCAAATCCTCGAAGCTGCTTGGGGTCATTGGGGTCGAAAACGGGCCGGAAAACCAGCATCCCTTTCTGACCGTCCCTCTCCTGCACCAAAGTGACTGGATCGGTGGCGGTGGGCAAACCGGTGTTCATTGCCGTTTCCAACGCCGCGCGACGCAACGGTTCGGAACCAAGGTCGTAGCCAACAACGCTTTTGTTGCCGGTCAGCGGGGCCAGATGCAAGATGGGATAATACATCGTGCGCTCCGTGGCGGGGATTCGTTTGCCCTCCGCATCCTTTTGCCAGATATCAAAGCCGGGCAAGCCGTCGGCGCGAGCAGTTGCTTCGAAACGGGGTTTGTCCGCCGCCAGAACAACCGGAATCCATTCCAAAGCTTGTACCGCCGGATTTTTCGGAAGATAGGGAGTGAACATTCCGAACTCCTTCGCGCTCACAGTGGCGCTTCGCTCGTAGAGATACGCCAAACTTTCCAAGCCGGTATGGCGCAGTTCGCGCAGCGTTTCGGCAATCTCCTCTGACTGGCTTGCCGCCAGTTGGGTAAACGCCTCGTTGCGATCTTGGATGCCGCGTTGTTGAACCAGCCAGCCGACAAACAGGCTCAAAGCCAAGCCGGTCGCGGCTACCATTGCCGGTTCAAGATGCCGATGCAACCACAACGTCGTGGCTGGGATTTGGGAGCGCCGGGCCAGCAGCGTCGAACCAATCAGCGCAATTGCCACCAATGCCAGCGTCAACATCGCTGGCGGCAGCGCAGCCTGCGCAAGCTTCCAGTTCCAATCGTCGGCATCAACATCCATGCGCAATGCGGCGAGCATTTTGCCATCGCCCCGGTAGGCTCCAGCGCAAATGATCAGATCGTCCACGCCCTCGACATAGGTGGTCTTATGATCCAGTTGTTTGCTGGCAAAGTTCTCATATTCATATTCCACCCAGCCGTGGCCTTTGCCCCGGGCGATTTCCTGAATTTCCCGGCGGACATACTTGCCGCCAGCCCAGTCCTTTTTATCAATCCAGTTCTGGCCGACGCGCTCCGGATTAACCGGAAGGGCCAGATAGGTCATGCTGCGGTCAAAGACAAAGACATAGAGGTCGCCTTTGTGAAATTCCCCCTGCGGATTATTGACTGCCTTCAGGAACCGTTCACGTCCATTCTGCCGGTAGAACTCCACGGCCTTGCCCACCATCTTCTTTGCATCCTCCGGGGTGGCCACGCTTTCCATGACCGACTGGGGATCAATGATTGGAACCAACGCGGAGATCCATTTGCCACGGTGGTCGGTATAGGGGCCTTCGGAAAGAGCGTTCCGGGTGCCAAAGACGCGGAGAAAACCTTTCGGTGCCTCGACATAAACCTGCCCTGCGGGAAAGCAGTCTTTGGAGTCAGCCGGTTCGCTATCCACGAAAGTGAACAGCGCGCCGTCAGCCCGTTGGCCCAAGAGAGAAACAAATCGGCATTGCAGGGTGGCTGAACGCACGGCGGCGAACTGTTCCTTGAATCGCAGATAGACAGGTGAGTTGGTGTCCGCCTCCGTGTCTGTCAGGGCCTTGAGGCGCTCAAGATTCATCGACCTCGCCACCAATCGTGCCTGCTGAAGCTGACTGGCGCACAGTTCGCGCCTGGCACTCTCGACTACCCACCAAGTCAACAGCACGCCAACACCGAGAACGGCGAGCAATCCAACCGTTAGACGCCAGTTAAAGACATCCCTAAGAATGGCTGTTGATTTAGCGCTCATGAAAAACAACTATTCTCCCCAATATACCACAGCCCCATGAATCTGCTATTTCATAAATCGAACAATCGCATCCCTGAGAGTCGGCAACTCATAAGGTTTGCTCAAGAACGCCTGCGGCAATTCGGGATGCTCACCGGCCATCGCTTGGGCCTCGCTGTGGCCGCTGGACAGAATCACCGGA
>CAIUEN010000454.1 GCA_903898185.1 uncultured Verrucomicrobiales bacterium
ATCGCGCGGCCATGCCCTCAAGGCCGTTATGTTTGATTTCATTCTTGAGTCTAGAAGATGTTCTGTTGGATTGTCAACACGCAACAAAGCTGACACAACCGGCGAAAAACTGCAGGATTTATTTTAACAAAGTCAAATTAGATCGACACAGACAGACTCCTCCGGGCGATTCATCTTTACGAATTTGCCTCCGGGAAACTACCAAATGTCTGTGGAAGGCTTTTATTCGTCTGGCATGTATTCGTATTTTCTGACGAACAATCAATTTCGTTCCAGTGTGATGCTATACATGTACCCAGTTCCAACCAATACTTCGCCATCAAATGCTCCGATCTACACGAATGATTCGAGTCCTGCATTAACGGTTGATGCCAACGGGATTCCGCATATTGTCTGGAGCCGTGGTGCGGAGATTTGGCACGCATATCATAACGGAAATGGATGGATTTCAACGGGAGCTTTGCCGGACGCGACTGGTGTGGAACCGAGAATTGTGGCATGTTCAAATTTATTTGATGGTGTTTCCGCAGGAGTGTTAATAGCTTGGCAAACGGCAGGAACCAGTAACTCTAGTATTCGTTTTGCTGTCGGCGGAACAGTTACCAATCTTAATGCATGGCGAATTAGCTCACCCGTGCTTCTTAACGAGACCAACGTTCTTTTGAATCAGGGTTTGGCATTGGCGGTTCAACCGGACGGTCAAGTGCTGGCGGTTTGGCAGAAGTCGTCGACTGCTGTTGTTGATGATACTGACCTCTATTACAGGATGCTTCGTGTCGAATCAAACTTGTTCACATGGACGGCTGAGGTTGTTGCTGAGGCAAAGTTCAACGCAGCACCCATGAAGGAGAGTTTTGGCGAAACCTGTGTCAGTTTGGACTTGGACTTTGGAGAATTCGATGTTCCCAATTGGCTGTTGGGTGTTGGAGGAACCTACAAGTTTAGCGCCGGGGGAGAGCTTTGCGGGATGTGGGATTGTAATCCATCGTTCACGCTGACGGGTGGAAACGCGACAGTTGAACTACCGTTTTTCTCGGTATCTGGCAGTGTTGAGGGCAGTGCGGCTTGGAAAGTGGATCCATCGAAGTGCAGTTACGTATTTGATTCTGCTGCCGTCACTTACACCATTAGCTTAGATAGAACGTTTCAGCTTCCAAGGCGCAAATTTGGAAATTTGCCTGTCTATGCCCAGTTGGGATCCAAGTGGAGCGCTTCTGGGGGTGGGTCTCTTGGATGGGAAGAGGTTAACTTCCCGTCTTGGCCGAATAGGGATTCATCCACATTTAACCTAAAGGCGTCTCTGTACGGACAAGCTCGAGGTTATGTGTCTTGGATTCACGCAGTGGTGTCTGGAACAGCGACCGCAGAAGCGGCCTTGGAGGCTAAAATGAACATGTTTGAGGGAAAGAAATGGGATTTCAGTGTCACTGTAGCCTCCATTTTCGAGGGGCAAGCCGGACCTGTGAAATTTAAATGGAAATTGGATGACACCTTTCCGAATCCGAAGTCGAACTTTCGTTCGCACTTGGTTGGCGCGTCCGATATAACGCTGACCGTCGATCCGGTGACTGGCACGACCAATGTGTATGAAGGGAATCCTGTCATGGCTGATGTTGTGTCCAATGTTGTGCCCGAGGGAAACCCAGACATGGTCTTGACCACGGCAGGCGATACCTTTTTGGCGTGGACGATGGATTCTCAGACGCCAGGCGTAGAGTTGGGAAACAGAGTCTTGGTTGCCAGATGGCAGAGTTCCGCTTGGGGTGCGCCGCTTGAGGTGCCGCACAGTTGGGGATTCAATTCCGACGTGAAGGTCGCTCTCGACTCGTTGGAGCGTCCGTTGCTCGTGTGGGTCATGGCCAGCAGCGCTACGGTGGGATTGACGAACACTGCTAATGAGATCGTTGCAGCAATGAGCAGCAATAACATCGTGTTTTCGACTTTTAATAATTTCAGTTGGAGCGAACCGGCACGGTTGCCAACGATAGCAGGTTATAATCGCAGCATTGTGCTAGGCCATGATGCACAAAGGCATGTTTTGGCTTCTTGGATTACCGATGAAGACAATGTTGAGTCGATCTACGCGGCTTGGTGGGATGGTTCGACTTGGTCAGAGCCATCCCTTGTTACCAAAGGTGCGATTTCGGGCGATCTGGCTATCTCGGTCGTGGGCGGAGCAGCCACAGTGCTGTGGACTCAGGACTTTGGAGATACAAATAACGCGATGCTGAGGATAATCTCCAGTGCTTGTGATCCCATCACTGGTCAATGGGCCACACCGCAAGTTTTCACAACCTTAGAGTCAATATCGACCAGCAGCTTGGTAAGGCAAAAGTTGGCGGCAAAAATGTCTGGTCTATTTTCACAGCCAACTCCCCCCAGCAGTTGCTGCGAGAAGTCCAATCCCAAGAATACGCCACCAGCTCCTACATCCACCGGTCCCAGTGATGTCAGTCAGGCTGATCAGGCCGTTGGTTCCCAGGATCCAAACGCCAAGATTGGTCCATCTGGTTTTGGAGGTGCCAACTACGTGGATGGCAGCACACATCTTTCATACATAATCGAATTTGAAAATTCCACCAATGCGACTGCCCCGGCGCAGCAAGTCAACATTTGGGATCCGCTTGATTCACAACTGGACGCTGACACTTTTGAACTAGCAGAAGTGGTGTTTGGTTCACAGCGGATCTCGATTCCCCCCAATAGCCAGTATTTCGAGACCAACATTCCTATGATGTATAATGGCATTAGCTTTGATGTGGAAATTGATGCAGGCATAGACTTGGCCACCGGAGAAGTTTTTGCTGATTTCTATTCGATTAACCCAGCCACATATTTGCCGCCCGATGTGATGATTGGATTCTTGCCACCTGAGGACGGAACAGGCCGTGGCCAAGGCCACATATCATATTTCGTACGCCCGAAGGCGGGACTGTCGATAAACAGCCAAATCACGAATATCGCGTATATTCAATTTGACGTGAATCCCATTATATCCACCGATCAGATTGACCCCCACGACCTATCGAAGGGTTTTGATACCAACAAGATGGCGGTGGTTACAATCGATTGCATTCCCCCCGTCAGCTCCGTCGCCAGCCTGCCGTATGTTTCCACGAACTCGGACTTCATTGTCAGTTGGAGCGGGACGGATGCCGGGGCGGGAATCGTCTCTTATGACATTTACGTTGCAAGCAATGGAGGAGCTTGGACAGCGTGGTTGACCGGCACAACCAACAGTTCCTTGAGTTTCCAAGGCGTGATGGGCAACCGTTACAGTTTCTACAGCATTGCGCACGACGGCGTTGGCAATGTAGAGTCTGCGCCGACCTCGGCAGAGGCCACAACCATTGTGGCTCCGCATCTGCCGCCGGAGTTCGAACCGCTGGCGGAGACTAATCAGAATCAGTTCGCAGCGGTTGGCGGACACATTTCCTTCACGAACACCGCCCATAGCCCGAACCTGCCGATTACATACAGCCTCGATTCGAGCGCTCCAGCGGGGGCTTCCATCAGCACGAACGGAGTCTTTGCATGGACGCCGTCGTGCGGTCAAGGCAGCACCACGAATGTGATCCGGATTTGGGCCACGGACAGCTACGGGATTCCTTTGAGCAATTCGGTCAGCTTCGTAGTTGCCGTGAGCGAATGCTTGCAACTGAACGTTGGCTCGACGGTGTTGCAGGTGGGGCAGACCAGCAGCGTTCCGCTGGGCATTGTTTCCACTCTCAACCTGACAAATTTGAGTTTCACTGTGGTTTACCCGGCAAACCGGTTCACCAACTGGGGCATTACTCCCAGCCACGCGGCCATTGGCGCGACGCGGGCGCAAAGCATTGACGGCGCGCAAACCGCGTTCAACCTTGCCGCGAAAGAGGGGCAGAAGTTCAACGGGCCGTCCGTTTTGGGCCGGCTGACGTTCAAAGCGTTGCCGGCATCTTCGGCTTTTGTGCCGTTGACATTCGCCGATGTTGTTGGCACGAAGTCAGACGGCAGCGCGGTGGGCAACAGCAGTGGACAACCGGGGCGAGTGGTGGTGATTGGCGCGGAGCCGCTGTTGGAAGGGTCGATGGCATCGAACTCCACCCGGATGCTGACGCTTTACGGCAATCCGGGATCGAGCTACCAGACCGCTTTTATCACCAACATTGCATCCACGAACTGGCAGCAAGCCTGGCGAGTGCCAATGACGAACTTGCAACAATACTACCCCGTGGACCAGAAAGCGTCGCAAATCTTCTACCGTGCATGGGAGTTCTTTGCCGATCCGCCGCTGCTGGAATTGAATCAAGGCACTCGGTTGAATCTGACATTGCTGCTCTACGGAAGAACCGGCACAAATTACGCGCTCCAAGTCACGACCAATCTGACTGGCACGCCAATATGGTACACGAACACCAGTTTTACATTGACCAACTCTTTCCGTTTCACGGACGTCACCAATCAGTCCGATGGCATGATGTTCTTCCGTGTGAAGAGGCCGTAGGAGGCGGAAGTAACAAAAGGACCGATAATGGGGGGGGTGACCGGAAAGTAACCGGACTTTCGGTTTTATGCAGACGAAACCTCATGCCGGAGGCATGAAAGCCTGTAGCCGGTGGTTGAGCGAAGCGATACCACCGGAAGCGGATGCCCCGCACGACGGCATCCCGAAGGGATGCCAGCATCAGCGCCATCAATCCAAATACAGATCGTCGAATTTGACGCCGGATTTTCGGAGAAAGGCCACCAATTCTTCTCGATACGTTTTCTTCCGATGGTGCTCCTGCTGATTGGTGATGTAGGTTTGGACCGATTGTCGCGCGGAGGCGCTGACGGTGAATCCC
>CAIUEN010000455.1 GCA_903898185.1 uncultured Verrucomicrobiales bacterium
CGCACGAAGTTTTCGATTCCCTTGCGGAGCCAGAGGCACCGCAACCGGCAGGCCGGAGGCCTACCCCACATAATGAGAACTGCTGGGAATATCCGCTTGAATACAGGAACGTGGTTTCCTATAATCCACATTGTGCAAACGGTTTTGGAAATTGAAGAGCTTCGCGTCGAGTATCCAAGCCGCGAAAACGGCCACAAGGTCAGTGTGGTTGTGGACGGGCTGAACCTGAAGGTTCTGTCTGGAGAGGTGTTCGGTTTTCTCGGTCCGAACGGCGCGGGCAAGACTACGACAATGAACGTGCTGCTGGGTTTTGTCAACGCGACTTCTGGCAATGCCTCCATCTTTGGCGTCAACGTGCGCCAACCCATCGCCCGGCGGCGCATCGGATATCTGCCTGAGTTGACGTACTATTACAAGTTTCTCAATGCCGAGGAGTTGCTCCGTTTTTATGCCAAAGTTTTCGAAATCCCGAGCGCCGAGCGGGAGAAACGAATTGATGCCGTGCTCAAGTTGGTGGAATTGGAAGGCGCGCGGAAGCGGCTGATAAAAACCTATTCCAAAGGAATGCAACAGAGGGTGGGTTTGGCACAGGCGCTGATTAACAATCCCGATCTGTTGATTTTGGACGAGCCGACCAGCGGGTTGGATCCCTTGGGCCGGATGAAGGTTCGCGAAATCATTCAGCGGCTTAAAGGAGAGGGGAAAACGGTCTTTTTCTCGTCGCACGAATTGGGCGAGGTCGAAACCGTGTGCGACCGGGTTGGTATTCTTTACCAGGGCAAACTCAAAGCCGAGGGCCGGGTATCGGATTTGGTGCGGGAGCATCATGCCAACCTGGAGCAGGCGTTCTTGGAAATCATTGGCTACCAATCGCAGTCCTGATATGAGTATTATTTTCGCCGTTTCGGGTGTTGTTATCAAGGAGTTGTATCGCCGGAAGGATTTTTACGTCCTGTTTATCCTGACGGCACTGATGACGCTGCTTTTGGGCTCCGTCAACTTTTTCAATGACAGCTCTGTTTTTCGTTACGTCAAGGAGATATGCCTCTTGCTGATTTGGATTTCTTCGCTGGTGATCTCGATTACCACGGCGGGCCGTCAAATCCCGGCGGAAAAAGAGAACCGCACGATTTTTCCGCTTTTGGCTAAACCGGTCAGCCGAGCGCAAATGATTGTCGGCAAATTCCTGGGCTGTTGGTTTGCGAGTGGTTTGATGCTGCTGGTGTTTTACGGCTTTTTCGTGCTTATCAGCGGTTCTCGCGAACATCAGTGGCCCATGAGTATTTACGCGCAGGCGTTTTGGCTGCACTGGGCGTGTCTTGCGGTGATCATTGCGATGGCGCTCTTGGGGTCCATTGTCTTTACCGCGTTCTCGTCGAATGTCACAATCTGCTTCTGTATTGTGATCGGGATTTTTGTGGTGGGCGGCCACTTGAACACTGCGGCGCTGGAAATGGGGGAACCGGGCGCGAGCATCCTTTACGCCCTTTACTACGTGATTCCTCATTTGGAATGGTATGACGTGCGACCGTTGGTGATTCACAACCAAGGAGTGATACGGTGGATCGATGTTGCTGGCGCGACCCTTTACGCGGCAGTTTACACCTCGACGCTGTTGGGGGCGACTTGGGTGATTTTTCGGCGCAAGAGCCTTGCTTGAGTTATGCGCGGACTCCTTCTGATCCTTGGTTTTGTGGTGTGCCTGACACTCGCCACCGTGCTTGATCCTCGTTTGCGCTCGCTCCATGAAGAGAACAAGCGCGCGTCCAGCGTCATGGCCGTTTTGATGGGTGACAGCAGACAAATGTTCGCAAATCATTTCTTTTTAAAAGCCGACGCTTATTTCCATTACGGAACTTACCCGTCGATTTTTGACCAGGCTCTGAAAGAAGAATCACACATGACTGCGCGAAGTGACCAGGCTCACAAACATGATGGGCATGATGAGCATGGCGAGGACGAACATGAACACGACGGCGAAGCGGCAGATTCACACAAGGATTCCAATGATTGGATTCAGCGTTTCGGACGCCATTTTGTCCTTAGCGCTCACAAGCATCTGGAAAATGGAGACGAAAGGGAAATCCTTCCCTGGCTGAAGATTTCGGTCGATCTCGATCCGCACCGGGTTACCAGTTACGTAACTGTCTCGTATTGGCTGCGGCAAAAACTGAACAAGCCGAGGGAAGCTGAGGAGTTCCTGCGGCTTGGATTGCGCAATAATCCGGACAGCTACGAAATCCTCTTCGAGTTGGGTGTCTTGACCAACGAGTCAAAAAAGAACCCGGTTGTTGCGCGTCGGCTTTGGGAATTGGCGCTCGAAAGATGGGACAAGCAAAAAAAGGAGAGGCTCAAGCCGGATGAATTGGTTCGCATGGAGATACTGGGGCAGTTGGCCAAATCGGAGGATCAATCTGGGCACTACGACCAGGCCATCGCCTGGCTGAAAAAACTCAAAATCGCCTCGCCCTGTCCCGATGCGGTTGATAAGCTGATCGAAACTGTCAAAGCAAAAACGCAGCCAGGCAAATAAGTTTTGGACAGGATTAACCTATTACAGTAAGTCGCAAGTTCGTGAGCGATGAATTGGTAGATTTTACTGGGTAAAAGAAGCGTCAATCCGACTCACGAACTTACGAATTACGGTAATAGATTGACAGGATTGGAATTGCCGATGTTTTTGGTTGCGGGGCCAGCGTCAGGGCCGGTAAGCTGCCGCTGCTTTTTTACGACGAAATCATGAGCAAAATCACACTGCGCAGCCTCGACTTTCCGAAATGGTATCTGGACATCATCCGTGAGTGCGACCTCGCCGAACTGTCCGACGTGCCCGGATGCATGGTCATTAAACCACGCGGCTACGCGCTTTGGGAAACCATGCAGCGCATCCTCGACGGCATGTTCAAGGCGACCGGCCACAAGAACGCCTATTTCCCGCTCTTCATCCCCAAGTCCTACCTCGCCAAGGAAGCTGAAACGATAGAAGGCTTTGCCAAGGAATGCGCCGTGGTGACGCACCATCGTCTGAAACTGGAGGATGGCAAACTGATCGTCGATCCCGATGCCAAACTCGCCGAGGAACTGATCATTCGCCCCACTTCCGAAACCATCATTTGGAAGACATACAAGGGCTGGGTTCAATCCTACCGCGATCTGCCGATTCTCATTAACCAATGGGCCAACGTCGTGCGATGGGAAATGCGCACCCGCATGTTTCTGCGTACTGCCGAGTTCCTCTGGCAGGAAGGCCATACAGCGCATCGCACCTGCGAGGAGGCCGAGGAAGAGGCAACGCGCATGATCAATGTCTATCGCACATTCGCCGAGGACTATATGGCGATGCCGGTGATCGTGGGCAGAAAGACTAAAGGCGAGAAATTTCCGGGCGCGCATCATACATACACCATTGAGGCGATGCTCCAGGACAAGAAGGCATTGCAGGCTGGCACATCGCACCACTTGGGAACCACGTTTGCTCAGGCGTTCGACGTTCACTTTCTGGATAGCGACGGCCAGCGAAAGCCGGTTTGGGCCACAAGCTGGGGTGTCAGCACCCGGTTGATTGGCGCGCTGATCATGAGCCACAGCGATGACAAAGGCTTGGTTCTGCCACCGAAAATGGCCACCACTCACCTGGTCATTGTCCCAATTTGGAAGAATCCCGAGGAACGCGCCAAGGTTGGCGAAGTTGCACAAAGCATTGCCGATGGTGTGACCGCCAAAGGATTTGTTGCCTATATCGACGACCGCGAAGACAAAAACCCCGGCTGGAAATTCACCGACGCCGAGCGCTCTGGAATCCCAATTCGCATCGAGGTTGGCCAGCGCGACCTGGCAAGTGGGATAGTCGTCCTGGTTCGCCGCGACAATATGGCCAAGCAGCAGGTTGCCGTTGGCGAGGCGGTCGATAAAGTGGTCTCGGAATTGGGCGCAATGCAGCGCGAGATGCTCGAACGCGCGCGCCAGTTCCGCCAGGACAACACACGGGAAATAGGGTCGATTCAGGAATTGACCGAGTTTCTCGACAACGACGGCGGATTTGCCGAGGTGTTTCTGGATACTTCCATTGACACGGATGTCCGCATCCGAGATCTGAAATCGGGCAGGGGACGGGACAAGTCGCTGGGGGCAACAGTCCGGTGCATTCTTCCAAGCAGCGCGACTCCTGGCAAGTGCATCGTGACTGGCAACAGCACGACCGACCGGGTGATTGTTGCGAAGGCGTACTAACCCTTCTCCCATCATGCGCCAGATTCAAATCCTGCTCGTTTTTCTAGGCCTGATTGTCGCCGGACCGCTGGCTTCGGCGCAAAGCGGAAAGGTTTTGAAGGTGCTTCCCCAGCACATGGATCTTCGAGGCCAGACCAGCCTCTCTCCAAGCCTGTATGATCGGGACGCTTACCAGGCCATCTTGCGCCGCGATGCCAGGAAATGCTCTGGGCTGGCATTCAACGTCAATTGGAAGGCCCATTCCGTCGATGCGGCCAAGCTCAAACTACGGGTGGAAGCGCGTGGCGTTATCGGCGATGTCATCCAGAGGCAGACCTTCGAGCAATCCGTTGAAAAACCAGGTTTTTTCAGCAGATGGACCGTTTTCAAGGTAACTGGAGAGGACTACCAGAAGCTTGGTAATTTAATTGCCTGGCGTGTGACGCTCTGGGAAGGTGACCGACAACTCTCCGAGCAGAAATCGTTCTTGTGGTGAACGGATGCGGACAATCAAACTCCAGCCAAACCTCGAATTTTTGCCCTAGTGAACGCTATGGGGGATCGTGAAAGATGGCCGATTACGATTAGTGAAAATTAGCGTCAATTAGCGGTGCTCAAATCCCGAAGCTGAATTCCCTCAGTAGCACAGGCAAGGATGCCTATGCTACGTGAAAGGGGGTGCGTGACCAAAAAGTAACCTTGTGGGGCAGGTCTCTGACCTGCCAGTTGACGGAGTCTCTGACTCCGTGGATTGGCTCTGGGGAGATGCGGATTCGTTCGATGGGTCAGAGACCCATTCAACCGGCAGACCAGAGGTCTGCGCCACAAGGTTACTTTCCGGTCACACCCCCCGTGAAAGGTTACCTGTTTTTTTCCGCTTGCTCAGTTTTCAGGCGCAATTGGCCGCAGGCGGCGTCGATGTCGCCGCCCTTTTCGCGGCGGAGCGTCACTGTCACTTGCTCCTTCTCCAACCCCGACGCAAAGGCATCCTGCAAGACATCGGTCGGACGGTTCCACGGGAGACCTTCCACTGGATTGTAAGCGATCAGATTCACCTTCGCATGAAGCCTGTGCGCGATTCTCGCAAGCGGTTTGATTTGGTCCATTGCGTCGTTGATGCCTGCGATCAGGATGTATTCCAGCGTAATCATCCGCCCTTTCCTCTCCTGGTAGTAATCACACGCGGCAGTCAGTTCGTGAACCGGATACTTGCGGTTCACCGGCATGATTTTATCGCGAATCGCATTGGTCGCGGCGTGCAGCGATACCGCCAATCGGAACTGGTAAGGTTCATCGGCCAGTTTTCTAATCTGCGGGGCAAGGCCGCTGGTGGAAATCGTGATTTTGCGCGCGCCGATCTTCGCTCCCCAAGGGGCGTTGAGGATCTTCAATGCCTTGAGGAGGTTTTCGTAATTGGCCAACGGTTCGCCCATCCCCATAATGACGAGGTTGTTGATGAGGCGCGATTCGGCGCCGCCAGAAACCACTGCCGCTTCCTGCGGCGGCTCTGGAGGTTCTGTAGCTGGCTTCTCAGCTTCTTTCTTTGCCTCTTGCGCCAGCCAGCGTTCGGTCGTCAGGACTTGGCCCACAATCTCCTCGACTCGCAGGTTGCGCTTGAAACCGTCCAGCCCGCTCGCGCAAAACTTGCACCCATAGGCGCAGCCGACCTGAGTCGAAACACACAGCGTATGGCGATCACTGGTCTCTCCGTAAAACGCCGGGTTCGCGGGGATGAGCACGCACTCGACCAATGAATGATCACTCAGCCGCCAGAGAAATTTACGCGTGGAATCGCGGGAGCCCTGGACTTGCGCCAGATCCATCGACTGAAACGAGTATTCAGCCCGGAGCTTCTCGCGCAGGTTTTTGGGAAGATTGGTCATTTCGTCCCAATCACCGACGCGCCGGGTGTAAATCCAATCGAGCAACTGCGCGGCGCGATAGCCCGGCTGTTGCCATTCGCCAAATTGGCGCTGCAATTCTTCCAACGTCTGAGACTTGATGTCGAGAGTCACAGTCAGAATTTACGACATTTCAGCCCCGGCGGGAAATCAAATATGAATCTATTCAAAGCGTGTTACTATATTCGCGTAGCATAGGTATCCTTGCCTGTGCCCATTTTCCGGCGAGCGTCAGCGAGACGCTAATTTCTCCCTCCGACCGAACAGTTACCAAAGCGTGATCTGAGGCTGGACAGGGCAGGGCGCATTGTGGTAAGCATGCGCCCGTTTGTAACTACTCAGGTCAGTGGGAGAAATTAGCGTCTCGCTGACGCTCAACGGAGAGAGGGGCACAGGCAAGGATGCCTATGCTACATGAATAGTTACGCCCGTTTAAATAAGAATTGAACGCACCAATGCAGGGTGCAACCTGATAATCAAATAGAAATGAGTCAAATGAAATTACAGCATACCGCACTTTTTGTGATCGGCCTGATGGCCGCGCAGGCAATGGCAGAGGATCCAAAACCGGCTGCCGCGCCAGCAGCGGCGCCCACACCCCCCGCAGCCGGCATGGGGATTCCCTCTCTCGCCGCTCCGGCGGCTTCCACGATGCCCGACATACAGAAACTTTCCTCCGCGATTGGAATGAGCTGGGGCGACGCTCTGAAGCAGAACCTTCCCGAAGCCAACCTTGACGTGGTTTTTGCGGCGGTCAAAGACAGCCTCGCGGGCAAACCGCCGCCGCTTTCCGAGCAGGAATTTCGCGATGTCATGAACGCTTTTCGGCGCGCGTCGATGGGCAGGCAGGCTGAAAAGTCCCGACTGGCAGCCGAGAAGAACAAGACAGACAGTGAGGCGTTCCTGGCCAAGAATGGCAGGGAATCCGGAGTGATTACGCTGCCGAGCGGCATCCAATACAAAATCATCACCGAAGGTTTGGGACCGATTCCCAAGAGCACCAATGTTGTCGTGGTCAACTATCGCGGCTCCACCATTGACGGCAAGGAATTTGACAGCAGCTACGGCGTTGACCGCAAGCCGCTAACGACTCCAGTTTCGGGCCGCACCATCAAAGGCTGGACCGAAGCTCTCCAGTTGATGAAGGTCGGTTCAAAGTGGCACATCGTCGTTCCCTCGGCGCTGGCGTATGGCCCAAGTGGCAAACCCCCGAAAATCGAGGGCAATGCGGCCCTGATCTTTGACATCGAACTGCTGTCCATCCAGGAACCGGCTGCCGCTCCCGCAGACTCCGCCCAAGCGATCAGCGGCGACATCATCAAGGTGCCATCGCAGGATGAGATGAAGAAGGGCGCAAAAATCGAAGTGATTAAAGACTCCTCCGGCCAAAGCCACTGACGCGAAGTGACCGGATCAGGCCGACAAGGTAGCGCAGGCGTCCTCGCCTGCGGCTTCCTGCGCCGTCTCGCGCAGGCATTGTTGTCTCCGTTCAGGTCACGGTAGCACAGGCATTCTTGTCCGTGCCCTGGATGAGAATCCCATTCTGACGCGCGGTTTCCTCAATCTGATCGCGCAACCTTTTTGCCAGGCGTTTGCGGTCCAGCCCACTGGGCATCGACGGGCTGTAAACAACTCTTGCGCGGATCTCTGATTTGGAGAGAAGGTTCACGAAATGAGGGAGAAAGGTCATGTCGCGCCAGTAAGCGACCTCATCGGCCACGGAGCCTTCGTTCAGCGAGTAGCCGATCCACGCCGGTGAAATGGCCCAGCCGTTTTGGGCAGCCGGTTCCAGAAGCGAAGGCATGAACGGCAGAACACGGTCACCGCCGGTGCTCGTGCCTTCAGGAAATAAGACCAGCACGGCACCCGCGTTGATGACAGGCGCGAAGGCAGGTCCAAGCGCAGCCACATCGGACTTGCGTTGGCGGTTGACGAATAATGTTCCGCCGCAAATTGCCAGCCAGCCAATGATTGGCCAGTTTCGGACTTCGCTTTTCGAGACAAACACTACCGGTTGTCGGGCGGCCAGTAACAGAATGTCCAGATACCCGAGGTGATTTGCTGTGAGAATACCACTCATGGGCGGTTCTCCAGAAAACGAGGGTTGGATATTCAGACAGCGGACGAATTGTCGCGCCCAGCGGTGCGACCATGCGGCGCGTTCGGCATGATTGGTTTTTCCAAACAGCCACTTTCGCAGCAAAAAGTCGGAGATCGCCAAGAATGAAACAATGAGAAAATCGGCAAAGCGCCAGAGAACTCGGAACGGATGCTTCAGCATGATTCAGGTTAAATAGCGCTGAACCGTTTCCGGCGGCAGAGTTTCGAGATCAATCATCGTCAGGAAATCGATGGTCTTAAAAATCGGATCCAAAGCAGGTGGGCCGCAGATTCTGGCTCCCAGCGACAGGTAGGCGGCCAAGAGTTTCGGAATCTTGGGCGGATTGTCGTGAAGCCGGTCCAATGGACAAATCCAGCCGGGCAGCGGAACGGTTTGAAAGCGCGCCTCACTCAGGTGCTTGCGAATGAGCATTGAGTAAACCGATGCGCCACAAGACGGATCCTGCGACGAGAGCGAACTGCATCCGATCAGGTAACGGGCGTTGTGCATGCGTGCATAGGAGGCGATTCCCTTCCACAGGAGGCTCAACACCACCAAGTTGCGATGGTTCAGGTGAACACAGGCGCGGCCCAGTTCAACGGTCTGTTCTCGGACTGTCTCATAAGGAGCAAAATCAAATTCCTGGGCGCTGTAATACCCAAGGCGCGCTTTGGCGACAGGGCCGGTTTGGAAGCGATACGTTCCAACGACCTCGCCGGTATCGGCATTTTCGACCAGCAGATGATCGCAAACATCATCAAAAGGATCGGCGTCACGGCACGTTTCGAAAGACTTTTCGAGTCCCTCGTTCAGTTCCAGGTTGAATACCAGGAATCGAAGCGTTTGGGCGGCTCGCACATCATTGGAGCCTTGCGCCAGGCGAACCCGGTACAGGCGGTTCTGATTCCGGGCAAGAATCCGCTCTCCGACTTTCAAGCCGGCATTGTTGTCTGCGAATTGCATGGGATTTGCATTGTTTTGCTGAGCCATTATCACGCTTTAACTAATCTCAAATTTTCCGGCTTTGCTCAACTGACAATCCGGTGACATCGGCAACGATTATGTGACAATTTTGGACGGATGGCAACATCCGATTGAGCAAATGAAGTAGAGAGTGCGCATCTCACATTTTTCTGATAGGGGCAGGGATGCGGGATTATACTGCAAACGGGTAAGATCGTTCCTTCTTATCGGCGCAAAAATAACATTCTTACCCGTTCAAAGTATAAATGCCTTGTTCTTCATCTGCGTTAATCTGCGTCATCTGCGGATAACAATTTGCCATGCTTATCCGGTTGCTTCCCAAGACAGCTACGGATAGTGGTCATCATAGCTCATGCTCCTATGGTAAAGCACCACCTGTAGTGGCATTGGGAAGCAACCGGATAAGCATGGTTCGATATTGGATATTCACCGGAGGATGAACCACGTAATGCACGGAATCTATTGAATAAGGCGGCTATTCTTAGACGAGGAATTTTTCGGCTATCTTTTTTTGACATCTACTCTCAGACAAACCACACTTGTCCCAATGCGCGTTGGCGTGGTGATTGCAAGAATTGAAGCAACTGTTCAGGTCTGATGGAGAAATTAGCGCCTCGCTGACGCTCGCCGGAAAGAGGGGCACAGGCAAGGATGCCTGTTCTACTGAATAGTTCCAAACTGAAGATGAGTTTGACAAATCCTACGAATGAAGATGCCAAGCTGCACGGCGTCGGTTCCAAACAGAGCCTCCCGGAGGCGCATGGCACCGTTGCCATTCCCTCAGGAATCGGATTCTGGCGCAAGCTCTGGGCTTTTTCCGGCCCTGGATTTGTGGTGGCCGTTGGCTACATGGACCCAGGCAATTGGGCGACCGATCTTTCCGGGGGGTCGCATTTCGGGTACACACTCTTGAGCGTAGTGCTTCTGTCCAACTTGATGGCTGTATTGCTCCAGTCGCTTTCGGCCAAGTTGGGGATTGTCAGCGGACTCGATCTGGCGCAAGCCTGCCGGGAACACTACTCGAAGCCGACTACAATCGTCCTGTGGATCATGTGCGAACTGGCCATCGCAGCCTGCGACCTCGCCGAAGTGATCGGATCGGCCATCGCCTTGAACCTGCTATTCGGGATGCCACTGCTCTGGGGGGTGATCCTTACGGCATTGGATGTGTTTATCGTAATGTATTTGCAGAACAAGGGATTTCGTTATCTCGAAGCGCTCGTTGTAACTCTGATCGCATTGATCGCTGTCTGTTTTGCTGTCGAGATTTTCCTGTCAAAACCTGATATAAAGTCGGTATTGCTCGGGTTCGTGCCGCACGCTGAATTATTCCGGAATCAGGAAATGCTTTATCTGGGAATCGGCATTCTTGGCGCCACGGTTATGCCGCATAACCTCTATCTGCACTCATCCATCGTTCAAACCCGAAACTATGCGCAGACCGAAAGCGGCAAAGCCGAAGCGATCCGGTTTGCAGTGTTTGACTCCACGCTCGCGCTCATGTTCGCCTTCGCAATTAATGCGGCCATTCTGGTTATGTCGGCGGCCACATTTTTTGCCCACGGCAATCACGCAGTGGAAGACATCCGGGTAGCCTGTCAATTGCTGACGCCGGCCTTGGGTGGGGCTGCGAGCTTCGTTTTCGCCCTGGCGCTGCTGGCATCGGGACAAAACTCGACGCTTACGGGCACGCTCGCTGGCCAGATCGTCATGGAAGGTTTCCTGGACATCCGTATGCGCCCGTGGGTCAGGCGGTTTCTAACCCGAGCGTTGGCGTTACTGCCGGCCGTCGGTGTCATTTTGTATTACAGCCGGGGTGGAACGGAGCAACAGTTTGAGGCTGTTGGCAATCTGTTGGTGCTCAGCCAGGTCGTTTTGAGCATGCAATTGGGATTCGCCGTCATTCCGCTCATTCAGTTTACCAGCGATCGCGCCAAGATGGGGCGGTTTGTCAACGGACTCTGGACGAAAATTCTGGCGTGGCTGACAGCCACAATTATTTTATTCTTGAATATTAAATACTTGGCTGATTTCCTTGGCATTACGAAACTGCTGACGAAGTGGCTATCCTGACCCATGTATAAAAAAATCCTGGTTGCGCTGGAAAACGGCCACGCTGACAAAGCGTTGCTGCCTCATATTTCGCAATTAGCCCGGCAGCTCGGTTCCGAGTTGCTGCTCGTCCATGTGGCCGATGGGTGGGGGGCGCGCTACTACGACCGGCTCAACCTCGCTGAATCCACCGAAATGAAAGGCGACCGAATTTATCTCGAGGAAACCGCCGCCCAGTTGCGGCAATCCGGACTGAGGGTGACCGCTCATCTGGCATTGGGCGATCCCGCGCCCGAAATTCTCAAAGCCGCCGCGCAAGAGCATTGTGATCTGATTGCGATGACCAGTCATGGACACCGATTCCTCGGTGATCTGGTATTTGGCAGCACCATACATGAAGTCCGCCACAGCTCGACAATCCCGGTACTGCTGGTTCGCGCTTCACCAAAAAGTTGAGAGCCGAAAGGGGGGGGGCAAAACTCGCTCCCTTGTGGGGCAGACCTCAGGTCCAATGCCACTAACTTTTCGATGATTTATTCGATCTGGTTTCGCGGTTTTCGCAGTGTTGCTTGATTTGTGTTTTGTGCTATACAAAACACATTTATGTCAGCTCGTAAATCTAATAAGCAAACTAAGCGCAACCGC
>CAIUEN010000456.1 GCA_903898185.1 uncultured Verrucomicrobiales bacterium
ATGTTAACGCTTGGAATGTGAGTTTTGGTACAACCTCAAATTTGAAATCTAAAATCCAAAAAGCGCAAATGAACCGCAGAATACGCAGAACACGCGGAAGAAAAATTCCTTGCGAAGAATGTATTTTTAACCTGATGGATGGCATCTTCAAAACTTCATTCTACCTCTTCTTTCCGCGTATTCCGCGTGTTCTGCGGTTAACCCAACTGCGGTTTCCAAGCTAAAACAAATTGATTCAATGACTTGCCCCTGATACCCATCTGTGACTTTCAAAATAAGCCTTTCGCTTCTATTTGATTTGAAACGACATGAATAATGCACGACCTTTCCGGAGCGTAAACCCAATCATTCAACACCCTTGCCCCCGTTCAAATCCGCATCGCTTTTTCCACCAAATCTTTTTTCTTCAGCGGGCTCACCAGCGCAAGGTTGTAGCGGTCGGGACGCAGGATTTCGAGCGCGACGGACCGCACCTCCGCTGCGCGGACTTTCGCAAACTGTTGTTTGACAACATCAGGATTGAAAATATGCCCGTAGCCGAGCAGGTTTTCGCCCGCCCACATCATTTGGTTTTCGCTGTTCTCAAGGCTCAGATCCATTTGCCCAATGACGTAATCACGGGCACGGCGCAGTTCGGCGGTCGGAACCGGTTCGCGAGTCAGGCGATCAAGTTCCCGAAGAATGATGCCGATGGTTTTTTCGAGATTGTCCAAGTCTAGTCCCGCCGAGATTACAAGATCGCCAACGTCATCGAAAAAGCTGATCGAGCTATATACGGAATAGGCCAGGCCCTGATCCTCACGGATGGTTTGAAACAGCCGCGAGCTCATGTTTTCACCAAGAACCGCATTGAGAATGCGCAAGGCATAACGACGAGGGTCGTGGCGTGAACAGGTTCGGATGCCGAAGGCAAGTTGGGTCTGTTCCGTCTTCTTGGTGAACAGGCGGACATCCGGGCGTGTCTGGGTGTTGGCGGCTTTTGCGAATTGCGGGCGAACACCAGGTCGAAACTGTTTGGCATAGCGTTGAACTCCCTCAACGACCTGACGATGTTCGATACGGCCAGCCGCCGCGATCAGCGTGCCGGGCGCGATGTAGTTGGTTCGTAGATGTTCGAGCAACTGCGGACGGTCGATGCGGTCAAGCGTCCGGGTGGTGCCGGTGATCGAGCGTCCCAGCGGCTGATCGGGCCACATGGTGGCGTTGAGCAGTTCCTGCACGTACTGGTGCGGCTCGTCCTTGTACATCGCCAACTCCTCCTTGATGACGTCGCGCTCCTTGCCAATTTCCACCGGGTCGAACACCGAATTCAGAAACATATCCGCAAGCACATCGAGCAACTCATCGAACCGGTCGTAACGCGCCTTTGAGTAATAGCAGGTGTTCTCCTCGCTGGTGAAGGCATTGAGGTAGCCGCCAATGCCCTCGACCGACTGCGATATTTCCTTGGCCGAGCGTTTGCGCGTTCCCTTGAAAAGGAGATGCTCAATGAAATGGGAAATGCCACTCAGCGGCTTTGGCTCGTAGCGTCCACCCACCGCGACCCAAAGACCGAGGCTGACACTGGCCATGTGCGGCATCCGCGCCGTGGCAACCGTTAATCCATTATCCAGACGCGTAACTTGATACATGCTATGATATTATATTTTGAACGGGTAAGAATGTCACTTTTTGCGCCAAGAGTAGGGAACGACCTTCGGACGTAGCGCAGACATTCTTGTCTGCCGTTCCGCCGACTTTC
>CAIUEN010000457.1 GCA_903898185.1 uncultured Verrucomicrobiales bacterium
AACTATTGTTAGGGAAAGCATTTCCGCGTGGGAACGCCGGTCTGTGCATCGTAATTACCCCTCAAATTCAGGACGGTTATTGGTTCCAAAAAGTGGGCATTTCTTGAAGTGGAAAACTGGTCGTTTTTCTACGGCCTAGGCGCCATCCCAGCGGCTGCTCCTGCCCGAAACGGTCGAGTTGTCCGCGCGCGATGCGACCTTCTTGCGGGAACAACTGCCAGCGCTGACCCGGCTCGGGATCGGCTTGAGCGAATTTGGCGAACGCACGTTTCTATTGGACG
The DNA here is from genome assembly GCA_903898185.1 of uncultured Verrucomicrobiales bacterium. Classification (GTDB taxonomy): domain Bacteria; phylum Verrucomicrobiota; class Verrucomicrobiia; order Limisphaerales; family Palsa-1400; genus CAIUEN01. Next base: position 282 of record CAIUEN010000457.1, read on the forward strand.
CGATGCCGCCGTTTGTGGATGTGTCGTCATCACGGGCGTTTGTCATTGAAATGATCGACGAGCTGAAAGCCGCCGGCCAGAGCGTCAACACGCTACGTTTGGGCGAGCAGGTGATTGCCAAAACCGTTTGCCGCCATGCTGTCAAAGCGCACGACCCACTAAGCCTGATCGAGCTGGAAAAACTGATTGAAGATCTTCGTCATTGCGCCATGCCCTATACCTGCCCGCATGGACGCCCGACGCTGATCGAAATGAGCTTCCGTGAGCTGGAGAAGAAGTTTGGACGTGTCCAATAGCGGTAATGTTCTACGGCTGAATCCGCTGCGGAAATTCAGGACAAAGTTGCGAGAATTCAATCTTCCCGCGAGTGGAAAAAAAAGTCAAATGTCCGGTTTCGTCGCAGTGCCAGAATTCCAGCGAGCCTTTGTCAAAATAGAGGCGGCGTTTCATCTCGATTTCCTCCTCTGAATTGGAGCGGGACCAGACTTCAACGCAAATCTCAGGCGCAATCGAGCAGCTAAGTTCTTCTTCGATTACTTTGAAGCGTTGTGCGCTCACCCATGCCGCATCGGCAACGTAGGTTCCCTCCATTGTGTCAATGGCGCATTCGACAAGCACATGGCCGTGAGGAAGCATCTTTCGCAGAAGATAGGCGATTTCGCCCTGGTAAAATCCATGTTTGTTCCGGGTCGGACTTATAACGATCTTGCCCCGGCGGTTTAATTCCACCTTGTACGGCAGGTTTTGCAGATTCTTATCCTGACAAATTTCAGCCCACGTCATGGAAGAAAACTAAACGGCTGCGCGTATCTTGCGCAAGGGGATTCGCAGCAATTCTCATTATGTGGGGTAGACCTCTGATCTGCCAGCACCTCGTTATCGAGGTGCAGTGATTATTGTGCTGACTGTTGCGGTGCCTCTGGCTCCGCAGCGAGTCGAAAACTCCGTGGGCAGGCAGATCAGCGTTTCTCCCCTTCCTTGCTCAAAATGAGAATTGGTGAGGTCAAAAATCAGCTTTCGGTTTTTCCTGCAGCCATTGCGCCAATCCTGGCAGTTTGAACGAGAGCAACGACTCGATTCTTGCCACGTTCATCGAACAATCCGGCGGACGTGGCGCGCCTTGGTATTCGAGCAATGAGCAGGGTTCGATCTGCGGGTTGAGTTCGGGATGCCGCTCCGCCAGGAGTTGGCCGATTTCCAGACGTGAAAGGCGTTCGCCTCCAGCGAGGTGATAAATTCCTCGCGGTTCGAGCGCTGCCAATTCCCAGATGGCCCTCGCGGTGACCGGCGCGGTAATGGGGCATCGGAACTCGTCGGAAAAGAGCCGCACTGTTTTCCCTGCCTTCCACGCGTTGAGGATTTCTTCGTTGAACCCGCGACTTTTGGTCTTGGAAACGCCGCCCGTGAGCGATGTTCGCACCACGGTGTGTCGCGGGTTCCTCAAAACGATCTGCTCGGCCTCAACTTTAGTCTCGGCATAGATGCTCAGCGGATTTGTCGCATCGTCTTCCGTGTAATACCCTTTGCGCCCGTCAAACACGAGGTCGGTGGAAAAGAAGATGAACCCAATCTCTGCCGCCAGTTCGGCCAGAAACGCCGTCACCTCGACATTGAGTTTGCGAGCGAGCGCCGGGTTGCTTTGGCATACCGGACTCTGGCTCAGAGCTGCGCAATGAATGATCAGCGAGGGCTGCTGGATATTATACAGGACCCTGACGCGATCAAAATCAACCAAATCAACCTCAGCTCGCGTCAATCCAGCCACATCGAAACACGGTGCGCAACCAAGCGCTGCTGCGACAATATGGCTGCCGATGAGCCCGTCCGCTCCGGTCACCCAGACTCTGCGTTTTCTTGTTATCATAAAGGTAGAGCAGGCTTCCAGCCTGCTCAAGCGGTTCCCAGCAATTCTTATTATCGCAGGTAACAAGAATATCCAATCAATGGAAGATTCCCGCCTTCCGGGCCTGCGCATGACTGGGATTGAATATCCAATATCGAACAAGGAATGTCCAATAATGAAGGTAAAAAAGAACGGTTCCGAACAGGCTGAGAAGCCTGTTCTACGTGTCAATCAATCAATCGCCTGGTCAGATCGCCATAAGAGTCTATCCGGCGGTCGCGCAGGAAGGGCCAGTGGGTGCGGGTGGTGTCCACTTGGGCGAAATCGACCGGCACGAGAAGTGTCTCCTCGCGATCTGGGAATGCTTTGGCAAGGATTTGACCGGAGGTTCCGGCGACAAAACTCTGGCCCCAGAATTCAATGCCCTCGCCTCCATCCGGTTTTTCGAGTCCGACGCGATTGATAGCGGCGACATAGCAGCCATTGGCAATGGCATGGCTGCGCTGAATGGTTTCCCATGAGCCATGCTGGTTTGCGCCATGGGCTGCTTTCTCAGCCGGGTGCCAGCCAATGGCGGTCGGGTAAAAAAGAATCCCGGCGCCTTGCATTGCGGTCAGGCGCGCCGCTTCGGGATACCATTGGTCCCAGCAGACGCAGACGCCGATTTTTCCATATCGCGTCTGCCAGGCGCGATATCCAAGGTCGCCTGGTGTAAAGTAAAATTTTTCGTAATAGAGCGGGTCATCCGGAATGTGCATCTTGCGGTAGATCCCAAGCATCGATCCGTCCGCATCAATGATTGCCGCAGTATTGTGGTAAACCCCGGCGGCGCGCTTTTCAAACAGTGAAGCGATGATGACCACTTTTCGTTTGGCCGCCAGCTTGCGCATGGCTTCGGAGGTTGGCCCGGGAATTGGCTCGGCAAGTTTGAAATTATCGTAGTCCTCGCTCTGGCAGAAATACTGGGAGCAAAAGAGTTCTTGTGTGCAGATGATCTGCGCCCCGTCGCGCGCGGCTTGATCGATCAGGCGCGTGGTCTTGGAGAGGTTTTCCTCAAATGACGGAGAACAACTGGTTTGCACCAGCCCCAGCGTCACACTAGGGTGTTGAATTGAGGGAGAATCGTTCATGCTTATCATTGTCTTTTGGACTCTAATCTTCACCACGATTGTCTGCAACTTTGTTTGGACGAAATTTTCTTTTGCTCTTCCTATTGTATTGCACAATTTCGCGAACTCCTTTGCACTGGAACTGAACTCGGGTTGGAACGCTTTTTTACTTCATTATTGGACATTCCTTGTTCGATATTGGATATTCAATCCCAATCATGCGCAGGCCCGGAACGCAGGAATCTTCCATTGATTGGGTATTCTTGCTTACCTGCCATAATGAAAATTGATGGATTTTGTCTTTGCAGCCTCGCTGCGAAGAGTTTTAATAGCCGAGTCGATCAACCTCGACTCACAACTGAACATTTAGGTATTTTATGGCCAAACCACTCTCTAAATCACAACTTGCGTCGGAAATTGCGGAAAAATGCGGACTCAGCAAGAAAGCTGGCGCTGAAATCCTCGATCACCTGGCTGCGCTGGCATACAAGCACGCCAAGAACACCTTCACTCTTCCCGGCATTGGCAAACTGGTACTGGTGAATCGCAAAGCGCGCTTGGGCCGCAACCCGGCGACAGGCAAGCCAATCCAGATTCCAGCGCGCAAGGTTCTCAAATTCCGAGTCGCCAAAGCCGCCAAGGACGCCATCCTCGGAACCAAGTAATGGAAGTTGAGATTCCAGGGTTGAGGCGGTTATAAGAACTCCGTCTTGAGTTTTCCTCTCAATTTCTGCTCTCTATTTTCTGCTTTCAATCTATGTCTTTGTTAAGCGAAATCGAACCATTGAAACAGGTGGCGTTGGAGCAACTCAAGGCCGCCTTGGATTTGGCTGCGTTGGACCAGGCCAAAGGGGCCTATCTGGGGCCACACGGCAAATTCACCGGTCTGATGAAGCAGCTCGGCACTTTGCCCAAGGAAGAACGACCGGATGCCGGCAAGTTAATCAACCAGGCCAAGATCGACCTCGAAGCCGCTCTGGCCGCGCGGCGCGGTGAACTGGAGCTTCAAGCGGCGCTTCCGAAAGAACCGACCGATTTCACGCTGCCCGGACGCCGCCATGCGTTGGGCAAACTCCATCCCCTGACCCAGGTGACCGAGGACATTGTCCGCAGCTTTCGTAAGATCGGTTTCGCTGTGGCGGACGGGCCTGAAATCGAGGACGATTATCATTGTTTCGACGCGTTGAATACACCCGCCGACCATCCGGCTCGCGACGCGCAAGACACCTTTTACCTCCAATCTCCTGCTGACGCGGGACCGTCGATGCTTCTCCGCACACACACATCGTCGGTGCAGATTCGCGTCATGAAAAAACAGACGCCCCCGGTGAGAATCATTGTTCCCGGACGCGTCTATCGGCGCGACAACCCGGATGCCACCCACAACCCGACATTTAACCAGATTGAGGGGCTTTACGTGGACCGTCAGGTGACCGTCGGCGATCTGAAAGGATCGGTCGAGTTCGTATTCAAGGATCTCTTGGGCGCGGATACGCGGATTCGCTTTCGTCCGCATTATTTTTCCTATACAGAACCGAGCTTTGAAATCGACTTTTCCAGTCCGCTGACCCGAAAAATGGGCAAGGAATGGCTCGAAATCGCCGGATGCGGAATGGTTCATCCTCAAGTATTCGAGAATGTCGGCTACGATCCCGAAGTGTGGACCGGATGGGCATTTGGATTTGGGATCGAACGGATTGCCATGATCCGCTATGGCATCAATGATATTCGTCTTTTCTACGAAAATGACGCCCGTTTCTTAAGGCAATTCTAAAAATGCTTTCCGTTGCAAGTGGTTTTATGCCAGCAATTCTCATTTTGAGCAAGAAAGGGGAAAAACGCTGATTTTCGACTCTCTGCGGAGCCAGAGGCACCGCAACCGGCAGACCAGAGGTCCAATGCCACTAACTTTTCGATGATTTATTCGATCTGGTTTCGCGGTTTTCGCAGTGTTGCTTGATTTGTGTTTTGTGCTATACAAAACACATTTATGTCAGCTCGTAAATCTAATAAGCAAACTAAGCGCAACCGC
>CAIUEN010000458.1 GCA_903898185.1 uncultured Verrucomicrobiales bacterium
AGGCACCTACCCTCGCACGCCAATTACCTTTTTTCGAGCAGGTGCCGACGTAAGGAGGCTCAAATTGACCCTAAAGCACCTTATATCCCGCCCCCTTCTACTTCATCATTGGAAATTCCTTGTTCGATATTGGATATTCACCGGAAGATAAACCGCAGAGGCGCAGAGGCGCGTAGTAGTAAGAAAAAATAATGCATGGCTTCCTGCTCTCCGCGCCTCTGCGCCTCTGCGGTGATTTGCCCGCCGCAACCTGTAGGGCAGGCACTCTGGCCCACAGATTGCTTTCCGGTCACGCCCAATCCAAAGGCACCCACCCTCGCACGCGCGTCCCTTCTCCCGGTCGAGAGTCTATTTCAACTTGTCCCCCCAGGGCTCTTGCCCGCTCGCTCATTCCAGAAAGCCCGCATGTAATGCGTGAAAGGGTGTCTGGATCAAAGCCTTTTCCTTGATCTTCAATGATGACGCCCACGCGAGCCTCTTCAATCCACATCTTCACAGATGCCTCGCTCACCCCGGCGTGCCGGGCAATGTTGGTCAGTGCCTCTTGCACAATCCGAAACAACGCTATCTCAGTTGCCATGTCCAGTCGCCGTGGAAGTTGCGGCTTTTCAAACTGCACCGCGATCCCCGTCCGAACCCCGTAACGATTACAATCAAAAGGAGCGGAGGAAAGAAGAAAGAAAAGAAAGAAGGAAGAAGAGCTTTATAGGCGAATAGCCGGAAGAAAATCAAAAGGAAGAAAACGGAATTTCAAACCGGCCGTTTTCATCCAATTTCACGCCGCCGCTGACAAGAAACCCACCGACGGCAACGACGCAAAAGACCCGCTTTCGAGAAATTAAACTTGCGAGTGTTTCCCCCCGTTTTTGCCGGTTTTAGTGAGGTCTGATGCTGATATTGCTTGTTGCTGATTCAATTTGAGTTCGTTCATCGGCCGCACTCTCGCAGAGCGTGAGTTTTGACCAATAATTATCCCTCAAACTGGCTGGCTTTGATTCGACCCTAAGTGGCTGGATTTGACCGACCGCTGACATCTTCCAAAAGCCGAGTTCCATTGAGACCTATCTTGCTATTCTCGAGCGGGAGGCAGCTTGGGCGGGAAAAGGGAAACCCAAATTTCACGAACAATAAACAGAGGTAAGCGCACAATATTGATCCAATATGGATCTTCTTTGAGAATGGTTTTGATTGTTTTGAGAATCAGCCTTGGGCTTTTTGCCCGCAGTCCAGCCAAGCCATTGAGCAAGGCGCGGCAGGAGCAGAAAAAAAGGCTGTCGCGGACCAGGGTTTCCCATTCGTCCGCAAAAAGCATTTTTGTCTCTTCCTGTGCCAAGCACTTGCGCGTGACATAATAAAATGCGCCAATATTCAAACCGTTCTTATGCATGGTTGCCGTGTAAGAACTCGGCACAAAGCGCCAAGCTGTCAACACTTGGTCAATATAATAAAAATCATAATGGAGTGCCAGTCGCATTACAAGGTCGAGGTCGCCTGCAAAATCGGCAGCGGCATCCACCGGTCCGATTCGGAGTAAGCCTTCCGCACGATACATGATGCCGCTAGGAACGCAGCACGGATAGTCGCGGATCAGAAAGTCCTTTAGAACCCGGCGTCGATCGACAAAGCCATCGCCCACTTGGTACCGGTAGCGATAGAGCATCGTGCGAAACGCATAAAATCTTGGGAATATCCGCTCATCATCCGCCCCGATCAAATGCATGGGGGCCATGACCACCCCGACTGTGGGGTGTTTTTCAAACGCCTCAACCATCAACTCAAGGCATTGGGGCTTGAGCAAGTCATCGTCCATTAGCATGCTGATATACTTGCCGGTCGCCAGGGAAAGACCTCGATTGACGCTGGCTGTCGCTCCAATATTGCCTGAGTTACTGTAGTATCGGATGCGCGGATCCGAAAGCTTGGCCAGCATTACTCGGGAAGCAAAGTCAGTGCTGTTATCAGTGACGACAATCTCGAAATTGGGATAGGTTTGCGCCAAGCAAGAGCAAACCGTGCGCTGCAAGAGATTGGGGCGATTATACGTTGGAATGCAGATCGATACAAGCGGAGAGGGCATTCTATGGCGTGCTAGGCTGGATCAAGCCGACTATTTTCCATTTCATATCCCCAGTCGGCGCGGATGAAATAAAGCGAGTTCTCTTGAGCGGCTATTCTATCCCCTTCGCTATCTCCCACATAGACCGCATTTTTCGGAGCGATACCCTGCTGGATAAGTTGGTTTGAGAGCATCTCAGTTTTGTTTTTATATCGGGGTTGAATACTATCCAATGCGCACACTGATGAAAATATCTTTTTCCAACCGAAATAGTCCAAGATCAGCATTGTCGGCTTCAACCGCTTATTGGTCGTTATATGTAGATTATATCCCCTATCCAGCAAAGACAACAACATATCATCGACTCCTTCAAATAGAAGGGTCTTCTGATACCCCTTTTCATCATAATACGCTCTAAACGACGCGGCCAGATCTTCAAGCATGGCGGCATCGCTTATTCCTGAAATAGTTCGCAGCGTCTCATCAAGTGGCGGTCCGATCACAGCTTTGCTCAATTCGCATGCCGGAACCACGCCATGCAGTGATAAGGCGATGGAAAACCCGGCCATGATTCCGGGGGCAGAATCCACAAGAGTGCCATCAAGATCAAAGAGAACATCCGTAAAACTGTTCTTCTCCATGAAGGCTGTAACAAGAGCCGGAGTGTATCTTGCTTGATTGCGCACTTTATTGGATTTTACGACAGTTGAATGTTAATCTAGCCTTCTTTACTGATGCGCACCAGTTGCCGCTTCAGGTAGCTTTAATCGCTTCAGCCAAGGAGATCCTGACCCTCTAACTCACCCGATAATCAGACGCCACAATGTTTTGTAGGTCTTCTTGTAACGAAGAAATGCGCCGTAATGCAACAAAATCCTAATCGGGTGGGACTTGAATTCGTTGTAAACTGCCAATCGCGTGTAAGTGTTTACCTTGCCCGGATCCAAATCCTTGAGATCGAACTTTTCCTTAAGCCAGCCCAAATAGTCCCGCCAGCTATTCTCCATTTCCAAGTGGGTTGGCCAGATAGCGCCGTCAACTGGGTCCGTGCTTGAGTTACGAACTTTAATCGTTGCGCGGTCCGCAACATACACCCCGCCGGCATCGTCGGTCATCCGGTCCACCATGGCATACATGTGACCATAATTGCTCTTGATTCTAAACTCAGCCACTTGGAGGTCAAAAAAATCAGACCGAAAAATATTGGCGCTGATCAAAGAATGCGCCAGAAGCGGGTGCGGGTTGACCCTGGTGCATTCGCGGGCAAACTCGCGGAAATTCTTGAAATGAGCCGGCAACTTGAACCCTGAAGTGCTTAGGTCTCCCAAGTTTAAGAACAGCGCCAAGCGATGCTTCTGCAAAATATCCAGAATGTAAGGAAGGCTTCCCGGCAACACCGAATCGTCGTCTCCCATGATCCATACGTACTTTCCACGAGCCAGACCCGGGCAGCGCCAGATATTCCGGTCAGCGCCAATGTTTATCTCATTCCGTGAGTAGGACAGGCAAAATCCAGACTGAAACCGTTGGACGACCTGTTGTGTGTTGTCCGTGGAAGCGTTGTCTGATATGTAAACCTTCAGGCTTTCAGCGCCAATTCGATACTGAAGCACCTCTTCATTGATGCGGTTCAGAGCGATTGCCAACCATTCAGCTCGATTGCGCGTCGGAATACAGAGAGAAAGAATTTCGTTATCCATAGCTCAGCAGAAGTTGAAAACCCGGATGCATGGGCGCTCTGAAGCCCCGCCCTTGTAGGACAGACCTCCGGTCTGCGGGTTCCAGGTAACTGGGGCTCCGTGGACCCAAACCGACTCTACAGCCCCCTTGTCCCATCGGCCACGCCGCAATCGCTTTATCCCCGAATAGATTATCCACATGTTGTGTAACAATTAATAAGGAATATTTCTGCGGTCAAGCATTATCGAAAACATATTGTTTGTTGTTTTTCTCTACTGTAAACGGGTAAGATCGTTCCTTGTTCTCGGTGCAAAAAGTAACATTCTTATCCGTTCAAAGTATCTCAAAATTTGGCTTGCTTCTTTGTCTTTGAATGCTTCATTCTTTGCTAAGTTTGAGCAAGTTGCAGATCGTTTCGATGGCAAAGGCACATTCTGTCTGGGAGCAGAACGCCAGTTCAGCAAATGTGGTGTTCGGTGCCAGGCTTCAGGTAGGTTGGCGGCTTGCCGTGCTTTTGCAAAATGAACAGACAAATGAACAGACATCATATCGTTCGAGAAGATCTGGACAGGATCAACTCCGCAGACTTGCCTTGGGATCAACTGTCGGGCACCACCGTTTTGGTCACTGGCGCAAACGGCTTTCTTCCAGCCTACTTGGTCGAGGCTCTCCTCTATCGGAATGAGAATCATTCCACAAACCCGATCAAGATTTTAGCTTTGGTCAGGAATCGCCAAAAGGCCGCCGCCCGGTTCTCCTCCTACCAAGGTCGGACCGACCTGGAATTTATCGTTCAGGATGTCTGTGATCCGATTCTCTTTCCGGCCCCCATTGACTTCATCATCCACGCCGCCAGCCAAGCCAGCCCCAAATACTATGGCAGTGATCCGGTTGGCACTCTTCTGCCAAACTCGCTGGGAACGCATCATTTGCTGGCTCTTGCCAAAGAGAAGCGGTCCAAGGGATTCCTGTTCTTCAGCAGTGGTGATGTTTATGGCCGGGTTGATCCCTCCCAGATGCCAATGAAGGAGGATGTCTATGCGCCCTTGGACCCAACCGATGTACGTTCCTGCTACGGCGAGAGCAAACGGATGGGGGAGACGATGTGTGTTTGTTGGGCTCACCAATATCAGATACCGGCCAAGATCGTGCGTCCATTCCACACCTACGGCCCTGGAATGGCATTGGACGACGGGCGTGTTTTTGCCGATTTTGTGGCAGATATTGTCAACAGTCGCAATATCGTGATGAAGAGCGATGGAACGGCTATTCGGGCTTTTTGCTATCTCTCGGACGCAGTTACAGGCTTTTTGACGGTGCTGCTGAAAGGAGATGTCGGACATGCTTACAATATAGGCAACGCCCTCGCCGAATTGAGCATCCGCGATCTGGCCAACCTGTTGGTCGAACTCTTTCCAGAGAAGAATCTTCGCGTTATTCAGTGCGAGGGTGTCCAAGCTCCAGGCTACCTCAAAAGCCGGGTTCAAAGGACCTGTCCAGATATAACAAAAGCCCGACAACTCGGCTGGGAACCGACTGTTTCCGTGCAGGACGGATTCAGACGAACCATTTTAAGTTTTTTATGAACCTATTTGAAATGCGCTCCGCCTATCAGGTCGGCAAGATCCCCAAGCAACAATACATCGAAGACATGCACCGGCTTCACGCCGCTCTGTTCGATTATGTTCCATTTCTGCGCAACACCGATATCGCTGAAATCTCCATCACCAGCGAGCAGATCGTCATGACCATCAAGGAAAGCGGCATTAAAATATTTTGCGAACCAACCGACAAACGCAATATCCCCATTGAAATCCTGAATTTGGGCGCGTTCGAGAAGGATGAGTTTGAAATGATGAAGCGATTGGTTCGAGAGGACTTCACCGTATGGGACATTGGTGCCAACGTCGGATGGTATTCGATCAATCTGGCCAAGTTGTTTCCCCAAGCTCGGCTTCTGGCTTTTGAACCGATTCCTTCCACCTATCAACAGTTGTTGAAAAACATCGCGCTCAACCAGATTTCCAACATCAAAACCTACAATTTTGGATTTTCCAATAAGGCCGACACCTTGACCTTTTACTTTTACCCGGAATGTTCGGGCAATGCCTCCAGTGCCAACCTCTCAGGCAGGGACAGCGTGCGAACTCTCTCTTGCCCCGTGAAAACAGTCGATGCTTTTGCGGTCGAGAGCGGGTACAAGGTTGATTTCATCAAATGCGATGTTGAGGGAGCAGAACTGTTCGTCTTCCAAGGTGGCATTAAGACCATTGAGCAGCAGCGCCCCATCATTTTCACCGAAATGCTGCGCAAGTGGTCCGCGAAATTCAATTATCATCCCAACCAGATCATTGAGCTTTTGACGAAGATCGGCTACCGGTGCTTCGTGCTCCAAGGGAATAAGTTGATTGATTTTCACCTCATGGATGAGAATACGGCAGAAACCAACTTCTTTTTTCTCCACCCAAGCAAACATGCGGCCCTCATCACGGCCTTGCATTCTGGCGCGAAAGCCAAGTCGGTCTAAGCCGGGCGAATTGACAAAGAGAACCCACGGAGAAAGAGTAGCTAAATGCAAAACAAACGAAATGAAATTCCTGATCCGATGAGGATTGTCTTGATCAATGCTCCGGCTTCGGTTGAGGGGTGTTCATCCCAGCGAAGTGTCTATTTTCCCATTGCTCTCCTTTCTTTAGGGGCAATGCTTCGTGCGCAAGGCATTGACGTTCGGCTTTTTGATCTCAACAATCTTCAGACTGATAACTTCAATGAGTATCTCAACTCGTTTTTTGCCCCTCAGTTGGCCTTGATCAACCCACAAGTGGTTGGCATCGGAGGGCTCTTTTCTGGAGCATGGCACTACCAGAAACTTATTGCGCAATGCGCTCGCCGCGCCGTTCCGGGTGCGGCGATAGTGTTGGGCGGAATTCATGCCACAATGTTTGCGCGTGAAATTCTGGATCGTTACCCGTTCATTGATTATGTTGCGGTTGGTGAAGGAGAAGAAACCGCGCGCGCCTTGTTGAGTCGGATTTCTTGCAGCGCGGATGTGTCTGATATTGATGGCCTAGCCTATCGAGCCAATGGGGCGATAAAGGTTAATCCCAAGACTCAATTTGCCGACTTGGATTCGCTTCCTTCGCCTGATTACTCGCTCATCAATGTCAACGACTACCATATCAGTACCCAGAGTTGGTGGTCCCCCAAGGGGTTGCCTGTTGGACGGCCTTACCCGATTCTTACCAGCAGAAGTTGTCCAAAGCGGTGTTCGTTTTGTTCGATGCATTTGGTTCATGGACCACAAATTCGGCATCGTGCGCCCGTATTGGTTGCAGACGAAATAGAGCGTCTCCATGATATGTATGGGGCAACCTATTTTGAAGTGATGGATGACAACCTCACCTACAGTCGTCAACATGTCTTCGACTTGTGCGCGGAAATTTCGCGTCGAAAATTGAGGATTCAATTATGTACTCCAAACGGGGTGGCTGTAAAAGGGCTTGACAACGAAGTTGTGGGGGCATTGGTGGAAGCTGGCTTAGTGCGTGTTTGCCTGGCCATCGAAAGTGGCTCACCAGTAATTAGAAACGGTGCCATTGGCAAGGGGTTGACCGATGAACAGATTTGGTCGGCAGTTGAAACTTGCGCTCGATTTCCGGAGTTGTTTGTCGTCGGTTTCTTCGTATTCGGCATGCCCCAGGAAACCCCAGACACGCTTGTTGAATCAATCAATCTCGCCAAGAGCTTGCCTCTCGACAAAGCGGCGATTTTCTTTGCTACCCCTTATCCTGGGACGGCCTTGTACCGGCTTTGTGTGAGGGATAAACTGATTCAGGCGACGGATCTGCTCGAGAGCCCGGGACTGAAGAATGATACCGATACCCCTCACTTTATCCCTGCCAATGTTACGCTCTCTGACTTGGTAACCGCCAGGGAAACTGTTCTCAGTTATTACCGAAGCAAGCGGCAGGCAATGGGAATCCCGGATAACCAACCCTTCCGTTATGCTGCTGCAGGTCCAGCGCCCTCCATTGATTTTATCGTGCCCGCATAGGCATTCTTGATATGTTTTCGATATCCGGTACGTCTTGGGTGATTCAGGATCTTGAAGCGGTCATCTTTGATAAAGATGGCACGATAGCGGATATTCACCTTTACTGGGGCGAAATTGTGCGCCGCCGCGCCCGCGCTGTCATTGCCCACTGGCAGCTTGCCGAAAGCTTGTTTCCACAAATCTGCGGGGCTATGGGCCTGTCTTTAGCGGAGAATCGGCTGTTGCCTCAAGGCCCGGTCGGGTTGGCTTCCCGTGACGAGATTATTCAAATTTTGTGCGGTCATTTGGTGGGTTGCGGCGTGAGCCCTTCCACAAAGACGATGGCCGGGCTGTTCAACCAGGTGCATGAAGCGTTTCTGCCGCATATCGAGGATTATCTAAGAATCATTCCCGGCGTTGCCACGTTCGTTGCGTCGTTGCGCCAGGCAGGAGCCCGATTGGCCGTGGTTACCAGCGACACAGCGATCAACGCCCGACACTCTCTCGAAAAATTTGGAATCAGCGCATGTTTTGACGTGATCGTGGGCCGCGATACCATACCCGAACCCAAGACCAGTGGGGTGCCGGCTCTCAAGGCTCTCAAGGAAATGGGCCGAAGCTCGGATAAAACCGTCTGTGTCGGGGACGCCCCTATGGACTTTCTTATGGCCAAAGCAAGCAGTTGCCGGGCTGGGATTGCGGTTGCCACAGGCCAGACGCCCATCTCCAGATTACTACAACTCACCCCTTACACAGCCGATTCAATGGGCGAACTTGTCGCAAACATAAGGGACTATTCAGGCAGCATAGGCATCCCAGCCTGTGCCCATCCCTTTGGCGAGCATCAGCGAGACGCTCATGTTCCAAATCGCCCGAACAGGCAGGATGCCTGTTCTACTGCGCGACCAAAACATCATGAAAACCAAAATCCTTGATTGTACTATCCGTGATGGTGGACATCTGAACCGTTGGCAATTCGACCCCGCTTGTGTCAAAGCGGCCTACTATGCAGCGCTCAAGAGTGGCGTTGACTATTTTGAAGCCGGCTATCGTTACCCGGAAAGCACGAAAGGGATGGGGTTGTTTGCCTACAGCACAGACGAACTACTCAATGAGCTTTTTGTGGCTTCGGAAAGCTGCAAATTGTCGGTCATGATTGATGCTGGCAAATGCGAGACTTCCCAATTTCAGGATTGCCGACCGGAGAAGACGCCGCTTCGGGCGGTGCGCATTGCCGCCTATCCCTACGAGTTGGAAAAAGCCACGCGGATGGTTGAGGAATTGCATGCCAAAGGCTACGAAGTGTTCATGAACCTCATGGCCTCCTCGGAATTGTCGGCGGACAACTATGCTTATCTCAAAGGGTGGGAAAAGAAGGGGCTTCTCTCCGGCATTTACTTCGCCGACAGCTTCGGCTCTTTCATTCCGCGCGACATCTCCGAGCAAATGGCAAAACTCAAAGCGGCGGGCTTTGAGCGGGTCGGTTTTCACGCGCACAACAACTTACAGATGGCCTTTGCCAACACGCTATGCGCCATCGAAGAAGGAGCCGCCTGCATTGACGCTTCCATCTATGGCATGGGGCGTGGTTCTGGGAATCTTCCCATCGAGATCCTGCTCGGCTATCTGGAAAAATCCGGAGATAGCGAATACAATACGGTCCCGTATCTCGACATCATCGACCGCTATTTTCTCAAGTTTTTCAATGAGATTCGCTGGGGCTACAGCTTGGAATCACTGATGGGGGGGCTCGCCAATATCCATCCATACTACGTCGAGAATCTCTTCAAAAACAAGCTCTACACCGTCGATGAAATTTGGAACGCTCTTCAGCTCATCAAGGATCGGTGCCCCGTCTCGTTTTCCATTGATAAGCTTGGGGAAACCTTGGAGCATCGATTCTATACGCCGCTAACTCCGGCCCGAACCGAGGTGGTACACAGAGCGCTCATCAACGAGTTGAGCATCATCCCGGACACCGATGCTGCGCCTACCGGCGGTTTTTCGCTGCAAAACCAATTAAAGAATCGGAAATTTCTGATTGTCGCCACTGGCCCTTCCATCTTGGAATATCGGGAGCAAATTCTGGAATTTGCGAAAAGGGAGAACTGCGTCATCGTCGGCGTCAACAGCCTGCAAAAGCTTTTTGAGCCGGAGTTTCACGTCTTTGTAAGCCGCAAGCGTTTCCAGCAATACGCGTCGCAGGTTGCGCCCTCAAGCACATTGCTGGTTCCCTCTTACTTTGGAAAATCATTGATTGATGCAAATTATCGCGGGCCCTGCTACTTTTTTGATATTGTCATACCCTGCGAACCGGAGGTGCCGCCTGTCATCGGGACGACGCAGCATTGCTTGGGCCTTGATGTCGCAGTGTCGGCCATTCTTCTGGCTTACAGCATGGGTGCCAGCGCTGTTTATGCGGTTGGCATGGACGGCTATGCTGACGAGATGAACAAGCATCTGGTTTATTTCTACAATGAGAACAGCGCCATCGAAGACAAGGACACGGCGAATTTTCGCTATGAGAGATTGACGCGGGAATTGGATCGTGTTAACAATTTTCTTCAAAAGCAGTCGGTGCCTTTTTTTATTGTAACACCCACCTCGCACAAGAAATACTATCGGGCGTTGAAAAAATCCTAAACTTTCGTAGAACAGGCATCTTGCCGGTTCGATAAAATAAACAGGAATAAAAAAATATGATCAATTTTCATGGTAAAACAGCATTGATTACGGGCGGTTCTCGTGGCATTGGGCGCGCCTGCGCGTTGCTTCTGGCCCGTTTTGGCTGCCAGGTTGCCATTACCTACCAGAGCAACGAAGCGGCAGCCGCTGAGGTCATCAAATCCTCCGGCCAGCATGGACTTGCGGCAAAGGCCTACCGATGCGATGTCACCAAGTTGGACGAAATATCGTCGATGGCGCAATCCGTGGTCAAAGACTTTGGGCGCATCGACGTGCTGATCAACAGCGCCGGGATCAGCCAGATCGTTGCCGTTCCCGATTTGACCGAAGAGGATTGGGACCACATGATGAGCGTCAATCTAAAGGGCACCTTTTTCTGCTGCCAGGAGATTCTCAAACAGATGCAGATCCAAAAGGGCGGTCGGATTGTCAACGTCGCCTCCACAGCCGGCCAAGTCGGCGGGTTTATCGTTGGAGTGAATTATTCGGCTTCCAAGGCGGGCGTGATTTGTCTGACCAAATCCCTCGCAAAATACGCGCTGCCCTCCGGGGTGACCGTCAATTGTGTTGCTCCGGGTCTCATTGATACCGAAATGACCTCGTCATACCCCCGCGAACGCGTGAGCTCTCTCGTGGCGTCGATTCCAATGGGACGAATGGGCTCGGCCGATGAAGTGGCCAACGGCATCGCTTTCCTGGCATCCGACGCGGCCAGCTACATTACTGGCACAACTCTTTACATCAACGGCGGCACTTACTTAGGATAATCAAACACATGAATTCATTATTTGACATATCGAACAAGAAAGCGATTGTTACCGGCGCGGCCGCTGGCCTGGGCAAAGCCATGGCCGAGGCGCTTCACGACGCGGGCGTTGAAATCGCCATAATTGATATTGCAGCGCAAACCGATGAGGCGGCTGCCCAAATGGGCAAGACCGGCCAGAAGGTTCATGCGGTTCGGGCGGATCTGAGCAAACGCGATCAGTTGAAGCGCGCCTTCGATGAAGCGTTGAACAAGCTCGGAGGCGTTGACATACTGATCAATGACGCTGGCGCGATGAAACGCCACAAGTGCGAAGAGTTCCCCATTGAGGATTGGGACCTCGTGCTGGAAGTCAATTTGACTGCCGTGTTCCAGTTATGCCAGCTTGCCGGAAGGATCATGCTCAAGCAGGGCAGCGGAAAAATCATCAATGTCGCCTCAATGCTCAGTTTCAGCGGCGGACTGACGGTTCCAGCGTATGCCGCCAGCAAAGGCGGAGTTGCCCAGTTGACCAAAGCCTTATCCAACGAGTGGGCCGGGCGTGGCGTGAATGTCAACGCTATTGCGCCTGGGTTTATGGCAACGGCCTTGACCTCCGCGTTGGTTGGCAATCCAGCCCGCGAGCCGGACATTTTGGCCCGTGTGCCTGCGGGCCGATGGGGCACGCCCGAGGATCTTAAGGGCACCATTGTCTATTTGGCATCTCCGGCGTCGAATTTTATTCACGGCATTGTTCTGCCCATCGACGGCGGCTATCTGGGCCGATAATTTGCAGCATCAGGAAGAATAGCAATGATTCGACTTTCCGATTACGTTATTGACCAAGTTGCCCGTCAGGGCGTCAAACATGTGTTCATGGTATCCGGGGGAGGGGGAATGTTCCTCATTGAGTCGCTGGGGCTGCGCAAGGACATGCAATATGTGTGCAATCACCACGAGCAGGCTGTGGCTATGGCTGCCGACGGGTACGCCCGCATTACCGGCAACCTTGGAGTAGCTCTTGTCACAACCGGACCTGCCGGCACCAACGCTCTTACCGGCGTCATGTGCGCTTGGACCGATTCCATCCCCATGCTGGTGCTTTCTGGACAAGCCAAATCGACTTCGTTGATCGATAACACCGGCCTGCGGCAACGCGGTTTTCACGAAGCCAACATCACGAAAATCGTCGAGTCTGTCACCAAGTATGCGGTTACGGTGCGCGATCCCAAACAGATCGCATATCATCTCGGCAAAGCCATTTTCCTGGCGACGAATGGCCGGTCTGGTCCGGTCTGGATCGATCTTCCGTTGGATGTTCAAGGGAGCATGATTGATCCGGATCAACTCATTCCTTTTGAGCCGGAGAAGGAATTTCCGGAATATTTTGTCCAAAAACCAATCCCTGAAGTCGCTCAGGTGGTCGAACTCTTAAAGCGCTCAAAGCGTCCCATGATTGTGGCTGGGAACGGCATTAAACTGGCGTTGCGGCAGAACTCGTTTTTGCGTTTGGTTGAACAGGCCAATGTGCCGGTCGTCACTTCGCGCAATGCGTTTGACGTCATTCATCATGACCATCCCCTTCGCGCCGGGTTGATTGGCACCTACGGGCAGCGAGCCGCCAATTTTTCCGTGCAAAACTCAGATCTCGTGCTGAGCTTGGGTTGCCGACTGGCTTCGACTGCCGTCAGCTACGATCCTCAATTCTTTGCCAGAGACGCCAAGAAGATTGTGGTTGATATTGACAAAAACCAGCTTCAGCACTGTTCCATTCGCATTGATCTCCCCATTCTTGCGGATCTAAGAACCTTCTTGGATCAACTTCTGGCTGCGCTGAAGAACGAATCTTTACCCGATTATGGCCCGTGGCTGGAAAAAGTTCATCATTGGCTCTCCATTTTTCCGAATGTGCCCCCAGCCATGCGAGCCCAAGAGCAATACGTCAATCCCTATTACTTTTACGAAGTTCTCTCCGAAGAGATGACGGCAGGGGATCCACTGGTTTGGGACCAAGGTGCCGCCTATCATTGCGCCGCTGTTGCGTTCAAGACCAGGAAGGGCCAGCGAGCTTTCAGCGCTGACGGCTTTTCTCCGATGGGCTACGGTTTGCCGGCCGCCATCGGCGCTTGTTTCGCGGGCGATAAGAAACGGCTCGTCTGCGTGCATGGTGACGGCGGCTTGCAAATGAATGTCCAAGAGCTGCAAACGGTTTGGCATCACCGCTTGCCGATCAAGCTGTTTGTCTTTAGCAACCAGGGCTACACCAGCATCAAACACACTCAGACTCAGTACTTCGATGGCCACTTGGTGGGCAGTGACCCGGCCAGCGGTGTATCCTGCCCGGACACGCTCAAAATCGCCGCCGGTTATCAACTGCCTTGCATTCGCGTTGAAAATCATGCAGATCTCCGTCAAGCCATTCGTCAAGCGCTAGATTCCGAAGGACCCTTTGTGGTGGATGTGGTTCTTCATCCGATGCAGCCCATTGAGCCGCGATTAAAATCCGAACGACTTTCTGATGGCCGGATGGTTTCAAAGCCCTTGGAGGATATGTATCCCTACTTGGATCGCGAATTATTCCGCAACGAGATGATTGTTAAACCGCTCGAAGGGTAGTTTGTGTAGATGTTCAGGATGCCGTAGCGCAATCTTCAAAGGCTCAGAACTTTCTTACCAACTCAAAGCCCTGCGCAGGTCGGTTCGGGATAAGCCGTTTCGGTAACGGTCAACTCGCCACATAGATAGTGTCTGGCAGGAAACGAGTTAAATAATTGAAATAGAGCATATTATATTGACTATGATCGTCGAATCTGCGCATAATTGTTAGCGATGGCTTTGGATTTTGGCCGGTTTATGACCAACTTGAGCCTAAAACGACAAAAGATTCGCAATTATGAGACAACGATTCGACTCCAATCCGGCATTCAGTATTGTCCC
>CAIUEN010000459.1 GCA_903898185.1 uncultured Verrucomicrobiales bacterium
ATGCCAAAGCATTTGGAGCTCAGATAATGAAATTCTTGGAAGAACAGGTGGCGCTGGTCAAACCTGGGGAAACATTGTTGGGCAGTTCGGATGTGATTGAATCGGTATTTGGAAAGTACAAATCGGTGGTCGAGCGCAGCCCCTTGAAGGTAATAACCGAGATGGTGCTAACAGTTGCGGCGTTGACGTCAACTCGAACCATCGAAGTGATTAAGAGGGCAATGGAGACGGTAGGAATTGGGGACGTAAAGGAATGGTTTGAGAGTAACGGAAAGCCGACGCTGTTAAGCAAGAGAAAGAAAGCCTTCGCAACCGGGAAGGTATAATAGGAACATATATTGCATGAACTTTATATGGCTAAATCCCGATCAATTCAACACCCTACCCTTACCCTCTACTTTCCGGTCACACACCCTTGCTCAGTCGCATTAGGAATGCCCTTTCTCGAAAGGTTGCTCCAAAGTTCCCGCTGTAGGTTCCGAAGCTTCGATTTGCGCATCCAGTCCCTCACGGGCTGCCTCGATAAGAATCGGCGAACGCAACTGACACGCCGCCTGTCGCGCATGTTCCACCAAGCGCGTCACATCTTCATCGCTATGATCCGGGTCGTGATGAAATAAAAACAATCGTTTGACGCCCGCGCGAACGGCCACCGCCACCACGTCTGCCACACATGAATGCCCCCAGCCCGAATGCTCATGGTACTCGGCGACGTTGTATTGTGAGTCCATCACCACCACCTCCGCGCCTCGGATAAATTCGATCAGTTTTTCGTTCTGTGTTCCGGGAAAACCCGAATCCGTCGCATCATTCGGCGCGGCATCGACAATATGCTCTGGAAAAAGCTCCACGTCCGGGAGATAGCAGATTGAGCCGCCGAGCGTAAAAATGCGATAGCCCGTGCAAACACCGGGATGATTTAGAAATTGCGCATGCACCGGAACTGAACCGACTTTAAACTGCAAATTCTTGAGTTCGTAAAACTGAATTTGCCCAGGCATCTTCTCCAAGCTCACCGGAAAATAGGGGCTATCCATCTGCACCGATAGCGCGCTCTGCAACCCCTGCCGCGCTCCCTCGAAACCGTAAATCGTCACGCTGTTGCGCGCATTGTAGGCCGGAATGAAAAACGGAAACCCTTGAATGTGATCCCAATGCGTGTGCGTGATGAGCAGACTCACCGCAATTGGGCGATTCTTAAATTCCAATTCCAGTGATTTCCCCAAGCCGCGTATCCCGGTTCCAGCATCCAGAATGATGATCTCGTCACCAACCCTCACTTCGACACACGAAGTGTTCCCTCCGTAAAATACTGTGCGGCCTCCCGGCGAAGGAATCGAACCCCGTACACCCCAAAACTTTAGCGATGCTGCTTTCATGCGACGATCCGTTACAAACTCTCCCACGTACCAGATAAAATATCAAGCTCAGGTTGCGGCAGACGCGAAAACACAACGATATCTTGCCATCAGTCGCAGCGCGCATAAAATCCGTGATGCAATGCTGAATTTAGCTTCCTTGAACCCCGCCCAGCGCGAGGCCGTGACGACCATCGAAGGGCCGGTTCTGATCCTGGCGGGCGCTGGAACGGGCAAGACACGGGTCATTACCTTTCGCATTGCGCACATGATCGAAAAAGGGATCGAGCCGGGCAACATTCTGGCCGTCACGTTCACCAACAAGGCCGCGCGTGAAATGCAGGAGCGCGTGCTCAAGATGATTCCCAAACCCAAGCGAGCCGCCAACGGCGAGAAGCCCGAGCGTCCGACCATTTCCACGTTCCATTCGCTCTGCGTGCGGATTCTGCGCCAGCACATCGAGAAGCTGGGTTACAAGCGCAATTTCGTGATTTACAGCGAATCCGAGCAGCTTGGGGCGGTCAAGAAAATCCTCAGTCACATTTCGAACAAAAGCGAAAAAATGGATCCCGGCGCGATCCTCAGTCATTTGAGCCGATTCAAGAACACCGGGAACCGCTCCGGCGCGGCCCTTCGCGACCCTGTAGGCGCCGGGATGGCGGCGCGCATTCAACCGCGCTACGAAAGCGCCCTGCGAGCCTGCAATGCGGTTGATTTTGACGATCTGATCCTGCTGACCCTGCGGCTCTTTGATGAACATCCCGATGCCTTGGATGCCTGTCGGCGCAAGTATCGCTACGTCATGGTGGACGAATACCAGGACACCAATGCCGCGCAGTTCAAGCTGGTGCATCAGTTGACATCCGGACACAAGAACCTATGCGTGGTGGGCGATGACGACCAGAGCATTTACGGCTGGCGTGGCGCCGAAATCGCAAATCTCCTTGAGATGGAGCGGCATTTCCCGAAGGTGAAGGTTGTCAAACTGGAGCAGAACTATCGTTCGACCACCACCATCCTCTCGGCCGCCAACGCGGTCATCAAGAACAACCTGCGCCGCCGGGGGAAGCAGCTCTGGTCGCAGAAAGGGCAGGGCAAGAGAATCCTGCTCTGCTCCTACTCCGATGACGAAGCCGAGGCGCGCTCAATCGTCGAGCGGATTGAGTTTGCGCGACTTTCGGAACAGACTCCGTGGAAGGATCAGGCGATCCTGTTTCGCACCAACCAGCAGTCGCGGGCGCTGGAAAGCGCCTTGCGCAAGGGGAGCGTCCGTTACCATCTGATCGGCGGTCAGAGCTACTTTGACCGGCGCGAAATCAAAGATGTGCTGGCCTATTTGAAAACATTCATCAATCCAGATGATGACATCAGCATCCTGCGCATCGCAAACGTCCCGGCGCGCGGCTTGAGCGATGTGACGATGGAACGGTTGATCGAAGCCAGTCATCAACGGCATTGCTCCGTATTCGGGGCGATGAAACGAAGTGACGTGCTCGACAGCTTTGCGGCACAAGCCCGGCAGAGCATCGTGGATTTTGCGCAGTTGATCGAGGACAACCGTGCTCTGATCAATTCCGGCCAGGGCATGTCATTGCAGGCTTGGGCTGAGAAACTGTTGAACCAGGTTGGCTACATGGACGATCTGCGGAAGTCCGAGAAGAATCCTGATGTGGCCGACGCCCGGATGCGCAACCTCAAAGAGTTGCTCTCCGGATTGGACAGCGCGAACAATTACAGTCCCAAGCCCTCCGAGCGATTGGACGAGTTTCTCGAAGACCTGACATTGGACTCCGACCGCGCCGATGACAAGGAGACCACCGGCGACGCCGTGACTCTCATCACGATGCACAGTTGCAAAGGCTTGGAATTCCCCCATGTCTTCATCGTCGGTCTTGAGGACGGGTTGCTGCCGCACACGCGTTCGAAGGAGGAAGGAACCATGGACGAGGAGCGGCGGCTCTTTTACGTGTCGATCACGCGCGCCATGCAAACGCTTTCGATCAGCCACTGCGCGACGCGCAAAAAGTACGGACAAGCGGTAACGTGCCATCCATCCCCCTTCCTGCGCGAACTGCCCGGCGAACTGGTTGAATCCGACGACGAGAAATCCAAGACTCCGGTGACAGTGAACGCCGGAAAGAATCTATTTGCTGCGATGCGGGCGGTTGTGGGGGAATGAGACTGGTTTTCCTTCTGCGTATCTCGCAGGGTTTGGGACTGACGAATCATCTGACGAATCAGCTTGCTATGAACTCGGATTCTGGCAAAATATATCCCAGATGGAACGTAGCGGACGATGTTCGAGAGGTTGGTTTTCTGCCACAAATCGGCAGTGCTGTTAGATTTGAGATGTGATCTTCGGGTCCATGCGAGCAGTGTCAAAATCCAATATCAGATAGTCAATTCGCCATGTCCACCAGGCAAGCAAACGCCTGATAATCAAGAGTTGCACCCATAGCTCAATTGGATAGAGCATCTGACTACGGATCAGAAGGTTAAAGGTTCAACTCCTTTTGGGTGCACCACTTTCTTCATAGGTAAAATTGTGGTTTTTGCATTTTCCGCGCTTCCATGTATATTCTCCCCGTACCCGGTTTGTACCCGGTCGCTTCTATGTCTCGATTACAAAAAGTTGATGGTGAACGTGCCCTTTACTGCGATCCAAGCAGTGGCATTTATTATATCCGCGTCTTCCATGATGGCCAGGATACTTACCGCAGCCTTGAAACCACCCGCCTGCGCCAAGCACTCGAACGTATGGACGCGCGCAGAGCCGCCAAGGCCGCAGCCAAACTCGGCCTGGCCTTGGAACCCGATAATGCCACTCGATCGGTCACAGTTGCCAAAGTCCTCCAAAGATACCAAGATGATGGCTATCCCGACAAACGGGGGCGAAAACGCGAACGCGTTGGAATGGAGGAATATAATTGCAAGAAACTCCTGGATTATTTCACCACCGGCAATTTGGTCGACGATCTCACCATGAACGCCTTGGACGCGTATCATGATTGGCGCGTCAAAAACGCCAGCAAGGGACAGGGACACCGAACTACTGACTTGGAACTGACAACCCTCAGCAACGCCCTTGGCTGGGCAGTTCGAAAAGAAATGGTCAAGCTCAACCCCATAAAATCTCGCAATCGTTATCACAGTGCCCGTGACGCTCGCCATTGCCGCGAATGCGCCCCTGCCGATGTCGATGAGTTGCATGCCATCGCTCAATTGCTCTTTCGTAGCAAACCCAGCGAGACCCTCGGCTGGCAGCTTCTTTGTGAGGGGCTCACCGGCTTGCGCACCAATGAAGTCCTCTCCCTGCGAATGGATGCACGGCGGGATGAACCCGGCGGCCTCACAGAGGATGGCAAATCTCTCTGCGTGCGACGCAGCAAGAAACCCGGTCGCGATAACCCTTATGTTATGGTTCATGAAGGTCTCGAAGCTCTGCTGAAGGCTCACAAGGTATGGCACGATCGAGAATACCCAACTTCTCCGTGGTATTTCCCTGGACGAACCAAGACCGATGGCAATCGAGTCAGCAACGGTGCTCTCACCAAAGCCTTGGAGCGGTTGTTTAGCAATGGCTCGCTCAAGAAGAAGTTTACTTCGCACGGAATGAGGGCTTTTTTCGTTCTGGTTCGCCGCTCTCAAGGCGCATCCGATACTCAAATTGCCTGGGAAGTTAATCATACCGGAGGGGTTGGCACCCTCGAGAGCGTTTATGGCGGAATTCCGCCTCATTGG